>JBBRVJ010000101.1:0-13714 GCA_038246975.1 Rhodobacterales bacterium | reverse complement strand
TTACACTGAACTTGCGCGTCTTTCTGGCACATCACGGCCCCTGATCACCGCAAGACACCCTTGACCGCGGTGCTGCGTCAGGCCGGTCCGATCAGAATTGTCCAGTCAGAATTGTCCGGTCAGAATTGAAACACGAAGTTGTCGGCATCCATCAGCGGGGCCCGGGCTGGCGGCGTCATCGGTTGGCCAGACGGGACTGCCGCGCGCCGCAGCAGAAAGAAGATTGCCTGTCGCGTGCCCCGGATGTCATGGGGTATTTCGCGCGGAATGGAGCCCCGAACGGACAGCGCCTGCGCCGGGATCAGGTGGGATTGATGCAGCATGGGAATTCCTTGTTTGTCACAATCCTTAAGGAATCATTAAAATTTGGTTAAAGATTGGCAAACTTGCGGCACATGCAGCAGCGGATGCCTGCCGGGGCCTGCGTGGCCCAAGGGGAACATCAGCGGCGGAATTTGCGGCGTTGTGGATAAAACCTCTTCTGCTGCCATGCGGGACAAGGCATTAAGGGGCAGCAATTGCACAAGGAACAGGCCATGCGCGCGATTCTTCTGGCCATTTTCGCCATCGTCTTCGCTGGTGCCGCGGTGGCGCAGAGTGATTACCGGGTCAACAGCGGCGACGTGCTGTCGATCGAGGTGTTCGAGGATACGACCCTGAACCGCGAGGTTCTGGTGCTGCCGGATGGCCGCTTCAGCTTTCCGTTCGCCGGAACCGTGGCGGCCCGCGGCCTGACCACGGTCGAGGTCGCCAGCACCATCTCCAGCAAGATCGCATCGAATTTCGCCAGCCCGCCCAATGTCTTTGTGACAGTGCGCCAGTTGCGCCCGGTGGTTGCCGCCGCAGCGCAGGCCGCGGCACCGCCGGTGACGATCAGCATCTATTTCCTGGGCGCCGTGGCCAAGCCCGGTCTGGCCGAGCTCAAGCCCGGCACCACGCTGTTGCAGGCGCTGGCGCAGGGCGGCGGGTTCAACAATTTTGCGGCAACAAAACGCGTGCAGCTGCGCCGGACCAATCCGGCCACCGGTCAGCAGACGCTGTATCAGTTTGACTACAAGGCGCTGGCGAATGGCGCGTCGATGGCGCGCGATGTCGTTCTGGCCGATGGCGACGTGATCCTGGTTCCCGAACGGCGCCTGTTCGAATAAGAAGGCCGTACGACGCAGGCCATACGACGAGGGCCGGACTATAAAGGCTGGGCGGGTCCGCAAAGGTCCCCTCCGGGGCGACGAGGTCAACAGACCCGTCCCGACATGGGCAGAGGGCAAAACATGACGGCAGTGGTCAGAGGCAGGATGACAGTATGGCGCCGGCCGCTTGTTGCGGGTGCCACTGTCCTGAGTGTCGGCTGCTTCTGCGCGGGAAGCCTGGCGCTGGCGCAAAACAACGAGGCCGGCGGTCTGTTTGCCCAGATCGATTTTTCTGCCGGGCTGATCGGTAGAACCGGAAATGCCGCATCGGAAGATGTGACTGCCCGCGCGGGGTTGTCGTTCGGCCTGAACAGCACCACCCGTAATCAGGTGTTCCGCATCCGTGGCGGGGCCGATCTGGAACTTGATCGCAACGGCGTCGATCTGGTCCGGCCAAACGCCAGCCTTGCTTACCTGCTGTCATCGCGCACAGCGGACCTGTCATTCGACACCGCTTATTCCGAGATCGAGCTGGACAACAACACCGTCGACCAGATCGAGGTGGATGACGAGGTCATCGCCAATATCGGGCGCCGCACCTCGGCCTCGGCCAGTGTGCGGCTGGTGACCGGCAAGGATGCGCTGTTCGGCACCGACACGCTGCTGTCCTGGTCGCGGCGCGACTATGCCGACACCATCAACCCGAACCTCTTTGCCTCGACCACCACCCGCGCCGAGACCACGTTGCGTTTTGACGTCACGCCGACCGCGCGGTTGCGTCTGACGGCCAGCCAGGTTCTGCGCGATGACGAGGATACCCTGCGCACCGATCGGACCACGACGCAGTTCGGCGTCGGTGCCGATACGCAGATCGATCCGGTCTGGAGCCTGTCGGCGGATTTGAGCACCGTCAAGATCGAGACGATCCGCGATCCGCTGGTGCCCGGTCCCCGGGTCACGACCTCGGCCGACGGTCTGGATGGCGCGTTCCAACTGGCGCGCGCGCTGGAAAACGGCAACCTGACCTTTGGCCTGCGCCGCGAATTCGCGGTGACGGGCGGGCGCACCGTTCTGGACGTCGGTCGCAGTATGACATTGCGCAACGGCAACCTGGCGGCGTCGCTGGGTGTGGTGCGGTTTGAAAATGGCGAAACGTCGCCGGTGGCATCCTTGTCGTTGAACCGCCAGCTGACGCCGACCTCGGTGCTGAATGCCAGCCTGCAACGCACGGCGACGGTGAATGCCGACGATCAGGATACCCTGCGCACCCGATTGACGCTGGGCTATGACCAGCAGATCAACGAGGCGTCACGCTGGAACATCAATCTGGGTTTTGCCGATACCGATGTGCAGGGCGGGACGGGCGACAACCAGCGGATCGATCTTGGCGTCGGTTACAGCCATGCCCTGACCAAGGATTGGGATCTGTCGGCCGGATTGAACCAGCGCCTGATCTATCAGGACGGGGTCCGCGGGACCAGCATCACCACGCTGTCGCTGAATGTCGAGCGCCGCTTCCTCTTCCGGCCCTGAGGCCGCGCCCCCCCCCAAGGATCATCCGTCCAAGGATCGTCCCGGCCATTGGCTGATCTGGTCGCTGATCGGGATTTGCGTGCTGATCGAGGTGGCCCTGACCCTAGGCGATTACGGGCTTTCGGGTGTTGCCCGGCTGCGGCAGACAGTTTTTGAAAACGGCGCCTTCTGGCCGGGTCTGGTGCGGGGTGGCTGGCAGCCCAACTTCCCGGGACAGGGTTGGGTGATGTTTGTCACCTACGGGTTTCTGCATGGCGGTCCGGTGCACATGATCACGAACATGCTGACCCTGCTGTCGTTGGGCCCGTTGGTGGCCGAACGGATCGGGGTGCGCGGGCTGGCGGTGCTGTATGCCGGGTCGATGCTGGGGGGGGCAGGGGGGTTCGGCCTGCTGGCGGAAACCTATAGTCCGATGGTGGGGGCATCCGGCGCACTGTTCGGGTTGGCGGGCGGGCTGCTGGCCTGGGACTACATCGACCGTTTCACCTTGCGCGCGCGGCTGTGGCCGGTGGCGCGGATGGCGCTGTTTCTGGTGGCGATCAATCTGGCGCTGTGGTGGGCGCTGGATGGGCAACTGGCCTGGGAAACCCATCTGGGCGGCTTTGCCTCTGGCTGGGTGCTGGCCTTGTTGATCGATCCGCGGGGGCGGGTCGCGCCCGAGGATGCATAAAGGGCGGCCAGATCACCCAACCCGGCCAGCAGCATCGGTTTTTTTCAGCTTCCCGAGTCTGGGATCGACCTTGACCAGATTGCGTCAGAGCCCACTGCGCCAATTCCGAAAAGTTGCGCCGGAGATGTGAAGGCGCTGACGTCGACGACGGACAGAGCACCGTCTTTGGTGAAGAGACTGGATCCACGAGCGTTTCCGCAGTTTCAACAATATTTAACATAAGATAAATTATCAGATCGCTTTCTACAGGCGCAAAGGCGACATGTCCCCTCTGAGCCAAGTTGAAGTGTCACCTTCCCTGTGTCGCCAGCTCGGCGCGTTGGCGGATGTACATGGCATGGGTCATGATGCGCGCGTGCGCTCTTGATCCTTTGAAGACACCGAGTTCTGGCGCTTGCTACATGAATTTGAGGTTCTGCATCCGTGCAAGAAACCTGCTTGGTTCTCTACCCAGATCAACCTTGCCATGGGAGGTGGAGGATCAAGGGCGCAGATGGGCGTGGGCAAGACGACTGCAGCGCACGGCATCAGTCCATGCTTTCGATTTCTCGGAGCATCAAGGTTTGATGGCCGTCTCTCGACAGCACACTGCAATACCACTGCGACTCCTTGGGGTGGCCGCTGAGGTGCTTCTTCGATATCTCTGTTGGTGTGGGCTCGATGCACCTGACAGATGACCGTCTGGGCCCCTCCTGTGCGATCCCGTAGATCTTCCAATTGCACGCTGGGTCTGGGCGCCTGTAAATTCTGTTCCGTCGGGTCAAAATTGATTTCCGCGATCTTTTCCTGGCCTCGTTTTGATGCCGCGGAAGACCGCTTTGACGTGGATTATGTTTCGAAGAACCTCTTCGCTCAGTGGCTATGATGCGGAAAAATAAAAATCTGCCTCAAAAAATGTTACGTTTGTGTTAATCCATCCACGCTGAATCCAATGAAACAAGCGTTTTGTTGCGATCGCACCTTAACATTTGATGCGCGTTTCGTCACCAGAACATGCATTTCGTGGCACAAATTAGCTGTCACTTTAACATTTTGGACAAGGTTTATGTGGTTATGTTAAGCTAAGTTAACATTCGCGCCCCCGATGTTAAGCCGATGTTAACCGGAATTTTAACCTCTGACGGCCTTTTTCGCCTGTCCCGTGCCGGCGCAGACTGTGGTGTGCCTGATGCAAGGCACCGTCAGCCTGACCAGCCACCTTGGCTTGTCTTGTCGGTTCGATGTGTTATCATGTGTACATATGAATCAACCAAGCGAACATGTGACCATGGTCAACCGTGCGACCGTCACTTTCCATACTTCACCCAACGTGAAGGAACGCCTTGATCGGCTGGCGACCGTCACCCGGCGCAGCAAATCGTTCCTGACGAACGAAGCCGTTGAACGGTATCTCGCGGACGAGGAAGCCTTCGTGGCGGCCGTCGAAGCCGGTTTGGCGCAAGCCAATGCCGGAGACCTTGTCGACCATGATCGTGCCGCCGCCTACCTGATGTCGCTTGGCACCGATCATCCGCTACCGATGCCTAAACCAACCCGCGCATGATTCTGAACTGGACGCCACAGGCGCTCAGTGACGTTGCAGATGTAACCGAACGGATCCGCGCTGATGACCCGCAAGACGCCAACCGGCTGCGTGATCGTGTCTTGCTGTTTGTATCAAAGACGTTGCCCGCCCAAGTGATGATCGGTCGGCCCGGACGCGTGGCAGGCACCCGCGAATTCGTCGTGCATGCGTCCTACATCCTTGTCTACCGGGTCGAGGGCGGTGCGGTCGACATTCTGGCGTTCCGCCATACTGCCGGCCTCTGGCCTGATCGGTTTTAGGTTCGACTGCCTGATCACACCCGGCAACTATCGGGTTTTATTTACGTAATGCTATAATCGCTCCGGAAGCCCTTTCTTACCGGAGGCCCTTATGCCCACCCTGATATGGGAGGGCATAAGCATCACCCTCTCACACCACCTTCAGTGCTTTGGTGGGCCGTTTGACCACCCTGAGCTGCATGCCAAAGAGCGGATACCCGTCACAGAAACCGGCTACCGATCGCACTTCATTCATCTGGACAAGCTGGCGCTTTGGGACAGTCCCGAAGCGTTTGTCCTCGATTGGCTGAACGCCGCCGCGCGTCACCCGAACTGGCCGGCATACCGCCCCCCCGGATCGAGGCTGCGGGATACTGCTCCAGATGACCAAGAACGGTCGTTTTCGCCGTGGTCAAAAACTCAGCCCAAAACGTCCATTGACTGGGCTCCTGCCAAGGGTTGGCGTTGATGAGGTAATCCCCAAGGGGCATGTTCAACGAAAGACAAGCGCGTTGAACATCGAACGCCGTCGTCTCACGCCCCTGGACGGTTCAGGCACGGCTGACCTGCGGACAAGGTAGCAAGCAGATGGCCAACTTGGATCAACTGAACCCGGTCCAGCCGCCTGCCGGTTTTTGCGCTTCATCCCGGTCGATCCGATTAAAGTAATCACGGACGGGTAGATCAAATTCCGCGCCAAGAGCGGCCTCGACCGCTTGGGCCTGAGAGTAGAGCGCATCCGCCAGCGCTTTATCCGCCAATGTCGGTGCTACCTCGGCTATGCGCGAAGCCACGGCCTTGACCTGCTTCACGATGCGTTCGACCCTCGGTTTGCCAAAACCGAGGTCGAGCATAAGTGTTTTCAGGTTGTCCTGGCTGAAGTCTTCGGCAAAGTCTGCTGCACCATGTCGGAACGCAAGGCGGTGAGTGACATTGCGGTCCATGATGACCGGGACGACGTCGTAAAGCGGAGCCAGCGTCGTGGCGCCTCCGCGGTGGATCACAGAGCCGTTCTTGCCGTGGTTGTCCGAGTTGCCGACCAGCAGGTTGAATAAGACATGCTGCAGGAAGTCGCGCTGGAAAAGGGTGGGCACCGACGCCTGTCGCGCGATGGTTGCAACGGCGGCCGCCGAGAACTTGTTCTCAGGATTGATGCTGTCCCGCTCGTATTTCAGGCCCGGTGGCAGGCCGAGCGCCTGGCAGAAGTCTTCGGAGTGCACGCGGGTGATCAGCCCGTCTCCAGCGACGATCTGAGTCTCCCGATCGAATCGCGTCGACACCAGGGCGTTGACAGACCGCCCCTCCAGGTCGAACTGCAGCGCCGTGCAAGGTGCGACCTTGATCCCGCACGCTTCTGCGATCTTCAGCAGCGCCACCTCGTTGCGCGTGATCTGAGGATCATCGGCTGGAGAGACCTTCAGGATATGGGTCGTCGGTGCCCGCGACTGCGCCGAGGGGACGTAGAAGCGCCCCTCGTGTTCGACCACGGCGATCTTGCCCTGCACGCCGGCCAGTGGCGACGGGTTCCGTTCTGGATCGGGCAGGCGCTTGTTCAGGTGGAGCGACAGGACGATCTGGTGCAGCTGCTCTTGCTGGAGAAGCTCATAGTCCTGCGGGAAGCGTCCGGGCGTCTTGCCGGGACCGGTGCCTTCGGGCGTCACAGAGATAGCCCCTGGGCAGTCAGCACCGAGATGCCAAAGCAGGGCACCCACGTCGCCCCGGTCCAGCTTGTAGCTGTCGAGAACCTGATCGAGCTGGGGACCCTCGAAGACCAAATTGGCGAAGTAACCCCGGCAGGCAGCGTCAGAGAACGCCTGTGAGCCCAGGGGCAGCGACAGTGACAGCTGGTGCTTTGGTGCCACTCCTTTGGCGTAGGTAAAGCTCAGCGCCATGTCGGCCGCACGTATGAGGCGTCCCACCGGCGTTGCGCGCTCCTCGAGCCAGACATCCAACCTCATGTGCGCGGCTCTGCCAGTATGTCGATACCGAGCGCCCTGCACAGGCGGAGGTAGGTTTCGAGCGTGGCTGTGGCGTTTCCGCGTTCGAGTTTGGACAGGTTACCCTGATCGATCCCGGCGATACTGGCGAGATCGCCTTGTCGGATATCCAGGCTCTCACGCCGGTTGCGGATCAGCCCTCCGAGTTCCGTAGCTGTATGTATCTTCATCTCTGATCTTCATTTTGGTTCTTTTGCCAAAACCTAACAGATCAAGGCGCGATTGCCAACAAATTTGGCAAATACACCAAAATGTCAGAGATCACGTAGCATGTTCGCTTCGCTTTGGTCTTTTCACCAAACCAGCTTCATCATGGGACTGGACGGTTCAGGCATCCCCGGTCTGCGGACACCCGAAGCACCCCCATCGCATTCGCTCAGTTTTTCTAGGACTTCGCACATCCCTGCAGAAACCGCGAACTCCCACCCGAACGCGCTGAAGCGTCGCGGTAGGTAGGTCATGTGATCAACCACATGAGAGTAAACCACGATGAACCCCTATCAGAATACCCCGACCGCGAAGCTGATCGCTGAACGGGTGCGCGACCTGTCGCATCGCAAGACCCAGGCCGAGATCGCCTCAGAGGCTGGCTTCGCAAACGCCAACATGATGACCTTCCTCAAGAACGGTCGCAACAAGGTGCCGCTCGACCGGGTGCCGTCGCTGGCGCAGGCGCTGGAGGTCGATCCGGCGTTCCTGATGCGTCTGGCGCTCGACCAGGCTGTCGGCGTGACCGCAGCGAAGGCGATCATCGAGATCTTTGGCACGCCCACGACGGAGAACGAGCGTGGCTGGCTGGACGCACTGCGCGACGCATCCGACAACACCGACCCGCGGATTGCTGCCCGTTCACGTGCTGCCTTGCGCGGGATCTTCGGGAAATGAGTTCGCAGGAAGACGATGGTGAAGATGGTGGTGTGCTCACTTTACCGACGGGACCAGCGGGACCGTGGGACCAGCTGACCGCGAACGAGCAGGCGTGGATCGAGTTCGTCCGGGTGATCTCCTGCGGCAGTGACCCAAGGATTACTCCGAAGCGTGTTGGAGCGCTGATGGCGCTGCTGGATGCGGGATGAGGCGGCGGCGGGGTGTAGTCCACCGTCACCGAGGCGATCTTGAAGGCCGAGAAGCAGCTGTATTCATATTCCTTGTTGGACCGGCTGCCGCGCTTTTTGTCGGTATTGTCACAGCTTGTGCGGCTCGGGTTCCATTTTCCCAGACTAGGGCATCAACCGCCCCGACCCCGAAAAGCTGCGCCGCAGAGGTGTGGGGGCTGACATCGACGGATGACATGACCTTTGTGGGCAACGGCGGGGTGATCTGATTCCCGTTGCCCAACCCGCCAAAAGCGGCAAAACTCAAACTTGGAGTCTTGCTCACGCTGGATAAAAGTTGGGGGCAACGTCACCGGACTGGCCACAAAAGTCGTTGCTTAACGTCTGAAACCTTGCTGGTTTACAGGGCTTTCGCCAGAAGTATTCTGGTGTTTTTCAAGCCAATCCTAACACAAATCGTAAAATGCAAAGTCCTGACAATACCATTTTTGCAGGTTCGTGATGGCGGCCTGTGAAAGGTCCGGCACACCAGAGTAATCGTTTGCATGGCGCGCCGTAGGGTTATGGCTGACGGCTTGAGGGTTGAGTTGGTCAATCCGACGCAGAAATTCCTTCATGTCTGCATCGTAATTCTCCTGTCGTATGATCCAAACAGGAGGTCGTACCACCAGTGCATGCCCCCAACGCTCGAACCAACTTACCTGGTTCATCGAGGTATGGCTGATGCTGAGGATCGCCGCAGTCGCGTCCCTACCCAACTGCCCGGGTGCAAAAAGCGCTTCCGCCAAATCGTTGGCATCCGCAAACTGTTCGAAAGCACGGGCTTCGCATGCAGACCACGGCACATTATTCTTGGGTTGCCCCATCCTCTTGCGGCTGTAGAAACCGGAACGGAAGCGGGTGATTGGCGACCGCAAGGAAAAGAAATACGGTGCCTTCTCCGGTATGTCCTTCAGCCTCGTACCATGCCCAACCTTCTGAAATCAAACGTTGTTGCTTGATTTTTTGATCGCGTCGATAGTTGCGCCGATGTTTGAGCCGGCATTTTTGCCGATATGAAGGAAGTAGATCACGGAGGCCGGGTTCGGCTGAAAATAGGGCCGCAGAATGCGCTTTGCGCTTCTCTTCAAACTGACAATCAGTGCGTTGCTCATCTCAACATCCTCTATAACATTTTCCCAGTCATGTAGCGCCGAGTATCAGGATCATGGTCTTCACCCCTTGGGTCAAGGCTATGTGTCCCACCCCCGATGAAAGCCGGTGCAACCGGAAAAACCGTCACATCCGCAAGATCATGGTGGGACTCCGCCCATGCCTCGGCGGATTTCGGCATGATGGCCGTCACACCATTTTGCTGCCCCAGACTCAACAGATAGTTTTTCTAGCATATGTAGCAGGAAGCGGTGCAGACATCACATCACGAGCTAAGACGATGACCAAGCAAGCGGGACACATGAAAAGCGGCGGCCTACATCGGCCCTGCATCTTGACGCCTTCGAGTCGCGTCTGCTGCTGTGACCCTTTGCGAACAAAAGCCGCGCCCGGCCTGTCCGGGATCACCCTGTTAAAATCACGACAAACACATGTTTGTCGGGGACCGGTCCGGTTCGGCCCGATGACGGGATTTGGTGACGGCAATCATTATGAAAAACCCGCAATAAACAATTGCCGATAATATTCCTGCCAAATAGGTTTGTCGTGAGTGTGGCACATCGGGCGGAGGCAGGGGCATGGGGTTGATCGGCTATGCACGGATATCCACCGCCGAAGGTGTGCAGGTGCTGGACCGTCAGCTTGACGCCCTGACCCTTGCCGGGTGCGAACGGGTGTTCGAGGATCGCGCCTCGGGCGCCAAGGCTGACCGGCCGGGCCTTGCGGCCTGTCTGGATTTTCTGCGCACCGGTGACGTGCTGGTCGTGCTGGATCTGGACCGGCTGGGGCGGTTGGCCGGCGAATTGATCACCCTGATCGACCAGTTGGCCGCCCGCGGCATCGCCTTTCGCGCGCTGAACGCGCCGATGGATACCACAACACCAACCGGCCGGGCATTCCTGCAGATTCAGGCGGCTTTTGCCGAAATGGAACGCAACGTGATCCGCCAGCGGGTGACCGAAGGCCTGGCCGCCGCCCGTGCCCGCGGGACTCGCCTTACAACGAATTCTGACCGGACTGCCGCTCAAGACCCCGGCGGGCCACTCTGGCTGCCATCAAGGCGCCACTTCATATCCAAGGGACCCCAGATCAAGGCCGGTACGGTTGGCAAGGTCACGATTGGACTGCGCGAACCTTGATCCGACCATCTTCGCGATCAGGTCTTGCTGCGCCGCCAACCCGCGCTTTCGCATGCCGTCCGGCACCAGACGGTCGATCTTGCTGGCAATCGTGTTCGGCGCAAAGCGTAAATTCTTGCGGGTCCGGTTTCTGGTGTCCGCCGGATAGAACTTGTTGAGGTACCGCTGAACGTGGCGCGCGATCGGCGAAAATGCGGGGTTCTCTTGCGAACGTCGGATCGCGTTCACCTGAAGCGAGATTTCAGCGTCGAGCGCCTGACCCAAACGTTGAGCGAGGGCTTCCGGTGCCTTGGTAAACCATTCGAGCGGGGCCACAATCACCTTGCCGACGCCAAAGACGCTTTCATAGAAATCGAGCGTTTCCACATAATCATAGTAGTCGATCTCCAGAACTGGCTGGATATTCGGGTTTCCAGTCTCTTGATTGATAAAATCCTGCAACTTTGACGAGTGCCCATAGCGCAGATATTCCCCATACATGGAATTCAGGATCGCCGTTTGCTCCCGGACAGAAACCATGATTGTTGCGTTTGGAAAGGCGGCCTTGATCCGGTGTGCCGTAACCTCGCGCAAAGACATCTGGCCAAATGGCCGTCCGCCAAGAACTTCGGCTGATATGACAAGAGGTTGCTTGCGTTCGTGCGCAATTTTGAGGTCTGGCCCCAAGGCTTTCGAAACCGCATCAAGCGAGAATTTGCCAAAGCGGCCAGCCATGAAAGCCGAATAGATGCGCGGTACATCTCCTGTATACACGACGCCTTCCAGCTTTGGAAAAAACTGTTTCTGCAGCCATGTCGTGCCGGTCTTGTGCGGGCCGACATGCACCAGCACGTCCACGCCTTCCGCTTCGGGAATTCCGGGCGAATTTGCACTCAGACGAATTGCATCACTCGAACGTATCATCGGACGTTTCCCAAATGGCTTGCCGCTTGATGGCAAGATCGTCTGATTTCTTCGGCTTATCAACCGCCATTCCCAAGTGGCCAGCCGCCGGATCGCCAGGCCTTGGTCTCCCTGTCGTTCAGGGCCTTGCGATCCGGGTGGACCCATGTGTGCCGGACGTCCGAAGCCGGGCGGCGCTATTGATAGCGGGCGGATAAGGCGCCTGACCGGTCAGACGGGCTTCACCCGGCGGCGGCGGCGCAGCAGGGCGGCCATGCTGGCACCAAGGCCAGCCGGTTGCCATCAGATAGCCCCCAGATCACCCCAGCGGCACGATCGGACAGCAGGATGTGGAGAGGCCAAAGCGGAAGACAGCAAATTTGTCGAGGCTCCCCCCGCTGTAATTCCCAAGGTCGAAGGCCAGCCGCGTGGCGGGATCGAACGGGCGGAGTTTGAAGGCATGGCGATAGATGGGCCCTCCCCCTGATGGCCGCGAACATCACGCCTTCAGCGGCAGCATCGCACCCCACGAGACGGCAGTTGCGCCAGACCAGTGTTTCGGATGCTCCGCCGGCAAAGATCGTGGTGATCGTCATGCCTGCCAGATGCCGGCCCTTGATGGTGGCGCCGCGAAACTCAAATGTGTCGACGGCAACCGGATCAGAGACATCAGTCACATAATCCACCGTGGCCGCGCGCCATCCAAATGAGCCCGTTCAGCCCCTCTTTCTTCCCACCCACTGATCGGCCATGGTGCTGGCTGTCTGCCCCGGCGAGGGAACACCGGCTTGCGCGCTTCTGACTTTTCCAACTTCATCGGCAAGACCATCCTGCCCTTCACCAACCCCCGTGTCGTGGCTCCGCCCGGCACGCCGGGTCATCATGGCAGGCCGAACCTGATCGTGGCCACGCCGATGCGCAGCGGCACGCATATCCTGATTGACCTGGTCCTGAACAATCTGCCCGCCTACCGGACCCGACCATTATATGTCGATCTGGACCAATGTCTGAAGCAGGCCCGGTCGGGGCGTGACCTGTTGGGGGCGGTGGCCCCCGATGCCGGTCATGTGCTTAAAACGCATTATCCTGTCGGCGTTTCGGCCGCATTGGCCGATCCAAGATTCGGACCGCTGATCCGGCAGGGGATCGTGCTGGCCATTCACCGCCCGCGCGCTGATATCCTGAAATCGCTTGATCGCTGGGTCGGGGACACCACGGCAGACCCCGAGACCCGCTTTGGAGGGCAGATCGATGCGTTCTGGGCGTTTTGGGACGGGGTTCCGCGGATCGATCTGGATTTTTCCGATCTTTTTGATGCGGCGCAGATGCGCAGCCTGATCGGGCGGATCAGCCGGGAAACCGGGGTCCCGGCGGCCGCGGCCTTTGTTCCGCCACCGGGGCGGAACGCGGCCCGGCGTATCCAGATCGACAAGGCGGCGACACGACTTTTCGGCCGTCATGCGCCCCGCATCAATACCACGATCCATACCTTGAAGGGGTAGGATGCAGAACGGGACGGGAAGCACCCCCAGACATCCCCCGAATCTGGCCGGACCAAGACGAATCGCCCTGAGCCCAAGCGCTGTGGCCCCGGTGTTTCGCGGCCCGTTCCGCGCCTGTCATGCCTTGGTAATGCACTGGGCCGGCTGGCTGTGACGGGGCAGATCGTGACAGGTAGCAGACACGCGTTCTGCGTGTTTTCATCAATTTTCGGCACCTTTCGGGCGAATAGGCGGGTGATTCTCATCGGGAAGGTTGATTTGGAATGGGATTGTGTCAGACTGGTCAACAATCACGTGCCGAACACGCCCCGAGGAGTTTTCAGACCGTCCAAGTGTTGTGCAGAAATCCCGTGGCAAGGCGCTCGGATCACACAATTTTATGAGCGAATTGTGGCAGAAATCTGGTGCCTTCCCCCTTGGTTTATGGTACGTTAATTTTTGTGAACGGAATTGCGGACGCTCACAGGTGTGGGGCCGTGTCAGTAGAAAAGGATTAACCTATATGAAAATTACACTGAAACCTCTTGCATTGGCTGGCGCTCTGGCGTTCGGCGTTGCCACGTCTGCTTCGGCAGCCCGGATCGACTTCACCAATAACGCGCCCCTGATGGGCTCGGTTGCTGGCACCACCTACGAAGTGACCGGTTCCCCGACGGCTCCGAAGCAGGCCTCGGGCGCTCCTGGCCCGGTCGGCGTCCTGGCGGGCCTGACCGATGGTCTGGGGATCAAGAACGACGAAATCACCTTCCCCGGTGAATTCATCACGATCACCTTCCTGAAGCCCGTGACCATCACTGCGGCCTACTTCCTCGACCTGTTCTTCAGGGCCAGCAATCCCAAAGATACGGAAT
>JBBRVJ010000100.1:0-13738 GCA_038246975.1 Rhodobacterales bacterium | reverse complement strand
CGCTCGACCAAGGCCACGATGTCGCCCATGCCAAGAATGCGGCCCGCCACGCGTTCCGCCTCGAACGTCTCCAGCGCGTCCATCTTTTCGCCAAGACCGACAAAGCGGATCGGCTTGCCGGTGACGGCGCGCATCGACAAAGCCGCACCTCCGCGACCGTCGCCGTCCATCCGGGTCAGCACGACGCCGGAGATGCCGAGCTTGCCGTCGAATTCGGTCGCCACATTCACCGCGTCCTGCCCGGTCAGACCATCGACCACCAGCAGCGTCTCGCGCGGCTGGGCGATGTCGCGGACGGACTGGATTTCTGCCATCAGGACTTCGTCGATGTGCAGGCGGCCTGCGGTGTCGAAGAACACCACGTCGTAGCCGCCCATCGCGGCTTGGGTTTTCGCGCGTTTGGCGATCTGGACCGCCGTTTCGCCTTTGACGATCGGCAAGGAATCCACGCCGATCTGTGCCGCCAGAATCGCCAACTGCTCCATCGCCGCCGGGCGGTTGGTGTCGAGGGACGCCAAAAGCACCCGCTTGCCGTTGCGGTCCTTGAGCCGTTTGGCAAGTTTCGCCGTCGTCGTGGTCTTGCCCGACCCCTGCAAGCCGACCATCAGAATCGCCGACGGCGGGTTGTCGATCTTCAGAGCGTCAGGCTCGCCGTCGCCCGCCAGCACGCGGATCAATTCGTCATGGACGATCTTGACGACCTGTTGCCCCGGCGTGACCGACCGGGTGACCGCCTGCCCGATCGCCCGCGCCTTGACGGCCTTGACGAAGGTCCGCGCCACCTCCAGCGACACGTCGGCGTCCAGCAGGGCGGTGCGCACCTCGCGCAGCGCGGTGTCCACGTCGGTTTCCGACAGCGCGCCCTGCTTGGTCAGGCGATCGAACACCGACCCCAACCGTTCCGAAAGGCTTTCAAACATCGGCGCGCTCCTTGGTTTTGCCGGATATGGGGGTCCGGCGGCGAAAACCCAATGCGAAGCGGCACCCGTGGGCGCAACGCGCTGACGGGTGGCGATCCCGCACCGGGGCGGGACCGGAAGCCTGTGCCTCCGGGGAATTGCAGGGGAGTAGGCCGGGGGCGCGGCGGTGTCAAGTGGTTGCGGTTGTGGCTGGCGGCGTTAGGGTTCGCGCGAAACAAGGGGGTGGCGATGGAACGGATAGCGGTGGTGACCGGGGCTGCGGGGGGCTTGGGCCGCGCGATTTCAGCCGCGCTGATGGCGCAGGGGATGCGCGTTGTGGGCGTCGATGTCGACGCGGGCGGACTGGCGGGGATGGCAGGTCCGGGGTTCACCGGCCGCGTGGCGGATCTGTTCGACGTGAGGGCGATTGCGGCGCTGTTTGACGGGCTGGCGTCCGAGTTCGGCGGCATCGACGCCTTGGTGAACAACGCGGGCACCTGTTACATGGGCGAGTTTCCGGCGATTTCGGCGGCGGAACTGGACGCGCAGATGGCGTTGAATTTCAGCGCCGCCTTCCATTGCTGTCAGTGCGCGGTGCCCCTGATGCTGCCGCGTGAGGGGGTCAAGAAGATCGTCAACATTTCGTCCAACGGGGCCTATAACTTCGATGTGTTCGACCCGCCGCATTACCGGGCCAGCAAGGCCGCACTGGATACGCTGACCAAAGACCTTGCGCGGCGCTATGCGGTACAGAAGATCGCGGTCAACTCGGTGGCCCCGGCGATGACGGAAACCCCGTTGTTCAAGGTGCTGAGTGACGAGGTGCTGGCCCGCGCGATTTCCGCCATGCCGCATGGGCGTGCGATGCAGCCTGCGGAGATTGCGGCCTGGGTGGCGTTTCTGATCTCGCCAGCCGGGGATGTGTGCAGCGGCAACGTGATCATCCTCAATCAGGGGCGCGATGTGCGGTAGGGTTTTTTACAGGTCCGGAAAGCCCCTATAAAACTCGGAATGGTTGCCCTGATGATTGGCCATTCCGGGTTTGGTCAGACAGCCCTTTGGTGCGACATAACTGTCAATCCGCCGCTCAGGCGCTTCATGCCACGTGATATTGAACGCGGCATTCCTGGGAAAGAAATACAGCGACGAATAGGGAACATGGTCATGAATCCACCACGCCAGTCCCTGCCAATCCGCGCCCGCCGCATAACGGTCGGCAAACCAGGGAACAACAATCGACACCGTCGCCCCCTTATTCCCCGCCGCATCCCTGCGGTCCCAGATATGGCCCGCGTAATTGGTCTGATTGGCTCCGCAGGAGTAGCCGGCCTTGCCCAGCTTTTGCTGCGCATTGCCAAATCCATTCACATCGGGCGACCGATAGCCTGACCGGATGGCAATCCGACCGAAAGCCGATTGCAAAGGTTCCAGCAACTCGTCGCACAGCCGCTCGCCTGCGGCGATGCAAAGATCGGGGTCGTCGGGGATATTCGGAATGCCGTGGAAATTGGCAATCTCGGAATACAGAAATTCACGCAGATAAAAATGCTGCGACAGGCGCACCCGGCCCAGATCGTCCAGCGCCGCCACCGACCCCGGTTTTTGCATCATGCCCCCTTGCCAGCATCGGGACGCGTGCCCGACGTTCAACCGACGCTAGCGGCGCGGGCTGCGCCACGTTCCGAGCCAGGCCGTGAACCGCCCGAACACACCCTTTGCCCCATCGCGCACCGCATCAGCGCGGGCATCGACCTTGTCCCACGCCTCGCCCGCTTCGGCCACCGCCGGATCTACTGTCCGCTCCCAGAACTGCATCCACATCCGGCGCAGCATGAAAACGGCGAAGGCGAGGAAGGACAGAATGATGATGTTGATCCATGGGATCAGCACCACATCCGGGTTTTCGATAGGCCGGATCGAAATCGCGTTGGGATAGACCGTGATAAGGATGATCCGCCAGCCGTAACTGGTCACGATCGCCCAGCCGGGTGGCACCTCCTGCGACAATCGCGCCGCTTCGGCTTGCAGGTCCGAACTGTCGAACTTGAAAAACGGCGGCCAGATCCAGCCGGTATCCTGGTTACGATAAACCATCGTCTGCTCGCGCCGGTCGATCGAACCGAAGAGCCACGTTCGCTTGCGCACCGTCTGGATCAGGCGCAGGCTGAACGTTTCCTGCACCACCGTGCCCTGATCGGCTTGGGCGAAGAAGAGCGGCCAGTTCGTCTGAAAACCCGAAATCTGCTCCACCCCGGTTATCCGCACGATGTCGCGCTGTGGGAGCACATAGTTCAGGAACACCGCAACAATCAGGATCAGCGCGATCCGGATACTCCATTTTACCTTGGTCCACATCCAAAAAACCCTTTCTCAGTTCACGAAATATGCCGTCGTCGCTGCTGCGATGATCGGCACAATATAGACCAGCACGATCAAACGTCGCCGCAAGCCATGGCGGTATTTGATCATCCCCGCGTCGATATAGGCATCGCGGTCGCCCGCCACACCCCCGTCATCAAAGCGTTTCTCCAGTTTCTCGCGCCGCACCGATCTGGAATAGACCGACACCAGCAGATACACCACCGTCAGCCCCACAAAAGCCCCGAACGCCAGCCTGATCCAGCCAAAAATCATCGTCTGTCTCCCCCCCGCAACGCGCCCCAGGGGCCTACCACATCTGGTGTGACCCGTGGCTCGGCCCGCGTGTTCATACCCGGCTCCGGCCCGAACAGCGCGGCTCTTGCGCCCTGTTTGTCCACCACATATTCGCGTTCCAGAAAGTCCGCCACATACTGGCGCTTGCGGTCGGACCATTTGGCGTAGCTGGCGTAAAACAACTCCTTGTGGGTGATGAACATCTGCCGGACGTCCATCGGCGACAACTCGGCCAGCAGCATGTTGACCAGATCGCGGTCGCGCCCCGCCGTCGCGCGCAGAGTGTAGAAATAGGCGGGATGCTCCGACGTGATCCGGGGCCAGTCGCCGCCCCCCTCGACCCAGCGCAGCAAGGCCGACAGCCCAAGAAACTCGGCAGGCAGACTGTCGCCCAAGCGGTGGGCGATCTTGCGCAACTCGGTCCGCCGCGCATCGCCGATCTCGATGTTCAGCGCATCGGCCGCGTCGACCAGAACGAAGTCCATCTTCTGCCGGATCACCGCCCCCGCATCCATGCCCCGCGCCTGAACGATGGGTTCGACAAGGCCGTTACGCCCCAGCCAATCGGCAATCTGATTGCGCTGCGCGAGGTCCATGACTGGCGAAATCGGCATATTGCCCAGAGTGTTGCGGGCTTTTGTGCTGATCACGCCAGGGAATTTCAATTCGCGGAACACATAGAGCCCGTCAAAATGGCTGGTCCAGAAACAGGGCTGCTGAAACGTCATCGCAGGCAGGTTGATCGGCACCCGCGTGACATCGCCGGTCTTTTTCGCCAGTTCGATCATGTCGGCAATCAGCACATCGTCGCGCCAACCGTCGGGTTCGCGGCGGAACCGGTCGATCAGCGCGGCAAGCTTGCCCGCGTCCGCCACATGCCCGCCGATCGTATCCGCCTCAACGGTAATCTGTCGCATCTCCAACAGCTTGGCGGGGGTAGAGACTTCATAGACCGACCCCTGCAACTCGCCCGCCACCGCATCGCGGGCGGTCAGGGCAAACAGTTGCGCCTCGTTTCTTTCGAGGAACTGCTGCAGAATCCCGCGCGAGGTCGAGAATTTGATGTTGAGCAGCGGAGCGGTTTTCTGGCTGGTGGTCAACAGAATGAACTGCCGGTTAAAGCCGTTGGGGTTGAGATAGAGGTCGTCGTCGAGTTCATCCCCGATTTCGGGGGAATAACCCGAGATGTCGATGTGGAAGTCGGTCAACGCAGTGGTCTTGCCGGTCAGGTGTTTCAGCGCGCGGTTATAGCGGTCGATGAGTTGGGGGGAGGAGACTTCGACGAGGTTGCCGAACATCAGACCTTTTTCGATGAGGCGTTTCATTCGGTTCCCTTCACGATTTGCTGCCTAACCTCGTTTGTTCCGGGATTTCCACCGAACCGACCCGATTGCACACCCAACCAGAAAGCTCGCCACCCAAAAGATCCCTTCATCCATCATATAGCGAAAACCGTTGCGAAGCCGTCCGCTGCCATCCGGCATCGTGTCTGCGCTGACCTGAAAGTAGAACAACACGAATACCACGATCAGCGCCGGCACCATACCGTACAGGGCACCCCGGTTCGGGCCCCAACGCAGGCAACACAAATATCCGATGATCAATGGCGCGACGTAATTGGCCAAAAACACGTTCGGGTTCGCTAGAAAAAATTCCATGATCTTGCTCCTTATAAGGTTGCCATTGAAAATCGCCAGTCAAAGTCTCGCGCAGTTCGCGGCAAAGTTTTCATGCCTAATCGCGAGCCGCGCTTAACCCCTTCCCCTCCAGAAACCGCCGCTTCGCCTCTTCGGTTCGTCCGAAATCCCGGACCATCCCTGCAATCGCCACCTCGTCCGACTTGTCGGCATAGCGGAATTCCGAATCCGCATAGCGGTTGATCTCCTGCACCACCATGTCGACTGTCATAGGCGTCATCAGCCCCCGGATCATCGCCAGCTTTTCATCATACGGCTTGAACAGAAACAAATCCGGCTCTTCCATCCATTCGTCCGGCAACTCGAAATCCATCGCCCGAACCTTCACCGCGTCGGTGATGTTCTTGATCGCGCGACCCGTAAACCGTTCGTCTGCCTGCTGAATTGCCTTGAGATAAGTCCCGAGTTTGGCAATCGTATCCAACGCCCCGATTTCACCCTGCACCCGGTCCCAGACCCGCAGCAAGCCGTCTTCGTGCGGCTTGCCGTGGCCTTCGAAACTGGCCGACACCGCGCGTTTGATTTCCTGTGCAGCAAACAGATCATGGTCCCCCAGCGGAATCGCGTGATTCTTGCCCAGCAGCAGCGCCAGAATGTCGATGTAGTCGTCACGCGAAATCGGCCCGTCCACCAGAAACCGCGCGCCGGCCCGTTGGCGCAGCGCGTCGTCCACATTCTCGGGGTAATTCGAAAACATCCCGAAGGTGCAATTGCCGCGCACCACCGTATTGGCCCCGGCGAAGGCCCCCATGAACACCGCCGTCACTTCCTGTTGGCCCGCCGAGGATTGGCGGTCGCCGCGTTTGCCTGCGACCTGATCAATATCGTCGATGGTCCCGAACGCGATCACCGAAGGGTCCAGCACATTGTCGATGAACGCCTTGGCATTCTGGCCCGATTTGCCCTGATAGCTGTCGATCTGGTCGATGGAAAAATTCTGATAGCGGAACGGATAGCCCGCGGCCTTGCAATAGTCGTTCAGCAATCCCGCCATCATCTGGATCAGCGTGGTTTTGCCCGTCCCCGGTTTGCCATCGCCCATAAAGGTAAAGATGAACCCGCCCAATTCGGCAAAGGGATTCAACCGGCGTTCGAAATCATAGGCCATCAACATCTTTGACAGCCGCAGCGATTGATATTTCGCGATGTGGTTGCCCACGACGTCCGTAGGCTTCTTGAATTGCATCGTCAGCACGCCGCCTTTGGCCGCACGGGCAGGTTTGAAGCCGGAAATCACCAGTCCGTCCGCCTCGACCTTCCACGACCCGGCGGAAAACGCCGCAACCCGCGCCGCCGTATCGGCCCGCAGCGCCACCTTTTCCATCAGCGCCTCGCAGAAGGCGGCGAGTGTTGCGATCAGGCGGGGCTCGTCGGACGCATGCACCGCGATGTCCTGATCGAGTTCCCACAGCGCCCCTTGCAGCGCCAGCGGAGCATTGTCGGTCAGCACCTCGTCCACCGTGCCAAGTTCGACCGTGACCGACCCCAGATGCGGGGCCAAAAGAAAGGCCGTGGCGTTGGCGAAGGTATAAAGCACCGCCAGCGCCTCGGCGGCCAGCAGTTCGGTAAATTCGGCGCGGCGTTGGTCGGGCAGGCGGGCTTCGAGGTTGGCCTTCTTCAACTCGACCAGTCCCGATTGCGCGGCGAAGGTTTCGCCCATCGCCAGGGCAATCGCCACACCCCGGCGCAGCGCGTGCAGGGCGCTGGCTTGCAGCGGCGACACCAGCCCGTCGCCGAGGTTTTCGATCCGTTCGACCAGCCGCACCCCGCCGGGCCGGGCAGTCGATCGGGTCACGAGGCCGGGGGTGGTGGATCGGAACCGGGGCCGCGTGCCGATACCGGGTGATCGTTCGGGGGCAGCAGCCTGCATCGCCTTGCCCAGACGGGGCGCGTGGTCGAACCCGGTCAGCAGGTTCAGCGCCGCCTCGTACTGCGCGCGGATGGTGTCTTCCTTCAGTTCCATCGTGTCGCGGGGGGTCATGGCGGCCTCTTGATTTCGGATGCAAATTGAGCGGCTTGGGTTAGCGGATCGGCATGATTCGGCCCCCTGCCCCCACGACGAACTTGCGCACGTCGCGCAGGCCGGGGGGGTCGAGTTCGGCCAGCGTCTGGTAGGGTTGTTCGGGGAGGATCACCATGCGGTCGATCCGGGTGGTGCCCGAGTCGGGTTTGAACGGGTCCAGCTTGAACACCTGCTGCGGCTGTTCGGAAAACCAGCCGGTGCTGAGGGTTTCCTCGCGGTCGGACAGCAGATCCTCGATGGTCCAGACCAGCGCCCAATCCGCCCCTTCGGGCGCGCGTGCCCCGGCCAGAACGTCCGACATCGGGCCGGATTGCAGGGTGAACGCGTTGGAGTGCATCGGGCCCAAGGTGAAGCGGCGCAGGCGTTTGGGGTGCAGGTCGGGGAAATCCTTGTCGAAGCCCTGCGCGATGGTCAGCAGTTTGAGGCCGCCCAGCGACTGTGCCACCAGATGCGCCTGCACCATGGGCCAGCGGCGGTCATCGGTCGGCATGGGTTTGCGGCCACCATCTTCGACATCCATCAGATAGACCACCGGCAGGTTGGTCTGGCTGTCATAGACTGCCCAATGCGTCAGGAAATGGCGGCGGGGGCCGACATCCTCGATCCATTGCGCGTCGGGGTCGTTGCGCGCCCAGAACAAGCCGCCCTTGGCGAGTGATTCGTAATAAAGCCGCTGTGACAGCGCGAATTGCAACTGTGTGGGCACCGTCAGATCGCGCACAATCTGGCGGATCATGCGGTCTTTGAGTTCCGTATCCGACGCCATGCCGGTCAGATGTTTGGCGGCCTGTGCGGCATCGACGGCCATCACCATTAGTTCCTGTACCACCGGAAAGCCGCTTTCGTGCCGGTCGAAGGTCAGCTTGGTGACGCCTTCGCTGCGCCCGGTCATCAGGTATTTGTGGCTGAGCGCGCGAAAGGTGGCGGCAAGCGCCGTCAGATGCCGCCCGAGGATGCGGGTTTCGGTGCGGTTCAGGCGGCCCTCAGTCTCCATCTCCGCCGCGACCCGGCCCATATGGCCGGTGATCCGGTCGAATTTGGCAAAATAGCGCCGCGCGGTGAGCGTGTCGTAAAGCTCGGCATGGTCGTTGGTAAGCTGGTCCTTGACGTCAGCCACTTATTCCCCATACGCATTCTTGTCGTGCTTTTCGACAATCGCCGCAAAGCGCCGCGCGAACCGCTCATCCGCCTTCGCCTTCTGTTCCAGCACCTTGCGGGCGAACACCATATGTTCCTCGTGGCTTTCCAGCATCCCCGCCATGCGGTCGTTGGTGGCAGACCCGATGGCCGCCATGGCCGCCTGCGCCTCCTGGTCGGTCTTGACGCCGATCTCGTTGATCCGGTGGGCGACGTCCTGCTGTTGAGCGGTTTTCAACGACGCGGTCAGCGCCTCGTACAGCACCACGCGCTGTTTGGTGTCGGTCTGCAGTTTGTTGATCAGAACCAGTTGCGTCGCGGCCTGATTCTGCAACGAATCCATCCACGTCTTGCCCTTTTCGATATATCGTTCAAGCGTCTGGCTTTTGGCCAGCTTCACCTGTTCGTCCTGCACCAGCGCGTTGTAGCGGGTGTTCAGCGCGGCAAGGTCGGTTTCCAGCTTGGTCCGCACGGCGGCGTCCTGTTCGACCGAGATCTTGTTCTCCAACTCGATCACGCCGGGGTCCATCGCGGCAATCTCGCGCCGCACCGACTCCAGCGAGCCGACGGTGGTTTCCCGTTCGGTCAGGGTTTCCCCCAGATTGACCTCGACCTTGGTTTTCTGACCGTTCAGCAGGTCCAACTGGCCCTGCAACAGTCGCACGATCACATCGGATTTCGCGATCAGGTCCTGCAGCTTGGAATCGATCGACGCCGTGCGCAGCCGTTCCTGCCGCATCGATTCGGATTTGGCACCCGAGAAGATGCCGACGAACGATTCCATCCCGGTTTTCGACCGCATCTCGTCGAAGTCTTTGGAAAAGCCCGCCGTCACATCGTCCAGCCCCATGATCAGTTCGGCGATGTTGGCGTTCATCAGGTCGGTGTGCTTGTGGACATCGTCAAGCGTGGCGTTTTCGATATCAATCGACACCTCGCCCGCATCTAATTTCGCCCGCGCCGCCTCGATCCGCCCGGTGATGGCGGAAATCTTGGCCTGCGCGGTTGCGACCTGCTTCTGGCTTTCCTCAATCTGCGTGTCGAAATTGGCCATCGCGCCCTCCGCTGAAATGGTGTCCGTGACTTAGGGCATGTGAAGCCCCATTACATCCCCCGGATCAAGGAATTTCAGATTGCCACGGCCTGCTGGCCCCGGCAATCTGGTCCCATGACCGATGCCACCATCCTTGCCCAAGTTGACAGCCGTCGCCAAGACCTGATTGGGCTGACGCCGGACTTGATCCGGATTCCGACGCTGAATCCGCGGGGACAGACCTATCGGCGGATTTGCAGTTGTCTGGCGGCAGGGCTGACCGCCTCCAGCCATGATGCGGGCATGATGCGGGCAGGAAAGATGACGGCGATGCCCGTGGTGCCCGAAGGCGCGCGGCAATCGACGCGGAAGGTCGACGCGATTCACGGCGGGGCGGCGGACATGGCCCGTGGCGACACCGGCCTGCCAGTGCCTTGAGCAGCCGCCCGCTGCCGGATCATCATCGACCGCCGCCAAATGGTCGAAGAGGACCTTGCGGCGGTCAAGGCCGAGATCGCCGACGTGCTGGCCCGGGTGCGGGCAAGGCGCCCACCTTCCACACCGAAGTGCGGGACCCGTTCCACGTGTAACACACGATGACCGATAGCGGACGCGCCCATCGTGCGGTCCACCGCCGCCGCCATCGACCGGGTGCTGCACCGTGCGGCGGAATATGTCGTGTCGCCCGGCACCTATGACCGGAACCATATCGACAGGATCGGGAGGCTCGACAATTGCTTCGCCTAGGGGCCGGGGCTGTTGCATCTGGCGCATCAGCCGGATGAATGGGTCGGCGTGCAGGACAAGGCGGACAGCGCCAAGGTGACGGCGTTGGTCTTGCAGAACCTTCTGGTGCCACTGGCGTAGGGTGCGTGCTTGCACGCACCGCTGGTTGCCTTGCCGGGCGGTGCGTGCAAAGCACGCACCCTACGCGACGTCAACCGATGCCGCTTGATTTTCAACCCCTGCTGCGCGCATCAAGGCGCGCAGCCTGCGAAGGACCGGTCGATGGACCAGAACACCGACCACATCTCCCCGCCCACCCCTGACGGCTCTCCGGAGATGAAACTGTCCCAGATGCTGGAGCAGATCGCGGCCGATGAGAGCCGGGCACAGATTTCCTTTGCCGACCTGCTGACGGCATTGCATGGACGGGCCTTCGGGGCGCTGATGATCATTTTCGCCTTTCCCAACATCCTGCCTTCGCCGCCCGGTCTGGCCGGCGTTCTGGGGCTGCCGCTGGTGTTTCTGTCGGCGCAGATGATGCTGGGGCGGTTGCCGTGGCTGCCTCGGTTCATCGCACGGCGATCCCTGCCCCGCGCCACCTTTGCCAGCCTGTTCACCCGCGCCACGCCTTGGCTCGCGCGGGCCGAGCGGTTGCTGCGGCACCGGATGGCGCCGCTGACCACGGCGCCTGCCCAGAAGGCCGTGGGGTTCGTCTGTCTGATCCTGTCTCTGGTGCTGATCCTGCCGATCCCTTTGGGCAACATGCTGCCTTCCATCGCGATCTGCCTGTTCGCACTCGGCGTGCTGGAGCGGGACGGACTGTGGATCATTGCGGGGCTGTTTTTCGCCGTCTTTGCCGTCGGGTTCGTGGGCAGCGTGGCTTATGCCTTGATCCGGTCCGCGATTTTTGTGGTAATGAACGCCTTCTGAGGCAGACTTTCGCCGAGGCCCCCTTGTTTTGGGCGATGCCGCATCAATATAGCCGATGCGGACCGGGCCCCTCTGACGATGAAAATCGTGATGTCGGACTGCATCGAGCGTGCTCGGTGACGGCCCGGCTGGCGACCTGTTCGACGGGCAACAACCTTGATGCGCTTTTCATCAAAAGGAGGTTGCACTTGGATTTTCTGTTCTACGAGTTTCTCACCAAACCACTTTGGTTATGGTTTCTTTTCCTTGCCATCGTCATCGCCCTGTTGGCTTTCGACCTTGGTATCCTGAACAAGACCGACCACGAGATCGGCGTGTCCGAAAGCCTCAGGCTTTCGGCGCTTTACATCTCGCTTGGCGTCGCTTTCGGAGGCTTCGTCTGGTACCAGCTTGGCGCGCAGTCGGCTGCCGAATATCTGACGGCTTTCGTCGTGGAAAAGACGCTGGCGCTCGACAACGTGTTTGTCATCGCGCTGATCTTTACCTATTTCGCCATTCCGCGGATTTACCAGCACCGGGTGCTGTTCTGGGGTATTCTGGGCGTGATCGTGTTGCGCGGCATCATGATCGGTGTCGGTGCCACGCTCGTTTCGCAATATGGCTGGATCTTGTATATCTTCGCCACTTTCCTGATCTTTACCGGCATCAAGATGTTGTTTACGGATGACAAGGAAATGGACCTGAACAACAACGTGGTCCTGAAGTTCATGCGCAAACGGTTCCGCGTGACGCCCGAATTGCATGGCAACAGCTTCTTCGTGCAAGCGCCTGATTCCAAGACGGGCAAGATCGTGCGCCACATGACACCGTTGTTCCTGGCGCTGATCCTGATCGAGATTGCCGATGTGGTCTTTGCGGTCGACAGTGTTCCCGCGGTGTTTGCGATCACGACCGATCCGTTCATCGTCTATACCTCGAACATCTTCGCGATCCTTGGCTTGCGGGCATTGTACTTTGCCTTGGCGGCGGTACTGCACCGGTTCCATTACCTGAAATACGCGCTGGCCATCCTGTTGGTGTTCATCGGGTCCAAGATCTTTGTGGCCGACCTGATGGGCTGGCAGAAGTTCCCGGCCTCGTGGTCGCTGGGCATCACCTTTGCCATCCTGGCGGCGGGCATCTTCTACTCGCTGTGGCGCAGCAAGGTGCAGATGCCGGGCGAGGTGACCAGGGCCTGACTGGTCGGGGGGGCGGGCTAGCCCCTTCCCCCGGCCCCCGGTTCCGCGCTATGCCTGTGGCATGATCTGGAACCTGCCCAACAGTCTGACCGTGCTGCGTCTGCTGGCCGCCCCCGGCGTTGCGGTGATGTTCCTGTATTTCCACCGGCCCTGGGCGGACTGGTTTGCGCTGACGTTGTTTGTGGGCGCGGCGGTGACGGACTATTTCGACGGCTACCTCGCACGGCTGTGGAAGCAGGAAAGCAAGTTCGGCACCATGCTGGACCCGATTGCCGACAAGGCGATGGTGGTGATCGCGCTGGTGATCATCACCGGCTATTCCGGGATGAACCCCTGGCTGATCCTGCCCACCACCGTCATCCTGTTCCGCGAGGTTTTCGTCTCGGGCCTGCGCGAGTATCTGGGGGCGAAGGCCGGGTTGTTGTCGGTGACGAGGCTGGCCAAGTGGAAAACCACGGGGCAGATGGTGGCGATTGCGGTGCTGTTTCTGGGCACCGGGCTGGAGCATCTTGAGGGCATCGCGCGGCAGGGCATGACGGTCGATCAATACGCGGCGGCGGTGACGGCGGGGCTGGCCGATCCGATCCGGTCTTGCGGTGCGCGGGGCTGTTCGTCTTATGCGACGATCGTGGGGTTGGGGCTGATCTGGATCGCGGCGGTGTTGACCGCGTTGACCGGCTGGGACTATTTCCGCAAATCGCTGCCGTACCTCAAGGACGACGCATGATCGACGTGCTGTATTTCGCCTGGGTGCGCGAGCGGATCGGTTTGCCGCGCGAACGGGTCGAGACGGACGCGGCCACCGTCGCCGATCTGGTGGCCGAACTGGTGGCGCGCGACGAAAGCCATGCCTTGGCCTTTGCCGATACGACCAGCCTGCGCGTGGCGCTGGATCAGGAATTGGCGTCGTTCGACGCGCCCTTGGCGGGGGTGCGCGAGGTGGCTTTCTTTCCGCCGATGACCGGGGGCTGACATGCCTTTGCGGGTTCAGGCGGCGGCGTTCGACCTTGGCGCGGAAAGCACCGCCTTTCTAGCCGGGGTTGGCGGGGCGGGGGCGGTGGTGACTTTTACCGGGCTGGTCCGCGACAATGGCGGTGCCCTGCGCGGGATGGAAATCGAGCATTACCCCGGCATGACCGAACGCGCGATCGCCGCGATGATGGCGCAGGCTGTGGCGCGGTGGTCGCTGCTGGATGCGCTGGTGATCCACCGGCATGGCCGTCTGGAGCCGGGCGAGGCGATCATGATGGTGGCCTGCGCGGCGCTGCACCGGGCCGAGGCGTTTGCGGCGGCCGATTTCCTGATGGACTACCTCAAATCCCGCGCGCCGTTCTGGAAGAAGGAGATCGGGGTCGGCGGGGCGGAATGGGTGGCGGCGCGGGATGCGGACGAGGCGGCTTTGGGGCGGTGGTAGGGGGGTGCCAACGCGGGGCCTGTTTTCCGGATCAATGGGTTGGGGT
>JBBRVJ010000099.1:0-13753 GCA_038246975.1 Rhodobacterales bacterium | reverse complement strand
TGGACCTTTTTCAATCCCGACACATCCATCAGACCCGCCTTGGTGCGGATCGCCATGTATTCGGTTTCGGGGTCGGCGTCATAGCTCCACGGGGTGCCCATCCCGCTCCAATCCTCGAGATGGGAGCCGAGCGCGCGGTGGCGGTCGCCCAGTGCCGAGAATCTCCAGGAATTGGTCATGGCTGCCCCCCGATGGCTGTGTGCTGACCGCAGATTGGAAGGAAGCCGGGGCGAAATCAACATTCATGTGCAAAAAGTTTTCCTGTCAGGCAAGGAAAGTGTGAATTTGCCTGTGGTGGGACAGAGGTGCCGGGCTTTGTCCCGCATTGCCAGACAGTTAAAAAAGTTTCTTCACAGTTGAACCGTCAGGGCTTCGATGTTAGCTTCGATCCAGACCATAACAGGAGGCGGGCGCATGTGCGGGATTGTCGGGCTGTTCCTTAAAGATCCCATGCTGGAGCCGCAGTTGGGCGCGCTGTTGACCGATATGCTGATCACGATGACCGACCGTGGGCCCGACAGCGCGGGCATCGCGATCTACAGCCGGGCGCAGGCGGGGCAGGCCAAGCTGACCGTGCAATCGGCGCAGGCGGCGCGCGACTTTGCGACGCTGGCGGACGATCTGGGGCAGGCGATCGGGGCTGCGGTCACCGCCGAGATCAAGGATAGTCACATCGTGCTGGATGTGCCTGCGGCGCTGCTGGACACCGCGCGGCTGGCGATCCGGGCCTTGCGCCCCGATGCCCGCGTGATGAGCGCGGGCGAGGGGATCGAGATCTACAAGGAGGTCGGCCTGCCCCGCGATGTGGCGGCGCGGTTCGATCTGGCGCAGATGTCGGGGACGCATGGCATCGGTCACACCCGGATGGCGACTGAGTCCGCCGTCACCACGATGGGTGCGCATCCGTTTTCGACCGGGCCGGATCAGTGTCTGGTCCATAACGGGTCGCTGTCCAACCACAACTCGGTCCGCCGGACGCTGCGGCAGGCGGGAATGACATTCGAGACCGAGAACGACACCGAGGTTGCCGCTGCCTTCATCAGCCACAAACTGCAGGAAGGCGCCGCCCTGGGCGATGCGATGGCGGCGACGCTGACCGATCTGGACGGATTTTTCACCTTTGTCGTCGGCACCAAGAATGGCTTTGGCGTGGTGCGCGACCCGATCGCCTGCAAGCCCGCAGTGATGGCCGAAACCGACCAATACGTCGCCTTCGGGTCGGAATACCGCGCGATGGTCGGCCTGCCGGGCATCGACGCCGCACGGGTGTGGGAGCCGGAACCGGCCACCGTCTATTTCTGGGAACGCTGAGCCATGCAGACCTTCGACCTAGAGGCGCAGGGGTTGCGCGCGCTGAATTCGATGCTGCACGGGTTGCGCGGCCAGACCAACCAGACGGCGTGGCAGGTGATCAACCCCAAGGGCGCCCATGCCATCGCCGTGGGGCTGGACGCGCCGGTCGATGTGACGGTGCATGGGTCGACGGGTTATTATTGCGCGGGGATGAACCAGCAGGCGACGGTGCGGATCAAGGGGTCGGCGGGTCCGGGGGTGGCCGAGAACATGATGTCTGGCACGGTGATCATCGACGGCGACGCCAGCCAATATGCCGGGGCGACGGGCAACGGCGGGTTGCTGATCATCAAGGGCAATGCCAGTTCGCGCTGCGGCATCTCGATGAAGGGGATCGAGATCGTGGTGCATGGCAGCATCGGCCACATGTCGGCCTTCATGGCGCAGTCGGGGACGATGGTGGTGCTGGGCGATGCGGGCGAGGCGCTGGGCGATTCGCTCTATGAGGCGCGATTGTTCGTGCGCGGGTCGGTGAAATCGCTTGGCGCGGACTGTATCGAGAAAGAGATGCGCCCCGAGCATCTGGCGCTGCTGGCCGATGTGCTGAGGCGGGGCGAGGCGGACCACCTGGCGCGGCCATCCGAATTCCGCCGTTATGGGTCGGCGCGCAAGCTGTATACCTTCAACATCGACAACGCCGCGTCCTACTGAGGTTGCCATGAGCGATTTTCCCCACACTCCGCCGCGCCAGAGCTGGACGTTTTCGCCGGACGTCAACGCCGAGATCCGGCGGGCGGCGGCGACCGGCATCTATGACATTCGCGGCGGCGGGTCCAAGCGCCGCCTGCCGCATTTTGATGACCTGCTGTTTCTGGGGGCCTCGATCAGCCGCTATCCGCTGGAAGGCTACCGCGAGAAATGCGCGACGGATGTGTGGCTGGGGACGCGGCATGCGAAAAAGCCGATCCACCTGCAAATCCCGATCACCATTGCAGGCATGTCGTTCGGTGCGCTGTCCGGCCCTGCGAAAGAGGCGTTGGGCCGGGGGGCGACCGAGGCCGGGACTTCGACCACCACGGGCGACGGCGGGATGACCGAAGAAGAGCGGGGGCATTCGCAAACCCTGGTCTATCAGTATCTGCCCAGCCGTTACGGCATGAACCCCAACGACCTGCGCCGCGCCGATGCGATTGAAATTGTGGTGGGACAAGGGGCGAAACCCGGCGGTGGCGGCATGCTGCTGGGCCAGAAGATCAGCGACCGGGTCGCCGCGATGCGCAACCTGCCCAAGGGAATCGACCAGCGGTCCGCCTGCCGACACCCTGACTGGACCGGGCCGGACGATCTGGAAATCAAGATCATGGAACTGCGCGAGATCACCGATTGGGAAAAGCCGATCTATGTCAAGATCGGCGGCTCGCGGCCCTATTACGACACGGCTTTGGCGGTAAAGGCGGGGGCCGACGTGGTGGTTTTGGACGGCATGCAAGGCGGTACGGCGGCGACGCAGGATGTGTTCATCGAAAATGTCGGGATGCCGATTCTGGCCTGCATTCCGCTGGCGGTGCAGGCGTTGCAGGATCTGGGGATGCACCGCCGCGTGCAATTGATCGTGTCGGGCGGTATCCGGTCGGGGGCCGATGTGGCCAAGGCGATGGCGCTGGGGGCGGATGCCTGCTCGATCGGGACGGCGGCGATGATTGCCTTGGGGGACAACGATCCGATCCACGAGGCCGAATACAACAAGCTGGGCACCACCGCCGGGGCCTATGACGACTGGCACGAGGGCCGCGATCCTGCAGGGATCACCACGCAGGACCCCGAGCTTTACGGGCGGTTCGACCCGGTTTTGGGCGGGCGGCGGTTGAAAAACTATCTGAAAGTGATGACACTGGAGGCGCAGACGATCGCGCGGGCGTGCGGCAAGAACCATCTGCACAACCTTGAGCCGGAAGATTTATGTGCGCTGACCATCGAAGCCGCCGCGATGTCGGGGGTGCCTTTGGCGGGAACCAACTGGATACCGGGAAAAACCGGATCCTGACATAAAAACAAATGACAGGGGACGGTCATGCCAACGGATCTGGGGAAATACGCCAAGGAAAAGGGCATCAAATACTTCATGGTGTCTTATACCGACCTGTTCGGCGGGCAGCGCGCCAAGCTGGTGCCGGCGCAGGCGATCAACGATATGGCCGTCGATGGGGCGGGGTTTGCGGGGTTCGCCACCTGGCTGGACCTGACCGCCGCACACCCCGACATGATGGCGGTGCCCGATGCCTCGTCGGTCATTCAACTGCCGTGGAAGCCCGAGGTGGCGTGGCTGGCATCGAATTGCGTCATGGAAGGCAAGCCGGTGGAACAAGCCCCGCGCAACGTGCTGCGCCGGTTGGTGGACGAGGCGGCGAAAGAGGGCTTGCGCGTCAAGACCGGGGTGGAGCCCGAGTTCTTTCTGCTGACGCCCGAGGGGGACATGGTTTCGGACCCCTACGACACCGCCGAGAAACCCTGTTACGACCAGCAGGCCGTGATGAGACGTTATGATGTGATATCAGAGGTTTGCGACTACATGCTCGCGTTGGGCTGGGAGGCGTATCAGAACGACCACGAAGACGCCTGCGGCCAGTTCGAGATGAACTGGAAATACGACGACGCGTTGCAAACCGCCGACAAGCACAGTTTCTTCAAATTCATGATGAAATCGGTGGCCGAAAAGCACGGATTGCGGGCGACGTTCATGCCCAAGCCGTTCAAGGGGCTGACCGGGTCGGGGTGCCATGCCCATATCTCGGTCTGGGACCTTGACGGCAAGAAGAACGCGTTTTCCGATGACACCAAGGAGTTGGGCCTGTCGGACCGGGGGCGCACCTTTCTGGGCGGGATCATGACGCATGCCAGCGCCTTGGCCGCGATCTGCAATCCGACGGTCAACAGCTATAAACGGATCAACGCGCCGCGCACCTCTTCCGGTGCTACATGGGCGCCCAATACCGTGACGTGGACGGGCAACAACCGCACCCACATGGTCCGCGTGCCGGGGCCGGGGCGGTTCGAGTTGCGTCTGCCGGATGGGGCGGCCAACCCCTATCTGTTGCAGGCGGTGATCATCGCCGCAGGGTTGGACGGCATCCGCAGCAAGGCCGACCCCGGCCCGCGGCATGACATCGACATGTATACGATGGGGCATACGGTGACGAATGCGCCCAAGTTGCCGTTGAACCTGCTGGACGCGCTGCGCGAATATAACCGGGATTCGACGCTGAAATCCCTGATGGGAGACGAATTTTCGGCGGCATATCTGAAGCTGAAGCACCAGGAATGGGGTAGCTTTACCGCCCATTTCTCGCGCTGGGAGCATGACAATACGCTGGATATCTAGCGTGAAGGGCCCTCTTTCACCAATGTCCGCAATGCCGTGGAAGCTGCGCCCGACCCTTCCAGCGACGGGAAGAACGCGCCGTCGCCGCAACTCGGCTGCAACACGCGGGCCCGGCTTGTTGCCGCAACCCTCCGGGCTGCGCATCGGGCGAGAACGTCAGGGGTGCAGTATCCACCACGTGGCTACTGCTCGGTCACTTGCGCGACGAAGTTCCATTGCCTGACCCCGTCGGATGTTCCTGTTACGTCCCCAAGGTCTACGATTGGCGACGTGCCGCAGTCTGTCCCAAACTCCAGCGGCAAACCAACCTTATTTGGTAACCAACGCGCCACAGCACACCGAATGTCGTCTAGGCTGCAACGCGGATATGAACGCGAATGGAGCGATGACTGCTCGCATTGTAGCAGAGTTGTCGATAAGCGCTGAAAAACGCGAAGGCCGTCCCGAAGGGTTCAACTAACGCATTATATTCGTTAGGAAATTTGGTGGAGCCACGCGGGATCGAACCGCGGACCTCTTGAATGCCATTCAAGCGCTCTCCCATCTGAGCTATGACCCCGACCTGAGCGACGTTGGGTGCGTCGCATGGTTTATTAGGGGGGGGCGGGGGGGGATGCAAGGGGAAACTGCACCCGGATTCCGCGCCCCGGCCCCGTGTCAGACTTCTTCTTCGTCGCCTGCGACGTCGGCCAGATCGTCGAGCGAGACGTTGTCGTCTGCGTCTTCTTCGAGCAGGTCGTCGTCCAGTTCGGTGTCGTCGGCGACGCCCGTTTCCAGCAACTCGTCTTCGCCTTCGATGTCTTCGACAAGAACGGCGTCGTCCTTTTCAGGCACCACGCGGGCGATGACCGAAGCCGCCATCTTGCGGCGTGCAATTTCAATATCAACCACTTCGCCGCTGTAGGGGCTGACGATCGGGCTGCGGTTCAGGTCGTAAAAGCGTTTGCCGGTGGTTGGGCAGATACGCTTGATGCCCCATTCTGCGTTCGGCATGGTGGTCCTTTTCAGGGCTGTCTGGTGCGATAGAACGTGTCCTTGCCACAGGGGCGGGCGGGTGTCAAATCCTTTGGGGTGCTTGGCGCGCCGACCGGAGATGGCTATGCTGGCCCCTCGTTGCAAGAGGTGCGATGCCCGTCCTTCCCGGCCCCCCGCCTATCGAGATCACCCTGCGCCGGTCGGCCCGGACGCGGCGCTTTTCGCTGCGCGTGTCGCGGCTTGACGGGCGGGTCACGCTGTCGCTGCCGCTGCGCGCGCGCGAGTCGGAGGCGATGACCTTTGCCCGGTCGCAAGAAGGCTGGTTGCGGCAGGCTCTGGCCAAGATGGCTGTGCCTGCCGGAGTGGCTTTGGGGGCTGTTCTGCCGGTCGAGGGGCGGTTGATGACGTTGATGGCGGGCACGGGGCGGTCGGTGCGGCTGGACGGCGAGACGCTGGTGGTGCCGGGCGATCCGGATCAGGTGGGGGCGCGGGTCGCGGGGTTCCTGAAAACCTTGGCGCGGGACCGCCTGATTGCGGCGTCCGACCGCTATGCGGCGGCCCTAGGGGTGGGGTTTCGGGGCGTCACGTTGCGCGATACACGCAGCCGGTGGGGGTCCTGTTCGGCACAAGGCGGATTGATGTATTCGTGGCGGCTGATCATGGCGCCGCCGGACGTGCTGGACTATGTGGCGGCGCATGAGGTGGCTCATCTGGTGCAGATGAACCATTCGGCGGCGTTCTGGACGGTGGTGGACGGCCTTTATCCCGGCTGGCAGGTGCAGCGGCGCTGGCTGCATGGGCAGGGACAGACGTTGCACGCCTACCGGTTCGGCGGGGATTGACGCCTGGGGGGGAGGGGTGATTGGCTGCGGCCATGGTGATCGTCCCGCGCCCCAGTGACCCGAATGCCTCTGCCCATGAACGGGTTTATCGTTCTTTGCGCCAGCAGGTGATGCACGGCGAGTTGGACCCGGGTCAGGCGATGACGCTGCGGGGGTTGGGCGCGCAGTTCGGAGTTTCGATGACCCCGGTGCGCGAGGCGGTACGTCGACTGGTGGCCGAGGGCGCGTTGACGCTGTCGTCTACGGGGCGGATTTCGACGCCGGAACTGACGCCCGAACGGATCGAGGAACTGGCCGCGATCCGCGCGATGCTGGAGCCCGAGATGGCCTCGCGCGCCCTGCCGCGTGCTCATTTTGCGCTGATCGACAGGTTGGCCGCGATCAATGCCGCCAATCAGGACGCGGTGATGGCCCACAACGCGGTGGCTTATGTGCGGACCAATCTGGAGTTTCATCGCACGCTGTATCTGCGGGCCCAGACCCCGGCAATGCTGGCGCTGTGCGAAACGGTGTGGCTGCAACTGGGGCCGACGATGCGGGCCCTGTACCACAAGTTGCGCAGGCGGGACATGCCGCATCATCATCGGGTGATTCTGGCGGCCTTGCGGGCCGGGGACGAGCCGGGATTGCGGCTGGCCGTGCGCACGGATGTGACGCAAGGCTTGCGCCATCTGGCGGGCTGAGGGTTTGGGGACAGGCCGGGGGGTTTCACACCCCCCGGACCCCCTGTGGGATATTTAGGGACAGAAAATAGGGGCGGTCAGCAGCCCATCAGGCGTGGATGGCGCCGTCGCCGCAGGCCAGGGCGGCTTCGCGAACCGCTTCGCTATAGGTGGGGTGGGCGTGGCAGGTGAGCGCAAGATCTTGGGCCGATGCGCCGAATTCCATTGCCACACAGACTTCGTGGATCAGATCGCCTGCGGCGGGGCCGATAATGTGGCAGCCGAGGATGCGGTCGGTATTCTTGTCGGCGAGGATTTTCACGAAACCTTCGGCCTGAAAGGCGGCCTTGGCGCGGGCATTGCCCATGAAGGGGAATTTGCCGACCTTGTAGGCGTGGCCCTGTTCTTTCAACTGCTCTTCGGTCAGACCCACGTTTGCCACTTCCGGAACGGTGTATATCACACCGGGGATTAAGCCGTAATTAATGTGACCGGACTTACCCGCCAGAATTTCGGCCAGGGCCATACCTTCGTCTTCGGCCTTGTGGGCCAGCATCGGGCCGGCGATGGCATCGCCTATGGCATACAAGCCTTTGATATTGGTCGCAAAGTGATCGGTCTTGATATGTCCGCGCGGCAGCATCTCGACGCCCAGCTTCTCGAGCCCAAGACCTGCGGTAAAGGGTTTGCGGCCCGTCGCCACCAGAACGGTATCGGCGGTCAGGGTGGATTCGGCATCGGTCTTGCGCAGTTTGTAGGTCACCTGCGCGCCGTCCACGCTGGTCGTCACGCCTAGCACGGCTGCGCCCAGAATGAAGTCAAGACCCTGTTTCGTCAGGATTTTCTGAAAGGCTTTCGCCACCTCGGCATCCATGCCGGGGGTGATCGCGTCAAGGTATTCGACGACCGTGACCTTGGTGCCGAGGCGGGCGTAGACGGAGCCCATTTCGAGGCCGATCACCCCTGCGCCGATGACGACCATGGTTTTGGGGATTTCGGGCAGGGTCAGGGCGCCGGTGGAGGTGACGATCTTCACCTCGTCCACTGTCACGCCGGGGAGGGTGGAAGGCTCGGAACCTGTTGCAATCACGATGTTTCTTGCTTCATGGACCGCATCGCCGACCTTGACCTTGCCGGGGGCTGCGAAGCTGGCCCAGCCTTTGATCCAGGTCACCTTGTTCTTCTTGAACAGGTACTCGATGCCCTTGGTGTTGCCGTTCACGGTGTCTTGCTTGTAGGCCTGCATACGCGCCCAATCGACGGTCGGATTGGCCCCCATCAGTCCCATTTTCTCAAAGTTTTCATGGGCTTCGTGCAGGTTGTGCGTGGCGTTCAACAGCGCCTTGGACGGGATGCAGCCGATGTTCAGGCAGGTGCCGCCCAGCGTTTCGCGACCCTCGACCACGGCCACTTTCAGGCCCAGTTGCGCGCAGCGGATGGCGCAGACATAGCCGCCGGGGCCTGCGCCTAGGATGATCACGTCAAAGCTTGCCATCGGTCAGTTCCTTCGTTTGGGGCGGTATGTCAGCCGTACACCGGCTGTACACCCCCTGTGCAGACACAAATCATATCAGGCTGGCGGCTATCATCACCATGGTTGCCGCGAAACCGGCAAACCAGATGCCGGAACGCCACGGCTTCCACCCCAGCGCGTAGGCCGGAACATAGAGGATGCGGGCGGCGAGGTAGACCCATGCGGCGGTTTGGGTGGTGACGGTGGACTGATCGCCAAGGGTGACGACGACGACGGCGAGGGTGAACAGGATCAGCGATTCGAAGGTGTTGGTCAGGGTGCGCTGCAGGCGGGCGGTCAGTTGCGACATCGGTTTGCCGGGCGGCTTGTCGCGGGGCGACATGGTGTAGCCGGAGCCGAGTTCGAGGTTCGCCCGCATCGAGAACGGGACGAAGATTGCGGCTTGCAACAGGCCCGCGAGGGCGAGGGAGGTGAGTTCGGGTGTCATGTCTGCGCAAAAGCCTGTGCAAGAAGGGTGGCGCGCGTGTCGTAATCCATCCCGCGCGCGGAAGGGTGGATGGTTGGAATGTGGGGGATTCCGAAATGTTCCAGAACCCGGATCGCATCGCCCCCGGCGGCGATGGGGCGGCGGCCCAGCAGTTCGTAGCGGGTGACCGCCTCGAACGAGGCACGGGCGTCTTCGGACCTGATGGCGTGTGAGCGGACGGGGGGCAGCAACTTGAAGACGGGCGTGATGTATATGTCGGCCCGGCATAGTCCGGCGAGTTTCAGCGCCCGGTCGATCACCACATTGAACGGCATATCGGGCATGTAGCCGGATTGCAGAAGCAACAGGCGGTGCTGGCGCGCCGACGGGGCGTCGAACCAGTCTTTGCTGATCAGCATGGGGCCGGTCAGATTGCCCGAGGAGATCTGGATCGGCGAGACCCAGGGGCCGTCGCACCCGGCTTCGGTCAGGGTGACGTAGCCGGGCAGGTGGAAAGCGCGCCGCCGCTCGATGGCGTTATGGTAGAGTGCGGCGCGGTCCATGGTCAGAGGTTCATCCGTGAGTTGTGATGGGGCGAGGTGGTGTCGGCGGAGCCGCGTTCGGGGGTTATACGTATCGAGAAGGGGATGGCGGTTTGCGGGAGGCTTGCGAGGGCTAGGGTGGTGAGTTCGGGGGTCATGGGGGGGCCTTGCCGACCGGCCAGAATTCTTCGATGCGCCACAGTTCACCCTGAGTGATATCTTTGACTTTAACGATCACGCTCTCATATTCTTTTTGATTGAATTGGGTCCATCCTTTTGTCCTGATGTGTCTGAAAAAGTCGCAATGCTTGCCGCCATGATTTGCCAATTCATTTAACAGTAGTCTGTCTATTGGAGGGTGTATTGCGTTCACCCGGGTCGTTAAATCGTCTGCTTCTGCCAAACGTGATTTTGGGCTTCCGAAGTTTGCCAAAAAAAGGGCCTTAAAGTAGATATTCACAAGCTTTGCTGCTCTTCCATACTTGAAATTTTTTAGATCCACACTGTTTTGAACAGCCATACACCATTTAATATGGCAAAGGTCGAATTGCTCGGGATTGGCAGGAAGTGCAGTTACTCCTTCGACCATCTTTCTCAATCCAGACGTCTGAAGTGCGGTCACTGCTTTCTGGGTAGTAAACCCACCGCAGCCTCGCGAACTAGCCCTCGCGGCTGCCCATGCCGCGAAGCGGAACCTGTGTTCTTCGGGCCCGTACATCTGCGTCTCCCTCACAAATCCATCAACAACCGCCTTGGGTCTTCCAGCGCCTCTTTCACCCGGACAAGGAACGTCACCGCCCCCTTGCCGTCCACCACGCGGTGGTCGTAGCTGAGGGCAAGATACATCATCGGGCGGATCACGATCTGGCCTGCGACGACGACCGGGCGGTCCTGGATCTTGTGCATGCCGAGGATGCCTGATTGCGGGGGGTTCAGGATCGGCGAGGACATCAGCGAGCCGTAGACGCCGCCGTTCGAGATGGTGAACGAGCCGCCCTGCATTTCGGCCATGGTCAGCTTGCCGTCTCGGGCGCGCAGGCCGAGTTCGGCGATTCTCTTCTCGATGGCGGCAAAGCTCATCTGGTCGGCGTCGCGCACCACGGGGACCACGAGGCCGGAGGGGGTGCCGACGGCGACGCCCATGTGGACGTAGTTTTTATAGACCACGTCCTGCCCGTCGATTTCGGCGTTGACCTCGGGGACTTCTTTCAGGGCGTGGCAGCAGGCCTGCACGAAGAACGACATGAAGCCGAGTTTTACCCCGTGTTTTTTCTCGAACACGTCCTTGTAGGCGGTGCGCAGGTCCATGACGGCGGACATGTCGACCTCGTTGTAGGTGGTCAGCATGGCGGCGGTGTTTTGCGCGTCTTTCAGGCGGCGGGCGATGGTGGCGCGCAGGCGGGTCATTTTCACCCGTTCCTCGCGGGCGGCGTCGGAGGCCGGGACCGGGGCGCGGGGGGGGGCGATGGGGGCGGGTGTGGCGACTGCTACGGGGGCGGGTTTGGCGACGGCGCGGGCCACGTCTTCCTTCATCACGCGGCCGTCGCGCCCCGTGCCTGTCACCTGCTCGGGGGACAGGTTGGCGTCGGCCATCGCCTTCCTGGCGGCGGGGGCGTTTTCGACGTCGGTGCGGAGGGTGGGCTGCTCGGGGCCGGCGCCGGGGGAGTTTACGGCCTCGGCGGCGGCGGCTTTGGGTTCCGGAGTGGGCGATGGTTTGGCGGCGACGGCGCCTTCGGTCACGATGGCGAGGCGGGCGTTGGCGGCGACGGTGGTGCCTTCGGGGGCGATGATTTCGGACAGGACACCTGTCACCGGGCTGGGCACTTCGACCGAGACCTTGTCGGTTTCAAGTTCGCACAGCATTTCGTCCTGCTTTACCGCATCGCCGGGTTTCTTGAACCACGTCGAGACAGTGGCCTCGGACACCGATTCGCCAAGGGCGGGCACCATTACGTCGGTCATCTTGCTTCTCCTGCGCGGGGGCGCGTTGTCAGTTGGTGGCGGGTTGGCCCAAGGCCTCGGCCACCAGGGTTTGCTGTTCAAGCTTGTGCCGGCTGGCAAGGCCGGTGGCGGGCGAGGCGCTGGCCACGCGGCCAACATAATGTGCGCGGGTCTGGGCCGCCCCAACGGCGGTCAGCACGGTTTCCAGTTCCGGCTCGATGAAGCCCCAGGCACCCTGATTCCTGGGCTCTTCCTGACACCAGATAATCCGGGCGTCCTTGAAGCGCGTCAGTTCGGCGGTCAGCGACTTTTTCGGCACCGGATAAAGCTGTTCGACCCGCAGGATGTAGGTGTCATCCTGCCCCCGCGCATCGCGTTCGGCCAAGAGGTCGAAGTAGACCTTGCCGGAACACAGCACGACACGCTTGATTTCGGCGTCGGGTTTGAGGGTGACGGTCGAGGTGCCCTTTTGCGCATCGTCCCACAGCACGCGGTGGAAGGTCGATCCGTCGAGGAAATCGCTGGCCGGACTGACGCACATCGGGTGGCGCAGCAGGGATTTCGGCGTCATCAGGATCAGCGGTTTGCGGTAATCGCGGTGCAATTGCCGCCGCAGGATGTGGCAGTAGTTGGCGGGGGTGGTGCAGTTGGCCACGATCCAGTTGTCATGTGCGGACATTTGCAGGAAGCGTTCGAGGCGGGCGGAGGAGTGTTCCGGTCCCTGACCCTCGAACCCGTGCGGCAGCAGGCACACAAGGCCCGACATCCGCAGCCATTTGCTTTCGCCCGAATTGATGAACTGGTCGAACATGATCTGCGCGCCGTTGGCAAAGTCGCCGAACTGCGCCTCCCACAGGGTCAGGGCGTTGGGTTCGGCCAGCGAATAACCGTATTCAAAGCCCAGCACCGCGTATTCCGACAGCATGGAGTCGATCACTTCGTACCGCGCCTGACCCGCCCGGATGTTGTTCAGCGGGTAGTAGCGTTCTTCGGTGGTCTGATCGACGAAGGCCGAATGGCGCTGGCTGAAGGTGCCGCGCGAGCAGTCCTGACCCGACAGGCGGACCGGGAAGCCTTCGACGGTCAGCGAGCCAAAGGCGATGGCCTCGGCGGTGGCCCAGTCGAACCCGCGCCCGGTTTCGAACATCTTGGCCTTGGCCTCCGACAGGCGGGCCACGGTCTTGTGCAGATCGAACCCTTCGGGCGCGCGGGTCAGGGCGGCGCCGATTTCGGCGAAGGTTTCGGGTTTGATCGAAGTGTCGCCGACCTGATAGTTGTTGACGTCCTTGGTGTGCATTGTCTTCCAGCGGCCATCGAGCCAGTCGGCCTTGTTCGGCTTGTAATCCTTGCCGACCTCGAATTCCTCGTTCAGGCGGGCCTGAAAGGCGGCCTTCATGTCTTCGATCTCGCCTTCGGGGATCAGGCCGTCCTGCACCAGACGTTCGGTATAAAGTTGCAGGGTGGTCTTCTGCTTGCGGATGCGGGTGTACATCGCGGGGTTGGTGAACATCGGCTCATCCCCTTCGTTATGGCCGAAGCGGCGATAGCAGAAGATGTCGAGCACGACGTCCTTGTGGAATGTCTGGCGATATTCGGTCGCCACGCGGGCGGCGTGGACCACGGCCTCGGGGTCATCGCCGTTGACGTGGAAGATCGGCGCCTCGACCATCAGGGCGATGTCGGTGGGGTAAGGGGAGGAACGGCTGAACGCAGGCGCAGTGGTAAAGCCGATCTGGTTGTTGACGATGATGTGGATCGTGCCCCCGGTCCGGTGGCCGCGCAGGCCCGACAGGCCGAAACATTCGGCAACCACGCCCTGACCCGCAAAGGCCGCATCGCCGTGCAGCAGGATCGGCAGAACCGTGGCGCGGTCGGTGTCGCTGGCCTGATCCTGCTTGGCGCGGACCTTGCCCAGCACGACGGGGTTGACCGCCTCAAGGTGGCTGGGGTTGGCGGTCAGCGACAGGTGCACGGTGTTGCCGTCAAAGGTGCGGTCAGACGACGCGCCAAGGTGATATTTCACATCGCCCGAGCCATCGACGTCTTCGGGTTTGAAGCTGCCGCCCTGAAATTCGTTGAAGATCGCGCGGTAGGGTTTCATCATCACGTTGGCCAGAACCGACAGACGACCCCGGTGCGGCATGCCGATGACGATCTCGCGCACGCCCAGACTGCCGCC
>JBBRVJ010000098.1:0-13789 GCA_038246975.1 Rhodobacterales bacterium | reverse complement strand
TCCGCCCTTCTGCCTTGGCAGATCGCAGCCCGGCCTTGGTGCGCTCGCGGATCAGGGCCCGTTCAAACTCGGCCGCAGCTCCCAGAACTTGCAGCGTGAACTTGCCCTGAGGCGACGCCGTGTCGATCGGATCCTGCAAGGACCGGAAATGCGCACCTTTGGCCTCCAGCCGCTCGATAATCTCCAAGAGGTGTGAGAGCGAACGGGCCAGCCGGTCGATCCGCACCACAACCAAAGTATCGCCAGTCCGCAGCTGATCCAGCACACGCGCCAGAACGGGCCGGGTGCGACTGCCGCCCGAGGCTTGCTCTTCCACGATTTCCACACAGCCTGCCGCTCCCAGCTCCTGAACCTGGGGCAGGGCGGTTTGATCTTCAGTGGAAATGCGCGCGTATCCGATGAGTGGCACGGGGCAGGGGGCCTCTTTTGCAAATTCGAGTATCAGGAGTAAACGACCCTTTTGTAAACAAATACAAAGGCGTGGCTGCCCCCTCCTTGTGATCAGAACCCCGCAGGCCGCAGCGGCAGGCCGGCCATCTGCCAAGCATCCAACCCGCCGCGATACCAATAGACGTTGGTGTAGCCCGCCGCCACCGCGCGCAAAGCTGCGTTGTAGCTGAGCCAGCATTCCGGGCCGCTACAGAAGATCACGATCGGAATCGCGCTGTCGCCGCCGCTGATCTGCCCAAGCCAGGTCACCGTCTGCCGCTGAATCTGGTCGGAAAAGCTGCCGGGGCTGGCCATTGCGGGAGCCATCTGGGCTCCCGGAAGGCTATACTGGCCGCCAAGAACGTCAATCAGGATCAGCCTGACACCGCCGTTGACCGCCTGCGCCAGCGCCTCAGTGCTCAGCGTGTTGGCTCCCGGCACAGCGGTGGGTGTCGGCGCGTGGAACTGGCCCGGCCGCAGATAGGGGGTGGGCGGCACGCCAAAGTCGCGCAGCTCGAAGGCGGCGATCTGGGGATCGACCTGCGGGCCTGGCGGGGGGGGCGGCGGAGGCGTTGGTGGCGGGTTGGGGGGCGTCGGTGTGGGCACCACGATGATGTCGTCGACAGGGCCGGGAGGATCGAACGATCCCTTGTCGTCAAAATCATTTCCACCTATGGGCGGGGTCGGAGGCGGAGGATCACCGCCGTTGTCGACCGGCGGCACCGTTCCATTGTCGTCGAACGAGCCGCCGAAATCACCGCCACCTGCCGGGACTGGCGGGGGCGGCGCGGGCACGCCCCCCGGGGCCGCGGGCTCGAAACTGCCGCCGAAATCGTCGCTTACTGCCAGGCCGGGTGTCAGGCCGCCCAGCGTCACCAGCACCACGCAGACCATGGCCCGGCTCCGCGTGCTGCAGGTTGTCCACTTCGAGTTGTCCATCATCGGGTTTCCCTGTGCTTCGCCGCCTAGTTCTGGCGGATCTTGGTGTTGATCCAGTCGAAGTAGTTCGAAACGCGTGTATAGACCGCGTAAAGCTCGGGGTGTCCGCATTGCTGCGTGGCCCCCAGCGGTGCCTGACCCCAGCTGACGACACCGACCTGAAGCCAGCGCCCGTCTGCTTGCCGCACCATAAGGGGGCCGCCGCTATCGCCCTTGCACGAGGTCTTGGTGCCGCTCGCGACGCCTGCGCAGATCATGTTGTCGCTCAGCCGGTCACCCATGTTGTCGGACAGGATCGTGAAGGCCTCTTGCAGCTTGTCCATCGGGATTTGGCTGGCCTGTCCCATGCCCAGAAGGAAGGATCCCATGTCGCGCTTGAGTTGCTCGGCCATGCCGCGGTTGCAGGTGGCGTTGGGCACGATGTCGATATCGGTTTCCATCAGAGCGTCGGTGCTCTTGTCGCCGTCGATCAGACCCCAGCCTGTCACCACCGCTGCACCCTGCGGGGGCGCAGAACCGGCGGGCAGAACGGCCACAGCACCGACCGGGCCGTTGGAGGCCCCGATCGGCTCGGCCAGTTTCAAAAGCGCCACATCGTTGTCGATCAGAACCGGGTTGTAGGCTTCATGCGCAAAGACCGCCGCCACGGTGCGAAAATCGCCATAGAACAGCTTGGTCGAGCCTGAGGCCACGAAGATCGTGGCAGCGTCGGTCTGCCGGTTGTCCTGATCCATCACGCAATGGGCGGCGGTCAGGATCCATTGCCGGGCGATGATGCTGCCGCCGCAGAACTGATAGAATTTGTCTTCGGTATCGCCCTCCTGGCGAGGCACCTTTGCCATCAGCGCCACCTGCCAGGGCCAGGCACCATCCTGCGCCGCCCTGCCGCCATAAATCCGCGACGCGGTATCGCTGTCGATTGGCTTGGCGCGGGCGCGCTGCTCTTGCATATAGAACATGACCGAGGGGCCCGTTGAAGGCACCACGACGTCGTCAAGCGCGGACTGCGCGGTGGCGTCCGTCAGGGCAAGACCTGCCCAAAGAGCGAGGGCTGCCGCTGCGGCGGTTGGGATGATGCGTGACATTGGGGCCTCCATGGGGGTTGCGATCAGGGGCCGGACGCTGGCAATGCGCCGGTTTCTTCCAAAGGTTTGACGCGCGCGAAGACTTCTTCCTTGGGAACAACTTCCCAGCGAAATGACGAAACCCAGACATCGGACAGCGCAAGCCCGCCGAACGACCCGCGCGTGCCCGGCCTGTGCCCCAATGCAGTGAGGAAATCGAGCGCTGCGCGGTCTGCCGCGCCGCGTGTGGGGGCGGCACCGGCGCAGTTTTCGACCAGGCCCTCAAGGTTCAACTGATCGGAATTGGCTTCGGCCTCGGTCACGATGACAAACAGGCGCTCGTCGCCCGCGGCATACGCGTCGGGGCAATCCGAGCACATTACCATGGGATCTCCCAGCGCGGTTGCCGCGCGGGTATCCTCGACGCGGGCATGGGCTGCATGGACGCAGAATTGCGAGTCGATATGCACCCGGTTCACGTCACGCGCCCCCTGCACCGCGCCCTGAACTGCGAAGGAAAGCAGGTCGCATTGCTTGAAGGCAGGCGCATCTCCCAGATCGAGCGAGGCGGGCGGCTCGGCAGCGCGCTGCGCGCGGCGGCATTCGCGCTGCGGATTGCCGCCCGCACCCGGCGGATCCAGATCGGCGACCCGGCTCGACTGCACATTCGTGTTCAATGTGACAGGCGACGGGTTGAGGATCGACCCGCCTTCCGCCGCCGCCCCCAGAAGTATGGCCAGCCGCTCGGCGGCCGCGATCCGCGCCAGCAGGGGGGCCAGCGGCACACCGTCGTCCGGGTGCCAGCGCAGGCCGACGGGCGTTGCCCCAATTGCCACACGCCGCCCGAACCACAGCGCGCCATCCTGCACCGCCACCTCGATATCAGGCGCGGCCGCATCCGTCTCGACCCTTACACCGCCTGCGGCGTTGACCTCGGTCACGGCGGCGGCAAGGGCGCGGCTGGCCACGTCGCCTGCCGGCACGGGCTGGCCCGTCGCCAGATCGCGCAACGGGGCAAGGCGAAGGGCAAGGTCCACCGGTCGCGCCGAAAGCCGCGCAAAACGGGCAGCAGCCGGTAGCGCCCCGATGCTGGCGCAGGGCGCATCCGAACGGGGTTCGCACCCGGCATCCACGAGGCGCAGATAGCCGCGTGTCGCCTCGACCTCTTCGATCTGCGCAAAACCCAAGCCCGCCTCTGCAGGGGCCGCCGCATCGGCGACCAGAGTGAAAACCGTGCCCTGCCCGAACCCTTGCACCAGCCCCGCTGCGATCTCGTCGCGCGAAACCGCAAACTGCCGCACCCCGAGGGTCGCCCGCCCGCCAAAGACGGCCGCGTCGATCAGGTTTCCTTCCCATGACGGCGTTTGCAGCGGGCCACCACCGGGCAGCGAGGTATCGTTGAGGTCCGACAGCACGCTCTGGAAAAGCTGGCGGTAGCTTTGCCCGTCGCTTGTGGCGATCCGCGCGGCCAGGCGCTGTGTGAACAGACCATACCACCCCGCGTCGCCGTCGGCATCGGGCGTCAGGTTCACCTCGCGCGCCACCTCGCTGGACCTCGCGGCATAGAACGCGATCACCCCGCCCGGAGGATCGCCAGCGCTATCGTCGATGGCGCTGGTTTCAGCGGTCGCTGGTGCCTCTGCCCCCGCGAGCCCCAATGCAGCCGGATCGACATAGCGCGCAGCACTGACGGGCGAGGCCGCGCGCAGGCCAGAGCCGGAATGGCAACTGTCCATAACCAGAAACACATCCGCCCCTGCCTCCCGGATCGCGGTGACAGCGGCCCCGATCTCGTCGTCTACCAAGGCGTTCGGGATGGCCCGCGCGCCGCTCTCGGCCCGCCCGGTGTCGGAGGGCAAAAATACCTCGTCCAGCCCGTCCGTCTCATCGCCGTTGTCGTCGGGCTGGCGCGTGCCGTGGCCGCTCATCGACACGAACACCAGATCGCCGGGGCGGCTGGTCGCGGCAAGCTGCGCGAAGGCGGCAAGGATCGCCGCATGGGTGGGCTGCGCGCCACCCTCGACCCCGTCGGCAAGAAGGGTGATGGCCTGCACCCCCCGCGCGGCCAACGTATCGCGCAACAGGCGCACATCGTTTGCCGGGCCGCGCAGGCTCGCGATGCCCGCACTTTCATCGTAGTGCGACACGCCGATCAACAGGGCACGGGTCTCGGCGTAAGCCGGAAACATCCCGAAAAGATACAGCCCTGCGGCCATCAAGAAACGCATCTCTTACCCGCCGCCGCGCCACGAAAAACCGATGTTTCGCTGCTTTCTTGCCATTCAGACGCTATACGTTCCCCATTGCTTGGTAAAATCTTATTTGATTGGACGGGAGAGTTTCCAAAGGCAAGAGTAGCCCGATACGCACCTCAGGGCAGGCAGGGCAAGATGAAGCGGGGCGGATGGTGGGCCAGGTTGGTGGTGCTGATGCTGGTGGTGACGCCTGCAGTCGGGCAGAGTATCGGGCAGGGGTTGGACGACCTGACCCGGATCGAGGCGCTGGCCGCTGCCGATTCTGCGGCGGCGCTTGATGAAATTGACCGGCTCTTGTCGGTTCTGGCAGTATCGGGTGAGGCCACGCCCAGCGTGGTGCATGATCTGACACGGCTCGCGACCGACGTTCTGGCTACATCCGGCCGCCATGCCGAAGCGGCGGTGCAGCTTGAACGGCTGGGGACGTTCGTTACCCGCAACCGCCGTCTTGATCTCAGTCCGATCCCGCTTTGGGACGCGGCGATTGCGGAATACCGGCTGTCAGGCGATCTGCGCGGCGCGCAGCGCAGCGCCGAGGCGGTGCTTGACGAAGAGCGTGACAGCGGGCTTTCCGGTGCGGTACTTGCGCAAACCATGACGCAGCTTTCGGATCTTGCACAAGAATCGGGCGACGCCGCCGCAGCAACCGGCTGGCGCGACGCCGCCGCCGCGGCGCTTGCCGCCCCCGCCCCGCCCGCGCGCGGTGCCGGCGAAGGCTTTCGCCGCATCGCAGTCTATTACGCCACCGACCGCGCCCGCAGCGGCGACCCCGCACCCGAGGCGTTCTATGGTGCCGGGCGCGGCACGCTCGAACTCGGTGTGACCGAAGTGACGGTGCCCGACACGCATGAGCCGGGCGCGATCGAGACGCGCTCGATCTGGCGGCTGGAGTTCGGCCCGTCGGCCACAAGGCATGTCATGCTGCGGGCGGTCACGCCGCTGGAAAGTGACGCGTTCTTTGCCCGGATGCAGGGCGATCTTGGCACCCTGCCGCGCAAGGAAATCGTGGTTTTCGTGCATGGCTTCAACGTGACCTTCGCTTCGGCGGCCAAGCGCGCGGCGCAACTGGCCAATGACATGCACTACCGCGGTGTGCCGGTGCTGTATTCCTGGCCCTCGCGCGGCACCACCATGGGCTATGTGCCCGACACGGCCGTGGTGCAATTGTCGGGGCGCAGGCTTTCGCGGTTTCTGGATGATCTGGTGGATCGCTCTGGTGCCACAACGATCCACATTGTGGCGCATTCGATGGGCAACCGGGCGCTGGCCGATGCGCTGGAACTGATGGCGCTGCGGCGTCAGCAGGTGGCGGGGATGCCGCCCCTCTTCGATCAGGTGGTGTTCGCGGCCCCCGACGTCGATGCGGGGCTCTTTACCGAGGTCATGCCGACCATTGCCCTGCTGGCCCGCCGCTTGACGCTCTATGGTTCGGAAAACGATTGGGCGCTGGGTGCCTCGCGCAAGCTTCACGGCGATGCGGCGCGCGCAGGGCAGGGCGGGGCCGACATGCTGGCCAGCGACTGGGTAGACAGCGTCGATGTGTCGGCCTTGGGCGAAGACATGCTCGCGCACGGGTATTTCGCCGATGACCGATCGGCGCTGGTCGATCTGGCCACGCTTTTCTGGCGAAACCTTGCCCCCGGACGGCGCTGCGGGATGGGCCCTGCAGGGCCCGATGCGGGCCCCTTGACCTGGCAATACCTGCCCAAAACCTGCCCTGACGCGGCCCTGCTTGCCGTTCTTGGGAACCTTCAGGATCAGGATGTGGAGACGCCCGGTGCTGCCAGCCGCGCGGTGAACCTGCTTGTGCAGGATCCCACACTTCTGGGCGAGATCGAGCCTGTTGTCGAACGGATGATGACGAACTAGGGGGGGCGGCTATTGCCTGATCCAGTCGATGAATTGCTGGTGCTGCAGGTCAGCCGCTTCGCCGCGCGCCTTGCGCTCGCGTTCGCGATCTTTGTTAATGCGCTCCTGCACCGCGCGGACCTGCGCCGTCCAGCCGGTATCGGCCTTGACCGAAGCGATGGCCGCCGCAGCCGCGTCAAGATCGGCGGCACGGGCTGCCGGGGCGTAAGCAAAGGTGATGGTGTCGATGTAGGTGTTCTGAAAATGGAAGCCGGGCATCCCGGCCATGTAATTGGCCTGCGGATCGTCGCCAAACTGATACCAGCTCAACCACAGCCGCTCGACCATCGGGCCGCTGGCGCCCGGATAGGCGAGGTCGATGATCTGTGCATCGTAGCGCAGCGTGATGCCGGGCTGGGGCGTGCCAAAGCCCGCCTTGTACAGCGCCATCAGCGGATCGTTTGTCCGGGTAGACACCACCTGAACCCCGGCAGGGCGCTTGGGCAGGATCAGTACGCGCAGGATCTGATCGATTCCCGTGACCTGCCCGACCTGGCAGTTCGAGTTGCGAAAGGCCGTGCGCATGTCGTTGCGCGTAGCCTCGGCCTGCGCAACAGCCATCTGCCCGAGTGCGGGATCGACGGTGCCATCCACCGACGTGTCGGACCATTGCACCTGATGGCCGGGCATCATCCGCAGGCCGCTCTGGCCATCGGGGGATGTTGCGGTCAGGATCGTCTCGTAAAGCTCGTTGCCGCTACACGGTTTGGTCCAGGCGATGCGGCCCTGTGCCTGCCAGCCGGGCGGCAGGTCAAGTGTATAAGCGGTGATGGCGGCGCCAAAACCCTCTTTGTCGATGATGGCAAAAGGCTCGGCGCGGCCTGGTATCGGCACAAGTGCCGCAAGCAGCGCGAGCAAGGGGAGCGTGTGGCGTGATCTGGCACAAGGCATGGGCAATCCCCGGATGGTTCGAATTCTTTGAACGCAAGTCTAGCGGCCCCGGGCTTGTCCGTCGAGGCGCATCCCTTTTTGTGGCGATTGTCGCTGTGTCGGTCTGTCTCGCCGCTGTAGCGCGGGCCGAAGATCCCCGCGTTGATGCGGCCTATGCGGCCTTTGATGCAGGCGATGATGCCGGGGCGGCGGCGTTGCTGGATGCGGCGGCGGCAGACGCCGCAACCGACGCAGACCGCTGGGCCGTGGCAGAGGCCCGCGCGGCCATCGCCCATCTGGGCGAAGACGATGCAGGGGCCGTGGCTCTTCTTGCCCCGCTGATCGCCGAAGGAGAGGCGCTTTTCGGGCCGGAAAGCTCGCGCCTGATCTATGCGCTTCGGATGCTTGGCAACAGCCTCGGGCTCCTTGGCAAGGATGTGGAGGCGGGGCGCGCACTTGGCCGGGCAGTGCGGATCGGGCGACTTGCAGGTACCGACGATGACATCGTTGCCGTGCTGTCGGACTATGCCCGTAACCGTCTTTTTGCCGACGATCTGGCGGCGGTGGCGCTGATGGGCGCCGAAATTGTGATCCGGGACACGGATGAATTCGGCTTGATGGGCGATTTCGCACAGGAAGGTGCGGCGTTGTGGGCGCTGTCGCTGTTGCGCGCGGGGTATCCTGACGAGGCGCTGGCGCGGCTGTTGCCATTGCTGCGGGTAGACCCCGAGGTGATGAATGCCGATGCGGCAGACCTGTTGTCGGCCTTTGAGGAAGCCGCGCCCGTGTACGACGATGCGCAGACCGCTGCATGGTTTGCCCGGGCGGCTGCGGTCGAAACGGCAATGGCAGCGGATGAGGCCCGCCTTGTCGAGGCGCTGGAGCCGATGGCGGCGGCGCTTGGCGCGGGCGATGCGGTGGCGGCCGATGCGGCGGGCCGCGTGGCGCTGGAGACGGTGGGGGCGGATGATCCCACGGTCGTCGGCAGCTACTTCGCGCTTCTTCTGGCTTGCCAGCGGGCCGATCTTCCGGAACGGGCGGCACCCTGGGCGTTGCGGCTGGCGGGCATGCCTGCGGCCTATCTTGCCACGCTGGACAATGACCCGCTGCCGCTTTTGGAAACCTCCGCCGACTGGCTCTTGGGTCAGGGGCGCAAAAACGAGGGGATCGAACTGTCCGAGGCATTGGTGGCCTTGGCACCGTTGCGCGAGGGTCCGGCGGGGCCGTCGGTTGGCCGCGCATTGGCGAGGCTTGGCTCCGGCTACCGCGACGCGGGGCGCGCGGTTGAGGCCGAGGCGCTACTGAAGCGCGCGCTTGCGACGGCGGGTGCCGCACCGCAGGGGGCGGCAGCGGGGCTTGCAGTGCAGGTCTGGGTCGATCTGGCGATTCTGGCGCGCGACCGGGGCCGGGGGGATGAGGCCGGGGCCGCTTTTGACGCGGCACTGGCCCTGCTGGAAGGCAGCGATGCAGGGGATGCGCCCGAGGGCTGGGCCTTCGTTCTGGCCGAGCGCCGAAGTTACGATCTGGCGGCCGGCGGGGCGGAGGCCGCGCTGGCGGTCGCGCGCCGCGCGGTGACGGAGATTGCGGCCCGCAGCAATGGCACAACGCCGCTTCTTGTCGAAGCGCTGCGCGAACAGGCGGCGTCGGAACTGGCCGCGCTTGGCCCCGTCCCCGCCCTGGCCACGCTTGACCTTGCAGCGGATGGCGTGACGGCGCTGCCCGACGGCGATCCCCTCCGCCCCCGGATGCAGGTTCTGCGCGCGACGGTCCTGCAGGCCCTCGGGCGGGACGACGAGGCGGAGGTGTTGCTGACGGGGGCAGTCGCGGTGCCGGGCGATGCGGGCAGCCTTGCCACGGTGCTGCCTGTGGTTGATGCCGCAAATGCTGCGAACGCGGCAGGCGACGCGGGTGCCGCGCGGCGTCTGATGACGGGTGCGATGGCATCCGTGTCCGAGGCGCATCCAATGCACGTCTATCTTCTGACCGGGCGCGCGGTGGTCGAGGATGCGGCAGGTGAAACGGCGGCTGCGCTTGACGATCTGCGCGCGGCGACTGCCATCCTGACCCTGCCTGACCGCCGGTCAGAACCCCTTGCGCGCGACCATCTGCCCCTTCACGTGACGCTTGCCCTGCGCATGGCGGCCGAAACCGACGGCACGGCGGCGCTGAACCTGACGACCGAGGCGTTTCAGGTGGCGCAGCGGGTGAATGATCTGTCAGCAGGGGCGGCGCTGGGGCGCGCCACCGCGCGACTGCGGGGCGACGGGCCAGAGGCGGCGGATCTCGCGCGCAGGCTCGACCGCGCGGCTGCCACGCTCGGGGCCGCACGTGAGGCGCTTTATGCCCGCATCGCCGAAGGCAGCGATGCGGCCGTTGAGACCCGCGCGCTTGATGCCGCGCGATCAGACCTGGAGGCGACACGCGCCGATCTGACCTTCGCCTTTCCCAGCTATGCAGGTTTTGCCGACCCAAGGCCGGTAGACCTTTTGGGCACCGCCGCCCTTCTGGCCCCCGACGAAGTGCTGGTTCTCTATGCCACCGCCGATCCCGGTCCTTCCGGCGCGGGGGCCACCGGAACCGTCTTTGCCATCACCCATGACGGGTTCCAGACCGCCCCCTTGCCGCCGCGCGCCGAACTTGCGGCGCTTGCGCGCGATCTGCGCTGCGCCGCCGCCCTGACAGACCGGGTCTGCGGCGCGGGCAGGACTGGTACGCGGGGGGCCTTCAGCTTTGACGACGACGAGGACGATGGCCCTGCCTTTGACCTGGCACTCGCGCACCGGGCCTGGCAGGCATTTCTGGCCCCCGTCGCCCCGATGCTGGAGGGGAAGACATCGCTGATCGTGGTGCCGGACCGGACGCTGGCGTCCCTTCCGTTCCCGCTTTTGCTGACCCGGCAGGTTGAGGCGGACACGCCGCTGCGCGAAGCGCCGTGGCTGATCCGTGACATGGCAGTAACGGTGGTGCCCACGGTCGCGGGCCTTGCCGCGCTGCGCGCAAAGGGCGCGCGGCCAAGTGCGGCGACGGAACCCTTTCTGGGCATTGGCGACCCGCTCATCGGTGCGGCGCGAAACGGCGTGCTGCCCTATGATTGCGCAGCCCCGCCCGACGCCAGCCCGCTGGCCGCGGCGCTGGCCGCCGTGTCAGGGCCAATCCTGCGCGGTGATCTGGCCGATGGGGCGTCGCTGTCGGCGTTGGAGGCGCTGCCCGACACGCGCTGCGAATTGGCAGGGATGGCCCGGATTTTCGGCACCCCCGACGCGCTGATCCTGCAGGGCGAGGCGACCGAAGCGCGGATCAAGGCGATGAGCGCTGCGGGCGATCTGGAACGCTACAGGGTGCTGACTTTCGCGACCCATGGTCTTATCGCGGGCGAGTTGGGGCAGGCCAATGCGGGGCTCGTGCTGACCCCGCCCGATGCGCCAACGGCGGGCGACGATGGCCTGCTGACCACCGCCGAGATTGCCGGGCTTCGGCTGGATGCCGATTTCGTTCTCTTGTCCGCCTGCAACACCGCCGCCGGATCGGCGGAGGCGGAAGAGGGGTTATCGGGGCTGGCGAGCGCCTTCTTCCTTGCAGGCGCGCGCAGCCTGCTGGTCTCGCACTGGCCGGTCTATTCGGATGCCGCGACGCGGCTGACATCGGGCATGATCGCGGCGCTGGATGCTGATCCCGGCATCGGGCGGGCCGAGGCGTTGCGACGCGCAATGCTTGCGGTGCTCGATGATCCGGCTGCCGACGGGCGCACGGTACATCCGGCTTATTGGGCCCCCTTCCTCATCGCCGGTGACGGGGCGGGGCGCTAGTCTGGACCGGGCCGCACTCAGGGCATGATCGCGCGGCCAATGACCAGCGGTACCAGCAAAAGCCCCCCGATGACCGCCCAGACGATCCCCAGCAGGCAGGTGCGCACCCACAGATCGTGGCGATAGCGTCGCGAAGCCATCCATCCCTGCACCTCGCCGACATCCTCACTGGGCGGAAAGATCGCGATGGCGCGGGTGACGATGCGCAGGCCATGGTAGGTTTCCCTGAGGGCAGCATAGCCGAACACAAGGCTGACCGTGTAGAACGCGAAGACCGCCACGCACCCGGTGACATAAAGGTTGGTTTGCCCGGCAAAAAAGATCATCACCCCGATCAGCGCCGCTTGCAGATAGATCAACTGATGCCACTCCGACTGGGATTTGCTGCGCAACAGCATCTGCAGCGAAACCGTGTCGGCGAACCGCATATGCGACACGGTCGGTTGACCGGAGTTGGTTGTGGGGGGACACGCCGATGGAGATCAGGACGACGCGACGGAAAGTCCTACCAGATGTGACATACTCAGGTTGACCCACAATGGCCGATGCGCTGGTGATCTCGCCGCCCTGTGTCGACCGCATATGGGTGGGCAGCTATTTTGATGAAGAGTGCAAGTTTGATGACTGATGGAGTTGGAAGTGGCTGTTTTGAGATAAACTATCTTTGACTTCCCCCGTTTTCCTGCAGCGTCAGTCACCGAGCAAATCCGTCGCCGGGTTCTCGCTGATTTCCACATCTGCATAGTATTTCTGCGCTTGCACTGCTGAGCGGTGCAGCGACAGCTTCATCGCGGCGGCCAGAGGTGCACCATCAAGCGCCGCTTGCGTCAAGAAACCGGCGCGCAATCCGTGTGGGGTGGCAAAGTCCACTGGCAGGCCCGCAAGCACCAACCTGTGTCGCAGGATGGTGCGCAGCGCGTCCGATGCGAGGCGGCGGGGCAGGGGGCGGTCTGACAAGGACACCGGTCGAAACAGCGGGCCATCGGTGATCTTGCTCACCTCCAACCAATGCACGAGCGCGCGTGCTGCACGGCCTTTCATCGGCAGGCGTGGGGCTTGATCCTTTCTCGTGGTCTTGGTTTCCAAAAGCCTGATCCAGACCAGACCATTGCTCGCGAAATCATCAAGCCCGATATCCTCGACATTCAACGCGGTCACCTCGGATCGCCGCCGCCCGCCAGAGGCGAAGGCCAACATCAGCATCGCGCGGTCACGGATGCCGCGGCGAGTGGCATCGCAGGTGGCGATCAGCGCTTCCAGAATGTCCTTTGTGATGGGTTTGGGGGACTTCGGCACGCGCGGCCGCGCATTTGCGCGCCTTGCCTTTTGTCGGGCTTGTTGCACCAGTGGTGCCGAGAAGGGCGAGGTCAGGTTGCGCATGCGGTGAAACGCCTGCCAGCTTGCGATGCGGCGGTCCAGCGTTGCTGGAGCAGGGCAGGCGAGCTCTCGGCGCAGGCCAATTACGATCAGCTCCAGCGCCACATCCTGTGCCGCGCCCGGCTTTTCTGTGAGATCCTGCGCATGATCGAGAATGAAGCGCAGCGCCACCTTTTCATCCTCGGGCCATTCCAGCGGCCTGCCGAACGACGCCATCTTCCAGGCAGCAATATAGGCCAGGTCGCGCTCCCAGGCGCGGAGGGTATTGGCGGGCGTCCCGCGCCGGTACAGGTCTGTCAGGGCCGCCTCATCTTCGTCTGACAGCTGCGCATAAGAGGGCAGGGCTAAGGTTTTCATGCGGAAACCTTGAATCGCGCGTGGATTTGGCATATATGGCTAGACAGATGGCTAGCAAGGATTGCTCCGATGTGGACGCTGCAAGATGCGAAGAACCGCTTTTCTTCCGTGGTGGAGGCCGCTCTGGCAGGCCGGCCGCAGGAGGTGACCCGGCGCGGAAAGCCAGCGGTGGTTGTGTTATCGGCCGAGGCATACCACCGGCTTGTCGTCGAAGCGGCCAGGCATCGCGAGAGCTTTGCCGAGCATTTGCTGGCCTTTCCGGGCGGTGACGTGGAGCGCTTGCCGGCGCGCCCGCGCGATGTGGCGTTCTGATATATCTCTTGGACACCAACGTGATCTCGGCGGCGCGCCGCCCCGATCGCGCCCCGCAAGTTGCCGCCTGGCTGCGCGGCAAGGCCGAAGGCGATCTGTTTCTGAGCGTCATCACGATTGGCGAGATCGAGCGCGGCATCTGGGCACAAGAGCGGCAAAACCCAACTTTTGCGGCTGATCTGAGAACCTGGGTCGACCGGACAGTGCAGTTGTTCTCCGACCGCATTCTGCCGTTCACGGCTGAAGACGCCCGGATCTGGGGCCGGTTGAGCCAGGAGATCGGCCATGGTGGTGCCGATCTGATGATCGCCGCCACCGCCCTCGCGCGCGGTGCTGTCGTGGTGACCGGCAATGTCGATGACTTCCGGGCCACCGGCGTCGCGCTGGAAAATCCGTTCTAAGGGCATTTTACGCTCCGTTCTTGCATCATTATGCCCCCTTGCTCCCGCGCAACACAACACCCACGATAAGG
>JBBRVJ010000097.1:0-13920 GCA_038246975.1 Rhodobacterales bacterium | reverse complement strand
GAACCCCTCTCCCTCTTCGACACCACCCTGCGCGATGGTCAGCAGACGCAAGGCGTCCAGTTCTCTACCGCCGAGAAAATCCAGATCGCTTATGCGCTTGATGCCTTGGGTGTCGATTACATCGAGGGCGGCTGGCCGGGGGCCAATCCGACCGACTCCGACTTCTTTACCCAAGCCCCGAAAACCCGCGCCACGATGACGGCGTTCGGGATGACCAAACGGGTCGGGCGGTCGGCGGAAAACGATGACGTGCTGGCGGCGGTGCTGGATGCGGGCACGCAGGCGGTGTGTCTGGTCGGCAAGACGCACGACTACCATGTCACCACTGCCCTTGGGGTCGGACTTGACGAGAACCTGCAGGCGATCCGCGCTTCCTTCGCACATGTCACGGCGCAGGGCCGCGAGGCGCTGTTTGATGCGGAACACTTCTTTGACGGCTTTCGCGCCAACCCCGCTTATGCTCTGTCCTGCCTGCATGCGGCGTTCGATCAGGGGGCGCGCTGGATCGTGCTCTGCGACACCAATGGCGGCACTTTGCCCCCCGAAATCAGCCTTGTGGTGACCAAGGTCATCGCCTCGGGCATCCCCGGCGACCGGCTGGGCATCCATTGCCACGACGACACAGGGCATGCCGTAGCCAACAGCCTCGCGGCGGTCGATGCCGGGGTCCGGCAGATACAGGGCACCCTGAACGGGTTGGGCGAACGCTGTGGCAATGCCAATCTGACGACGATCATCCCGACGCTGCTGCTCAAGGAACCCTATGCCAGCCGGTTTCAAACCGGGGTGTCGGGCGAAGCTCTGTCTGGTCTGCTCCGCACCAGCCGGTTGCTGGACGATATCCTGAACCGCGTGCCGCAGCGCCAATCGCCCTATGTCGGGGCCTCGGCCTTTGCCCACAAGGCAGGGCTGCATGCCAGCGCGATCCTGAAACATCCCAGCACCTATGAACATGTCGAACCTGCCCTCGTCGGCAACGAGCGTGTCATCCCCATGTCGAACCAGGCGGGCCAGTCCAACCTGCGCGCAAGGCTGGAGGCGGCGGGGATTGTCGTCGCGGCAGGCGACCCCCGGCTGGGCCGAGTTCTGGAGATCGTCAAGGAGCGCGAGGATCAGGGTTATGCTTATGACAGCGCGCAGGCGTCCTTCGAGTTGGTCGCGCGGCGCGAGTTGGACCTTTGCCCAGAGTATTTCGAGGTCAAACGCTACCGCGTGACGGTCGAGCGGCGGAAAAACAAGTATAACCAGATGGTCAGCCTTTCCGAGGCGGTTGTGGTGGTCAAGATCGGTGATGCCAAGATGCTGTCGGTCAGCGAAAGCATGGATGAAACCGGCACCGACCGAGGCCCGGTCAATGCGCTGGCCAAGGCACTGGGCAAGGACCTTGGCCCCTATCAGAGCGTGATCGACGACCTGAAGCTGGTCGATTTCAAGGTGCGGATCACCCAAGGCGGGACCGAGGCCGTCACCCGCGTGATCATCGACAGCGAGGATAAGCAGGGCCGCCGGTGGTCCACTGTGGGGGTTTCGGCAAACATCGTCGATGCCAGTTTCGAGGCGTTGCTGGACGCGATCCAGTGGAAGCTGATCCGCGATGTCGGCCTGCCATGACAGTCGCCGCTTGCGCGGCCTTGGTTGAACGCGGCGACCCTGACCGGTTTGCTGCCGTGATGGCCGCCCCTGTGGCGGCCCGCGCGCGGCTGTTCCCGCTTTATGCCTTCAATCTGGAGGTTGCCCGCGCGCCTTGGGTGACGAAGGAGCCGTTGATTGCCGAAATGCGCCTGCAATGGTGGCGCGATGTGGTGGCCGAGGAAAGGCCGCGCAGCCACGAGGTGGCGGGTCCGCTGCATGCTTTGATCTGCGAGGCGGGGTTGCCGGTTGCAGTCCTGGATACGCTGATCGTTGCGCGCCAATGGGATGTATACCGCGATGGCTTTGCCGACCATGTGGCGTTCGACGGGTATCTGGACGCGACGGGAGGCGGGCTTATGTGGTTGTCTGCCAAGGCGTTAGGAGCCGACCCTCAGGTCGAAACTGCAGCCCGCGATCTGGGCTGGGCCGTCGGGCTGGCGGGGTTCTTGCGCGCGGTGCCAGAGTTGGAATTGCGCGGAAGGGTGCCGTTGGTCGATGGCCGTGCCGAGGCTGTGGCGAGGCTGGCACGGGAAGGATTGGCCAGATATGCTCGGGGGCGACGCGGGGTGCCCAAAGCTGCGGCACTCACGGCATGGCAGACTTGGGGATTGTTGCGGCAAGTGGTGGCGGACCCGCGCGTGGTGGCAGAGGGGCGGATGGGCCTGTCGGAGTTTGCACGGCGCGGCAGTTTGATTTGGGCGTCGCTGACCGGGCGGATTTAACCACCCGATACAACGCCCTGCGGGCCGGTTTTCATTTAAGCTCTCATCGCTTTTGGCCGCATCGCGAGCCAGATCAGCGCCCCACCGGCCAACACCAGAAACGGCAGCATCGCCATGTTTACGGCCGCCCAGCCCGCTTGCGGCGACCCGCCCGAGCAATTCATCAACCCCCCCGACGAGAACGACGCCAACGTCACCCCGCCAAACACGATCAGGTCGTTCATGCCCTGCATCCGGCCTCGTTCTTCGGGCGCGTGAGATGCTGTCAGCATGGTCGTGGCGCCGATGAAGCCAAAGTTCCAGCCGATGCCAAGCAATACCAACGCAGCGAAAAAGTTAGCCAGATCAACGCCGGAGATGGCAACCGCCCCTGCGGCGGCAAGGATCACAAGGCCCAGCGACATCACCCTTTCCGCGCCGAACCTTGCAATGATGTGGCCGGTGAAAAAGCTGGGGGCGTACATCGCGAGGACGTGGGCTGTGACCACATCGGCCGCATCGGCCGTCTGAAACCCGCAGCCGACGACGGCCAGCGGGCTGGAGGTCATCACGAGGTTCATCAAAGCATAGGATACGGTGGCGACGATGACGGCGACCGCTATCCTTGGGGTTCGGATCAACTCGCTGCGTGTTCGTCCTGTCGGGGCACCAGCGAGGGGGATCGGTGGCGCAGGTATGCGCAGGGCTGCGAACAGGAACACGCCGACCAGGTTCAACGCGATGACGGTCAGGTAAGTGCCAAGGAAAGGCACAACCATGGATTGATCCGTCACTTTCACCAGTTGCGGGCCGACAACGGCGGACAGCAGGCCGCCTGCCATGACCCACGATATGGCCTTGGGCCGGAACGAATCCGACGCGGTATCGGCGGCGGCAAATCGGTAAAAACCCTGTGCTGACATATAAATGCCGGTAAAGAATGCACCAAGGGTGAACAGCAGGAACGATTGGGAATACAGACCGTAGGCCCCGATCGCCGCCCCCAGTGCCCCGCCCGCAGCCCCCACCACAAACCCCGCGCGACGACCGTGGCGCGACATGAAGGACGAAAGCGGCGTGGCGGTCAGCATCGACGCGATAACCATGGCCGAGATCGGCAAGGTGGCCCAACAGACATTGGGCGCAAGGCTTTGGCCCGCCAGCCCAGCGATAGTGAAGATCATCGGCAGTTGCGCACCCAGAATCGCCTGCGCTGCGACAAGAACAAGGACGTTGCGACGGGCGAGGCTGTCTTGGGGCATGATGGCTCTAGGGGTAAGCTGTGCGGAAGGGATCGGCAATGTGATTCTGCAGGCAGGATGGGGGATCAACAGGTTGGTGGGGCGGATCATCACGACGCTGGATTGTGTGGCCGAAGGGGCCGAATGGTTGGCCCGGCGCGAGCCGAAGTTCGCGGCGGCGCTGGCGGTGTGCGGGCCCTTGCCGTTGCGGCGGCAGGAGGATGGCTTTGCGGCCCTGCTGTCGGCGATTGTGGGGCAGCAGGTTTCGGTCGCGTCGGCGCGCGCGATCTGGGGACGGCTGGAAACTGCAGGGTTGACCGACAGCGCAGCCATGGCAGAGGCGTCGGACGAGGCTTTGCGCGCGGTCGGGTTGAGCCGGCAGAAGGCCCGCTATGGGCGGGCCTTGGCGCAGGCGGGAATTGATTTCAACAGCTTGCGAGGCGAGCCTGATGATGCGGTGATCGCCCGGCTGGTGGCGGTTCCGGGCGTCGGGCGCTGGACGGCCGAAATTTACGCGATGTTTGCGCTGGGTAGGGCCGATGTGTTTGCGCCGGGGGATCTTGCTTTGCAGGAGGCGGCGAAGGGATTGTTCAGACTAGAGTCCCGGCCCGGCGACAAGGTTTTGCGCGCCATGGCCGAGGAATGGTCGCCGTGGCGGTCGGTTGCGGCGCGGGTGCTTTGGGCTTACTACACGGTGCTGAAATCGCGGGATGGGGTGGTATGATGCGGGAATTGCGGTTTGACCGGAAACCGGCTTTGTCGGGCAAGACCAAGAGCTTGGTGGTGTTTCTGCATGGTTACGGCGCGAATGGGGCCGATCTGTTCGGGCTGGCCGACCCACTGGCTCCGCATCTGCCCGACACGGCGTTCCTGGCCCCCGATGCGCCAGAGCAGGCACAGGGCGGGTACGGGCTGCAATGGTTCCCGATCCCATGGCTTGACGGGTCGAGCGAAGAGGCCGCTCGGCAGGGCTTGGCGCGGGCGACCAAGGACCTGAACGGGTTTCTGGACGCGCGGCTGGCCGAGGAAGGCTTGGACGATAGCGCATTGTCTTTGCTGGGATTTTCGCAAGGGGCCATGATGGCGATGCATGTCGCCCCGCGCAGGATGACCGCGATGGCGGGGGTGGTGGCGATCTCTGGCAGGTTGCTGGAGCCCGAAAATATCGGTGAAATCACCGTCAAACCGCCGGTACTGTTGATCCATGGGGATGACGATCAGGTGGTTCCGTTCGGCAGTATGGCTCATGCGGGCGAGGTTCTGACCGGGGCGGGGGTTGAGACTTTCGGTCATGTCATGCGCGGCACAGGGCACGGGATTGCGCCGGACGGATTGTCGGTCGCCCTGACGTTTCTGCGCGAGCATTTGCCGAAATAGCGGATAGGGCAAACGTCCGGCGTCAGCCGCGACCTCCCGTTGCGAGGTAGGCCGCGCATCCGGTCAGTGCCGCGTAATCGTCTTCGACCACCGTGACCGAAAATTCGGTTGTCAGCAGGTCGATGCGGCGCAGTTCGCGAAACGCCTGCGTCAGTCCATACGTGGCAAAGTGCGGCGTCATGGCCCGCGACATGCCGCCGATCAGAAAGATGCCGTCATAGGGCAGGTGAATCAGCGCGAGGTCGGCAAGCGTCTGGCCTAGAATCCGGATATAAAGCCGGGCGGCGTGGACGGCTACGGGGTCGCGTGCGGTCAGAGCGGTCAGCACCTCGGCAGAAGTCATGCCGGCAGTCGTGCCCGCCTCGGATGCGGCAAACGCGTGCAGGTTGGCCAGACCGCGCCCGGCCAGTACCTCTTCCACGCCGCAATGGGGAACTTCGCCTTGCGCGGCGAGACGGTGTTCGACGAAGCGGATCAGGCGCAGGTCTTCGGCGTTGCGAACCGGCATGTTGACGTGACCGCATTCGGACGGCGGCACGACGCGGCCCGAAGGGGAGTTGTGGACCGGAGCTGCGTTGACCCCGGTGCCAAGCCCCACCACCAGCATCGCCGCGCCGGGTCTGGCCGGGCCGTCGAGCACGCGGCGCAGGTGCGCGGGGGCGATGTGGCCGAGCGCATGACCTTGCGCCTGAAGGTCGTTCAGCATCGCGGTCTGGCTGGCCCCGGTGGCGTGGGTCAGTTGCGCGGCGTCGATGGTCCATTTGAGGTTGGTCATCTCGGCGATGCCGTTCTGCACCGGGCCTGCGGCGGCGACACAGGCCCCGTCTACAGCTCGCAGGCCCTGCTGTGCCAGATAGTCGGTCAGGATCGGCTCCAGCCCCGGATAGGTGGCGTTCTTGAAGCTGACGGCACTGTCGCGCCGCACGATGGACCCGTCGGCCAAAGCGACGCGGGTATTGGTCCCGCCGATGTCGGCAAGGAGGGCGAGGGTCATGGGCTTCCCCTGATCGTTATGGCCGCAGGCGCGCGGTGGTTGCGGATCGTTTCTGCGGGAGGCGACGCGCGGGCACAAGGCCAAAGGGTCTGGGCTTCAGGCGGCGGGCAACAGCGGGCCGGTGGACTGGCCGATGATCAGTTCCGCCTCCATCAGATAGGTCAAGGGGCCGCTTTCGGGAGCGTTGATCACGTCGATGACCATTTGCGCCGCGCGCTTGCCCGCCTCGCGGACCGAGGAACGGGTCGCGGTGAAGATCGGCACGTCCTCGCCGTTGCGCAGGTAAGACAGGTCGTCGTCAAAGATGATGACCGACACATCGCGCCCCATGTGCAACCCCCGTGCCTCGATGGCGCGGCGCACGCCCATGCCCGACAGCATCGACGCCGCCAGAAAAGCCGTCGGCGGGTTCGGCCCGGTCAGCATGGTGCTGGCGACCCGGTTGCCCGACAATTCGGTCATCTCGTGGCTGGCGATCAGGGCGAAGTCCATCGCGATGCCGCGCCCGGTCAGGGCATCGGTATAGCCCGCGCGGCGGCGCAGGGCGAAGTCCATGTATTCAGGGCCGTTGACAAGAGCGATGCGGCGGTGGCCGAGGTCCAGCAGAAATTCCGTGGCCCGTTGAAAGGCACGACGGTTGTTGACGTCGACCCAGTTGTAAGGCGCTTCGGTCCCGGTCGCCCGCCCGTGGAACACCGCAGGCAGGCCGATGTCGGCCAGCACCTTGATGCGCGGATCGTCGCGCCTGACCGAATGGACGATCACCCCGTCGACCGACCCGCGCGAGGCAAGGTCGCGGTAGGTCGCCTCTTCATTGTCGTCGCCGACCACCGACAGGATCATGTCGTAGCCGTTGCGCGAATAGGTCTCGCCCGCTCCTGCGATGAAGTCGGCGAAGATCGGGTTCATGATCTCATTCCGGGCAAGTCCGGAAATCACATGGCCGACCGCTATCGAGCGCCCCGTGGCAAGGCGGATGGCGCGGGCATTGGGGCGGTAGTTGTGACGGGCGGCGGCGGCGACCACCCGTTCGCGCGTGACCACGTTCACCTCGGGGTAGCCGTTCAGCGCGCGGCTGACCGTGGTGGGAGAGAGGCCGAGTTTGCTGGCCAGTTCCTTGAGGTTCATTCTGGTCTTGCCGGGTCATCTGGGGTTTGGTCCCGCGTAGACGATAAAACCGCTTGGGGGAAGGCGGAACAGGGTGCGGGGTTTGCCGATCGGAGCGTGGCGTGGCGGGGTTTGGGCAAGACAGGAGGGCGGGATGGCGGTCGAGGTGACAGAAGCGACAGTCGCGGATTATCAGCGCGACGGGGCGGTGCTGGTCAGGGGGCTGTGGGCCGATTGGGTCGACGTCTGGCGCGCAGGGGTGGCGCACAACAAGGCGGAGCCGTCGGAATACGGGGCCGAGAACACCCGGCCCGGCAAGGCGGGGCGGTTCTTTGACGACTATTGCAACTGGCAGCGGATCCCCGAATTCGCCGAGGTATTCGGGAAATTCGATGTGGCGAAGGTGGCCGCAGCGCTGATGGGACCAAGTCAGGTGCAACTGTTCCACGACCACGTACTGGTCAAGGAACGGAGTGCCCTCATGCCGACGCCCTGGCATCAGGATAGGCCCAGTTACTTTGTGCAGGGCCGCCAGACGGTCAGTTTCTGGTCACCACTGGGCCCGGGGTGACCGAGGCCGGCCTGCGCTGCGTGGCGGTGTCGCATCTGTGGCCGCGCGAGGTTCTGCCGGCGCGCTGGCTGTCGGATACCGCGTTCAATCGGGATCCCGAAAGATACATGCCCGCCCCCGATGCCGAGCGGATGCGGGTGCTGGAGTAGGGGGTGGAGCCTAGGCAACGCGGTGGCGTTCCACTTTGGCACGCTGCACGTCGCGCGAGGCAATGTCAGCGGCGCGCTGCGGCGGGCGTTCCCGCTGCGACTGGTTGGAGACGTCGCGCGATACGTCCAAAGATCTGGCCGCACCTCGCCACCGTTTCCAGGCCACGGAATGCAGGCGGGACAGCGGCTGCGCACGGACTGGTTCCCGATGTTGCGGACATTACCGGGGAGAGGGTGGTCCTCGGGGGGCATCGAGCCCCCTCTCGGACCAGCGCGCGTTCCGAAGGCGATCCGGGGGCGGGCGGCGCGGCGCGCGCGCGAACAGGTGCTGCGTCTTCTGTAAGGGGTAACCGTGGGCGCATCTTGTTTGCGGGCGGGCTGGGTCTCGCTGCCGCGAGCGGGATCGGGGAGGGGGTGGTCCTCGGGGGGCATCGAGCCCCCGCTCGGACCAGCGCGCGTTCCGAAGGCGATCCGGGGGCGGGCGGTGCGACGCGCGCGCGAACTGGTGCGGCGTAATGGGGTGCGTGACCGGAGGCGCAGCGTGTCCGGGGGGTTTCTGCCCTGTAGGCTTTCATCTTGGCCCGAATATCCCCGCCGGAGGCTCCGGCAGTCTGGCCGGACGCGGACCTCAGATCAATGCGACCCAGGCCCGTGCGATGGCCAGACCGTGGGCGTCTGCCTCGGCCCCCACCGTGGCGGCGCGGGTGGGCAGGGCGGCGGTCCAGCCGGGTTCCTTGCCTTCGACCACATCGGGCAGGATGCGGGTCCACGTGGCGACGACGGCACGGCTGGCCTCGAAGTGGAACTGCATGCCGTAGGCGGCGCGGCCGTGGCGGTAGCATTGGATGGGTGCCACGCCGGTGGTGGCCAGATGGGCGGCACCGGGGGGCAGGGTGAAGGTGTCGCTGTGCCATTCGAACGTCGGAAAATCGGGGGGCAGGGCGCGCAGGACGGGGTCGGTGCGGCCTGCATCCGTCAGGGTGACGGGATGCCAGCCGAACTCGGGCGCAGTGCCGATGTGGTTTTCTGCGCCAAGGCCTCGCGCCATGACCTGCGAGCCGAGGCAGATGCCCAGCACCGCCTGATTGCGCCTTGCCGCATCGGCCATCAGGGCGGCAAGGCGCGGCAGGTAGGGGTAGAGATCGTCACAGAGCGCGGACTGCTCGCCACCGAACGACACCAGCGCGTCAAAGCTGCCGGGGTCGGGCAGGAGACCGTCGGCGAAGGGGCGATAGATGGAAGTTCGGGCAGCGACCTCGTGCAGGGCGACGCCGACCTGACCGTGCATGGTCACTTCCGAGTTTTCGATGATCGCGACGCGCATGCAGGCCCCCTGTTTCGCGGCAGTCTGCACGGGGCGGGGGCGAGGGCAAGGGGGTGGATTGGGACTTGCCAAGGTGCCGGTGCCGTGAAACAGGGAGCCGTCAAAACGAACAACTCCCCAGATCCCGCCAGGAGGCCATCATGGAGATTCGCGAGGCGTTTACCTTTGACGATGTGTTGCTGGTTCCCGCAGCAAGTTCGGTATTGCCGAGCGAGGCTGATACCGCGACCTTTGTCACCAAAGCCATCCGCATGAACATTCCGCTGTTGTCCTCGGCAATGGACACCGTAACCGAAGGCCGCATGGCGATTGCAATGGCGCAGGCGGGCGGGATCGGGGTCATCCACCGCAATCTGGACACCGAGGCGCAGGCGCGCGAAGTCCGTCGGGTCAAGCGGTTTGAAAGCGGCGTGGTCTATGCGCCGATCACCCTGACCCCGGATCAGACGCTGGCCGATGCCAAGGTGCTGATGGACCGCTACAACATCACAGGCTTTCCTGTGGTGGACGATCAGGGCCGGGTGTTGGGGATCGTGACCAACCGCGACATGCGGTTTGCGTCTGACGACAAGACCCCGGTGCGGGTGATGATGACATCCGACAATCTGGCGCTGCTGCGCGAGCCAGCGGACCGTGAGGCGGCGATTTCGCTGATGAAGGCGCGGCGGATCGAAAAGCTGCTGGTGACGGACGGCAACGGCAGGCTGACGGGATTGCTGACCCTGAAGGACACTGAAAAGTCGGTCTTGAACCCGCATGCCTGCAAGGATGGCTTGGGTCGGCTGCGGGTTGCCGCTGCGACGACGGTGGGGGATGCGGGGTTCGAACGCAGCCAGGCCCTGATCGACGCCGGGGTCGATATGGTGGTGATTGATACCGCACATGGTCATTCGGCAGGCGTGGCCCTGGCGGTCGAGCGGATCAAGCGGTTGTCCAACAACGTGCAGGTGGTGGCGGGCAACGTGGCGACGGCAGAGGCGACACGCGCGTTGATCGGGTCGGGGGCGGATGCGGTGAAGGTCGGCATCGGACCCGGCAGCATTTGCACTACACGGATCGTGGCGGGGGTCGGGGTGCCGCAACTGACCGCGATCATGGATGCGGCGGGGGCTGCGGGCGACATTCCCGTGATCGCCGATGGCGGGATCAAATACTCAGGTGATTTCGCCAAGGCGATTGCGGCAGGGGCTTCTTGCGCCATGGTCGGTTCTGCGATTGCCGGGACGGACGAGGCGCCGGGCGAGGTGATCTTGTGGAACGGGCGGTCGTATAAATCCTATCGCGGCATGGGGTCGCTGGGTGCCATGGCGCGCGGCTCGGCGGATCGCTATTTCCAGAAGGATGCGGCCAGTGACAAGCTGGTGCCTGAAGGCATCGAGGGGCAGGTGCCCTACAAGGGGTCGGCGGCACAAGTCATCCACCAGATGGTCGGCGGGTTACGCGCGGCGATGGGCTATACCGGCTGTGCTAACATTGCCGAGATGCGGGCCAACTGCCAGTTCGTCAGGATCACCGGGGCGGGGCTGAAGGAAAGTCATGTCCACGACGTGCAGATCACCCGCGAAAGCCCGAACTACCGGGTCGGCTAAGTCAGGAAAATGCGAGAGATGAGTGGTTTGGAGGCTGCTCCGGTCATCGGATTTGTGCTGACTAGGGACCGCAGGGCGGAGCGGCAGTTCCAAAGCGACGTTCTGGGCCTGACATTGGCGCGGGAAGACGACTTCGCTGCAATGTTTGAAACTGGAGGAATGGAACTGCGTGTGACCAGCGTCAAAGACCACACGTCGCATCCCCAGGTGGTGATTGGCTGGACGGTGGTCGATACTTCCGAAACTGTACTCAATCTGTCCGAGCGCGGGGTTACCTTCTCGGTGTATCCGGGATTGGGACAGGATGAAGTCGGCATCTGGACGTCACCCGACGGCAAGATGCGCGTCGCGTGGTTCAAGGACCCCTACGGCACTGTGCTGAGCCTGACGCAGGGGTAAGGCGGCGGCTGGCTAGCCGAACGCCCCCGCAAGCACGAACAAAAGGCTTTTGGCCAACGCCCACAACACCGCCGCCACCACCGACACGGCGGCGATCGTCACCACCACGCCGCCGATCACCCAAACGCCGTCATGCTCCATCAGCCCCAGCGCGAACAGGGTGATTGCCAGCGCGGGCAACATGTTGCCGAACGGGATCGGCAGCAGCAGGATGACCGACAGGATCAACGCTAGCGCCCCGATCAACCGCTCGGCCTTTTCATGGACCAGCCAGCTCAGCCTCGGTTTCAGGAACCGTTCCGACCAGGCGAGCCAGGGAGCCAACCGGTCGACCAGATTGGCGAAATCGGTCCGGGAAACCGAACGCGCGGCGATGAACTTCGGCAGCCATGGCAGCCGCCCCAGCATCATCTGCGATGTGAGATAAATCAGCGGCAGGCCCAGAATGCCACTGGTCCCCGGCAGGCTGGGCAGCACGTTCGGCAGTGCAAAGATCAGCAGCAACGCCCCCATCGCCCGGCTGTCCATCGAGGCGAGCAAATCGGCCACCGACACCCGGTCGCGGCTTTCATCGGCGGCAATCGCGACCAGCATGTCGGACAGGCGCAGTTTGCGTTTCGGCGATGGGCCGTCGGGTTTGGGTGCATCGGGTCGCGACGCATCGGGTCGCGGCGGAGGGGTTCCGGCACGATCTTCAATCGCGCAAAGAGCCTCGCCGTCGCGGGTTGGCTGGGGGGATCGGTCTGGCATCTGGCTAGCAGTCCTGTGCTGTATTCCCCATTAAGCGGTGCGGGCCGGGGCTTGCCAAGGTGGCGAAGTTGCACAGGCGGCTTTCGGCCTGTAGGCGTCTGGTGTTTGACAGCGAGAGGGCGGGATGTTCGGGATGCGCAAAACATGACCCCGGCGGCGCGATTGGCGGCCGCGATCGAGGTGCTGGACACGGTGCTGGACGGGGCTGCGCCCGAGGCGGCGCTGACCGGCTGGGGTCGCGCGCACCGCTTTGCCGGGTCGGGCGACCGCGCGGCGCTGCGCGATCTGGTGTTCGACGCGCTGCGCTGTCGGCGCAGCTTCGCGGCATTGGGGGGCGGGCTTACGGGGCGCGGGCTGGTGCTGGGCGGGGTTCGGGCCAGCGGGGCGGACCCCGAGGCGCTGTTCACCGGGATCGGCCACGCGCCCGCCGGACTGACCGAGGCCGACGCCCCGCGCGATCCCTCACCGCTGGAGGCGCTGGATTGTCCCGACTGGCTGTCAGAGCCGTTGCAGGCTGCCTTGGGGGATGATTTCGCCCCGGTCATGGAGGCCCTGCGCCACCGCGCGCCGGTGTTCCTGCGGGTCAACCGCGTAAGGGGGACGGTGGCGCAGGCGCTTGCGATGCTGGCCGGGGAAGGGATTGCGGCCGTGCCGCATCCTTTGGCGAAGTTTGCCTTGGAAGTCACCGACGGTGCTCGCAAAATCCAGACGTCCCAAGCCTATCTGACTGGGGTCGTCGAGTTGCAGGACGCAGCCTCGCAGGCGGTGGTCGCGGCGCTGCCCTTGCGCGATGGGCAACGGGTGCTTGACCATTGCGCAGGGGGTGGGGGCAAAACGCTGGCCATGGCTGCGCAGGCCGATCTGCGAATCTGGGCGCATGACGCGGCGCCAAGGCGGATGCGTGATCTGGTGGCGCGGGCGGATCGGGCGGGCGTCAAGGTTGAACTGACGAAAAGTCCTGAAAAGACAGCGCCCTATGATGCGATCCTGATGGACGTGCCCTGTTCCGGATCGGGAAGCTGGCGGCGCGATCCGCAGGGCAAATGGGCGCTGACAGCGGCGCGTCTGGCGGAAGTGCAGGCCATCCAGTCGGGTATTCTGGACCGCTGTGCCGCGATGGCCGGGCCGGAGGGGTGGCTCGCCTATGTGACCTGCTCGCTGCTGCGGCCCGAGAATGAAGATCAGGTCGCTGCGTTTCTGGCACGGACAAACGGCTGGAAATGCGCCCATCAACAGCGGTTCACGCCCTTGCAGGGCGGCGACGGCTTTTTTCTGGCATTATTGACGCAACCCTGAGTCCGATCTACACAACCTATAAGGGATCATCGAAGTTTTTCGGTTGCAGTTAAGTCGGGATTAACGATTTCGCCGCCGTATGGACTTACACGCGAATCCCAAAAGGGGGGCAAGGTGGCCAGATCGGTGTCAGACTTTGGCGGGATAGCAGGAAACGCGCGGGGCCAAGGGTCGCGCTTGTGGCTGCTGGTGGCTGCAGGGCTCGGGTGCTTTTCGCTCAGCTTCCTGTCGCCGCAGCGCGAACTTCAGATTGCGGCGGCGGTCGGGGGGGCTACGTTTCTGGCGATGGTGCTGTGCCTGCGCGCAGTGGCGGAGCTGGGTCGGTGGCGCTTGCTGCGGCAGGAAAGGCAGTTGGCAACGCTTGTCGGGCTCGATTCCGCGCCGTGTTTCATGTCTGACGCGATGGGGCAGATTCATTTCCAGAACGACGCGGCGCGCGGGCGGTTCGGCGACCGTGACGGGGCGACGCTGGTGGCGGCGCTGCACGATCATTTCGCCTCGCCCTCTGCGGTGCTGTACCGGTTGCAGAACCGCGCCGCGCATGCAGGTTCTTCCCGCGAGGATGTGGTCACGCGGCGCGGCCATACCCGGCTGTCGGTGAACCGCCTGTCGGTCGACCGCTATATGTGGCGGATGGAGGAGTTTCTGGACAGGGCCGGGGCAGGACGCGGGGCGGAAACGCTGTCCCTACCAATGCTGACTGCCAACAAGGCGGGGGTCGTCCTGTTCACCAACGAGGCGATGCGCCGCCTGCTGGGCGGGCGGCCGAAACGGCTGGACCGGATTTTCG
>JBBRVJ010000096.1:0-14004 GCA_038246975.1 Rhodobacterales bacterium | reverse complement strand
TTTCAAAGAGCACGGACACAAACGCACAGCACACCCGAACCTCGGGCGTATCTGCCGTCATGCCTCAAGAATTTTCACACGGCGCTTTCCGCCGTTTGCCAACCCATCCGTTCCGCGTTTCCGCATCCCTTCTGTTTCGGTGAAGCCGTACTTAGGCCGGGAGAGCGAAACCCGCAAGGGAAAAAATCGCCGAACATGACATTTTCTTGTCAGTACCCGCAAAAGCTGGGGATTCCGCGCAGCCTGCCCGGATGAGGGCAGTTTCATCCGCAGAACAATCCACAGAATCAGGCAGCTTCCGGCACTTGGTAGGTAATTTCTCCACCACATACCGTCAGAGCGATTCCCAAGCCGGCGATTCCCCCAGCCTTCACTGCCTCGATATCTCCGCCCAAAAGCACCAGATCACCCGCCAACCCGACCCTGAGACACCCAGTCACCCCTTCCAGATGCGCGGCCCACGCCCCCCCCGAAGTATAGGCGCGCAGGCTGTCCATCAGCCCGAGCCGCTCATCCCTGCAGTCCGCCCCGTAAGGCACCCGCGTCTGGCTTGCCTGCAACCCCCGCAGCACCGACACATCCGTCACAGGCCAATCACTGGCAAAGCAAACCGCTGCGCCCTCATCGACAATCGTCCGCCACAGATAGGCGTCACGCCACCGCTCGCGCGGGAGACAGTCCAGCCCGACCAGCGCGAAATCCATTGCACCCGGCGGATGCGGCGGCTGCAGACTCGCGGTGATCTTCAATTCAGCGATCCGGGGAATATCCGCCCGGTCGATCAACTCGATGTGCTCTATACGGTGCCTGCTATCGCGCGCCCCGTTTGCCTCGTGGGCTGCCTGATAGCCGTCGACCGTGTTGCGCACCGCCGCATCGCCGATCGCATGAACTGCGATCTGAAGCCCCCGGCGATCAATCTCGATGGCCAAAGCCTGAAACTCCTCGGCAGAAAACAACAAATCGCCCTTCTCTCCCGGATGCCCCGGATAATCCTGCAGCATCGCCGCCGTCCGGCTGTCCACCACCCCGTCCATGAACAGCTTCACAAACCCCGAGCTGATCCACTCCCCCGCAAACTCCGCCCGCATCGCCTCTGCCCGGTCCAACTCCGACAGCGGCATCCCCGGTTTGAAATGGAAGGGCACCTTGACCCGCTGCGTCAACCGCCCTTCGGCCTGCATTTCGGTCAGCAACGCCAAAGTGTATCGGTTGCCATCCATGCAGACCAAAGTGGTGATCCCCTCCGCCGCACAATGCACCATCCCCCGCGCGAGATGGTCCTTATCGACCGCCCGCTCGGCGTCCGATGGCCAGACCTCAGGCTCCGCTCCCCGTGCGATCCCCAGATACATCCGCGCCACACCCGCCAGTGCCAGCACCGCGTCGAACGCCTCGAATTCGCGCAACTCGCCCGCCGCCATCCCATCCGGCCCCATCACCACCTCATGCCCGCGCGGCATCACCGCCCCGTGCAAAAGGCCTGCCGCCGTCAAGGCCGCCGTGTTCGCCCAAACCGTGTGATGATCCATCGACCGGATCGCAATCGGCCGATCGGGCATCGCCGCATCCAGATCGTGGCGCGTCACGGCATGGTCCAGCACCCCGTAATCCACCCCTTCGCCCAGCAACAACCCCGTCCCGGGTCTGAGCACCGCAAACCCCTCGAACGCCGCCCGCAGCGCCGCAATCCCCCGGATCCCGCCCAGTTGCAGATGGCTCAACTCCGCCCCACCAAACAAGTGCATGTGGCTCTCGACAAATCCAGGCAGCACAGTCCGCCCGCCCGCATCTATCACCCGTGCCGCTGACATCTCCCCCACGTCGGCCCCGCCCACCGCCACTATCCGGCCGCCCGATATCGCCACCGCCTCCGCCCTCGGGCAAGACGGGTCCATCGTCAGCACCTTCGCATTTCGAATGACCAGATCAACCATCCCGCTCTCCTGTTCTCCTGATTGCTCAAACTTTGCTACCGGCTCAAATCACCCGGGATGTGGGGGCAGCGCTCCCCACCCGTTCCGCCATCACGCATAACATCTCGAACATCAGATTGACCCCCAACCAGGCCGTCCCGCCGCTCGCATCGAACGGCGGCGAAACTTCTACCAGATCGGCCCCCACCACATTCAAGCCGCGCAACCCCCGCACCACCTGCAACGCAGCCCATGAATTCGGCCCGCCCACCTCCGGCGTCCCGGTGCCCGGCGCAAAGGTAGGGTCGACAAAGTCGATGTCATAGGTCACATAAGTCTCGCCCTCGCCCAAGATCTCGCGCGCCTCGACCATCACATCCTCGGCCCCCCGCGCATGGAACTCGGCGATCGGGATGATCCTGATCCCCACGCTGGTCGCAAAATCCCAGTCCTCTCGCCCGTACGCTGTGCCGCGGACCCCGATGATAACGTATCGTTTGGGGTCCAGAACCCCCTCTTCGACCGCGCGCCGGAACGGTGTGCCGTGATTAAAGCGGCTGGTCCCGAAATAGATGTCGTTCAGGTCGGTATGGCTGTCGAACTGCACCATCCCCAGGGGCCGCCCGCGCCCAAAGGCCCGCAGGATCGGCAATGTACACAGATGATCTCCCCCGCCCGTCAGCGGGCGGATCCCCAACCCCCGCACCAGCGTATAGAATGCCTCCATCCGCGCGAGGCTGTCCATCAAATCGCCGGGGTTCGGAGCCACGTCCCCCAGATCGGCACAGCGCGCCAAATCGAACGGCGCGACCCAGGTCGCGCCGTTTTGCGCCCGGATCATGGTTGACAGATCGCGCAACTGGCGCGGGCCATGACGCGCACCGGGCCGGTTGGTCGTTCCGCCATCCCAGGGCGCGCCGATCAACCCGATCTGAACTTCACCGATGCGCGGATGGTCGAACCCGACCTGCGGCAGCCGCATGAACGTCGGTATCCCTGCGAATCGCGGCAGGTCGAGCCCCGATACCGGCTGAAAGAACCCGTCCTGACACGTCATCCGTTTCTCCTTCGACACCCCGCCTGCCCCACTCAATCACCCCGACGGCGGTCCGTCCGGTCTGCCTGCGACACGCAAACGGCGCGAAAGCGCCCGCAGCGACCGCAAACCCTTGACCGCCTGCCGCCCATAGGGTCCATATCGGCCAACCGGACCCAAGGAAGCCACCATGTTCAACAAGACCTCCGACCCCACCAGCGCCCCAATCCCCCGCCCCGCGTCCAATACCAAATCGGTGCTGGCCCAAGATCTCAAGATTGTCGGTGAAATCACCTCGAATGGCACGATCGAGGTGTTGGGCGAAATCGAAGGTACCCTGTCGGCGCGGGGCCTGATCGTCGGGGCAGAAGGTCGCGTCGCCGGAACGATCACCGCCGAAACGGTCGAGGTCAAGGGCAAGCTTGACGGGCGCGTTTCGTCCGACAACTTTACCCTGCGCGCCGCCGCGCGGGTGGCCGCCGACATCACCTACACGACCCTGATCATCGAAAGCGGTGCCCAGATCGAGGGCCAGTTCACCGTCGCCAAGACCTGATCCGGCAGCGGGGGCGGGATACATCGATGGAACCGATCCTGCTGCGGGCCGACGACGGAGGCATTGCGACCCTGACGCTGAACGCGCCTGCCAGCCTCAACGCGCTGTCCGACGCGATGATCGCCGCCCTTCATGAGGAACTGGACCGCATCGCGCAGGATGCAGAGATCCGCGTGGTGATCGTGCGCAGCACGGGCCGTGCCTTCTGTGCAGGCCACGACCTCAAGGAAATGCAGGCCGCCCGCGCCGCGACTGACTACGGCGCTGCCGCTTTTGCCGACCTGTTTGCCCGCTGTGCCGCGCTGATGCAAACGATTGTTGCCCTGCCCCAACCCGTCATCGCGCAAGTCCACGCCACCGCCGCCGCAGCGGGCTGTCAACTTGTGGCGTCCTGCGACCTCGTCGTTGCATCGACGCAAGCCCGGTTCGGCGTCAACGGCGTGAACATCGGCCTGTTCTGTTCCACTCCGATGGTCGCCCTGACGCGCAAAGTCCCTGCGGCCGTCGCGTTCGAGATGCTGACAACCGGCGAATTCCTCGACGCCGCCCGCGCCCGCGAAGCAGGCCTCGTCAACCGCGTGACGGCACCCGGGGACCTCGATACCGCCACGCGGACCCTTGCCGAAACCATCGCAGGCAAACTCGGCGCGGCCGTCCGAATCGGCAAGGCGGCTTTCTACCGACAAGCCGAACTTGGCCTCGCGGCCGCGTATGACCATACGGGCCGCGTCATGGTGGAAAACATGCTGAACCAGGACACGAACGAAGGCATCACCGCCTTTCTCGAGAAACGCAAACCGGATTGGCAAGCCTGAGCCCTGCATTTTCTGTCTGAAAATATCCTCAGGGAGTGAATTGGCCGCAGGCCAAGAGGGGGCAGAATGCCCCCTGCCTTACCTGCGCAACAGCACCAGCCCGATGCCGAACCCCGCAGCCGCCATCGCCAGACAGGCCCCGTAAACCGCCGACGGCCCGATCCCAAACAGCCACGCCCCCACCACCGGCCCCGCCGCCGTGCCAAGGATCGGGGCCACTGCCGCCGCGCCGGAAATGCTGCCAAACCCGCGCCGTCCCAACACCTCGGCCAACAATACCGGGCGCAAGATCGACGACAACCCCAACCCCGCCCCCTGCAACAGCGCAAAACCAAAGATCAGCACCGGGGCCATTCCCGCCAACCACAGCAGGACCGCGGCCCCGACCACGGACCCAAGCGACCACACCGTTGCCGCCTTGGTGCTGACCCGCGTCTCGTTCATCATCAGAACGGCCCGCCCTGCCACCTGCGCAGGCCCGATGCAGGATGCAGCCAGCACTGCCACCCCCGCCGCCGCCCCGCGTTCGGCAAACAGCACCAGTGCATAGGTGACCAGAATGGAATGGCTCAGATAGGTCAGCCCGAAAATCGCGCCGATCCCCCAAAACGCCGGTCGCCGCAGCGCCGTCATCAGCGCGCCCGGCTCCGGGGCAGGGCGCCCCACCCCCGCCAGATCAAGCCGCCGCAGCCGCCGTACTGCCAAGACATTCACCGGAACCGCCCCAAAAACCACCAGCGCGGCAAAGGCCACCAGCGCCCCCTGCCCGCCGAACGCCTGCGCCAGCACAGCCCCCAACGGAAAGGCCAGCGTCCCGGCAAACCCCGCCACCAGCGTCACCCGCGTGATTGCGGCCCGCGCGCCGCCGCCCAACCTGCGGGTCAGAAACGCGAAACACGTCTCGTAGAACGACCCGGCCTGCGCCACACCGACCACGGCCCACAGCGCCAGCCAGACCCCCGGCGTTTTCGCAAACCCCAACCCGACCAGCCCAAGCGCTCCCAGCCCCGGCATCCAGATCAGCATGTCGCCGCCCCAGCCCCGGTCCACCAGCCGCCCGGTAACCGGCGTCAGCCCCGCCGTGATCAGGAAGGCCAGCGTCGGCCCCGCCGCCAGTTGCGCCTTGCTCCAGCCGGTCGCCGTCACCAACGAAGGCAGCAAAGCCGCGAACGCATAGTAAAGCGACGCGTAAATCAGCGTCTGTCCCACCGCCAGCAACCACACCGCCAGCGGATCACCCCGGTCAGGCGTGTCGGGCGGGTTCACAACCCGTAGAGATCTGCAAACTTGGTTTCCAGATATGTCAGCAGCGGCCCCTCATCCGGCTCAAACCCGCAAGCCCGCGCCACGGTGTCACGCGGCGCAAAGAGCCCACCGTGACGCTGCAGATTCTCCCGCAGCCAGCCCGTTGCCCCCGACGTGTTCCCCGCCGCCAACTGATCGTCCAGCCCCGGCACCGCCGCGCGCAATGCCTGATGCAGGCAGCCCGCAAAGACATTGCCCAGCGTATAGGTCGGAAAATAGCCAAACAGCCCCACCGACCAATGCACGTCCTGCAACATCCCCTGCGAAGGCCGGTCCACCACCCCGCCGAAATCAGCGCGGAACCTGTCGTTCCACGCCGCCTCCAGATCGCCAGCCGTCAGATCGCCCGAAATCAGACGACGCTCCAGATCGAACCGCATCATGATGTGCAGGTTGTAATGCACCTCGTCGGCCTCGGTGCGAATGAAGCCGGGCTGAACCCGGTTGACGACCCGGTAGAAATCTTCGGCACTGTCGACCCCGAAATCACCGAACCGGTCCACCATCTGGCCATACATCCAGCCGGTAAAGGCCCGGCTGCGGCCCAACTGGTTTTCGTAAATCCGGCTCTGGCTTTCGTGCACCCCCATCGACACGCCATGCCCGATCGGGGTCATTGCATAGTCGGAGTCGATGCCCAGTTCATAACTGGAATGCCCGACCTCGTGGATGGTGGAATAAAAGCAGTTGAACGGCTCGGTCTCGACCACCCGTGTGGTGATCCGGCTGTCGCTGCCCGACCCCGAACTGAATGGATGCACTGCCATATCCATTCGCCCCCGCGTCCAGTCATAGCCAAAGGCCGTGGCCAGATCGCGCGCCATCCGCATCTGCGCCGCCTCGGGAAACACACCGGCCAACGGCTCTGGTCCTGCCCGGTCCAGCACTGCGCCACGCAAGGCCACCAGCCGGGGCCGCATCGCATCGAACATCGCGCCGATGCTGTCGGCCGTCGCCCCCGGTTCGTAATCATCCAGCAACGCGTCATACAGATCGCCGCCCTGCGCCAGACATTCCGCCTCGTGCCGCCGCAGCCCGATGACTTCGGTCAAGGTAGGCAGAAAGCCCGCCACATCCTCCCGCGCCCTGGCGTCAGCCCATATGCCCTGAGCCACTGACGTCACCCGCGCCAACTCTTGCGCAAGGTCGCCCGGAACCTTGGTCATCCGCGCATAACTACGCCGGATTTCCCGCACCTGCGCCTCTGCCTCGGCATCCGGTGCTTCGGCTTGCCCCAGCCAGTCGGCGATGCGCGGGTCGGTGCGCCGCGCGTGCAACACTCCCTCGATCGCCGCCATCTCTTCGGACCGCTGCTCGGCCGCGCCGCGCGGCATCATGGTTTCCTGATCCCAACCCAGCCGCCCGGCCACCGAAGCCAACGCCTCGGTCTGCCGCTGATACGCCATCAGATCGGCATATGCCCTGTTGTTCCCGCTCATGCCGTTCCTTCCCGGATGGACCCTGCAATCGGATAGGCCGCCAGATGCCGCGCCCGCAGAATCAGCACCCACAGGATTACCGCACCGATCTGATGGGTGATCGCCACATGCATTTGCGCGGCCACCAGCACCGTCACAATCCCCAAAGCGACCTGTGCCCCCATCATCGCCATCACGCCGTGATAGGCCCCCCGCGTGACGGGATGCACCGACCGCCGACCGCGCAGCCAGACGATGATGCAAAAGGCAAACAGCAGATACCCCGACATCCGGTGAATGAATTGCACCAACCCAGGATTTTCAAAGAACGCCTGCCACCAGACCCCGCCCGGCACATAAAACGCATCCGCCGGAAAGAATTGACCGTTCATCAAGGGCCAGGTCGGAAAGCCGCGCCCCGCGTCAATCCCTGCGACCAGCGCCCCCAGCAACACCTGCAGAAGTACAAAAAGCATCAGACCGGTCGTCATGCCGACCAACTTGCGCTCTCCGACGCGCTGCGATTGCAACAGTTCGGCCTCGCTGCGGCCCAGCAGAAACACATACCAGGTCAAGAACCCGAACAGTACGAACGCCAACCCCAGATGCAGCGCCAGCCGATAGGACGCCACATCGACCCGCGCGCCCTCCAGCCCGGATGCCACCATCCACCACCCGATTGCGCCTTGCACCCCGATCATCGGCCCGATCCAGAACAGGCGCGGCGTCCAGCCTTGCGGAATCTGCTTTGCCACCCAGAAGCCGACAAAGCCTATGGCCCAGACCAGCCCGATCACCCGCCCCAGCAACCGGTGACCCCATTCCCACCAATAGATGCCCTTGAACTGGTCCAGCGTCATCGCGCTGTTTTGCAGCAGAAACTCGGGGCTTTGCTGATACTTGCCGAACTCCGACAGCCAGACCGCCTCGTTCAACGGCGGCAGCGTGCCCATCACCAGATTCCATTCGGTGATCGACAGCCCGCTGTCGGTCAGCCGCGTCATCCCCCCCACCGCGATCATCACCGCAACCAGCAGGAACAACCCCACCAGCCAGGCCCGGATGCCCCGCCGTGCGCCGCGGCTTCGCCCGTCGATCAGCCCACGCACCGGCACCGCCTGCGACCCGCCGCCCGCACCGACTTCTTCAAATATGCTGCGCTTGCCCGCCATCCGACTGCTCCTGTGCTTGAGGCCGGACCCTAGCCCTGCCCCCCCAAGGCATCAAGGCCCCGCGACACCACGGCTCACCCCTTGATCTGCTCAGAAATCTCCCTTTGTAAGGCGCTTGCGCCGAAGGCAGCGCCCCTTATCGCTCGTCACCCTCCTGCCGCTTCAACCGAAAGGCAATCTGCCGCAGCATGCCGTGGAAGGTCTGCACCTCTGCCCGCGTCAGGCCCAGCCGCGACCACATGTTGCGCAAAGACTGCTTCATCCCGTCGACCTTGCCGGGCGGATAAAAGAACCCGACCTCGTCCAGCCGTTCCTCGAAATGATCGCCCAGTTTTTGCACCTCCAGCGCCGAGGCAAACTCGGTGCGCGCCATCTCCATCACTTCCGGGGCCACTTCGACCGTCTGACGCCGCCACTCATAGCCCACCAGCAACACGCATTGCCCCAGGTTCAGGCTGGGAAACTCGGGGTTGACCGGCACCGTCACAATGGCATTGGCCAGCACCACATCGTCGTTCTCCAGCCCTGCCCGCTCTGGCCCGAACAGAACGCCCACCCGCTTGCCCGCCGCCGTCAAGGCCCGCGCATGTTCCATCGCCCGTTCCGGCGTCATCACGGGCTTGGTCAGTTCCCGCCCCCGCGCGGTGGTGGCAAAAACATAATCGCAATCGGCAATCGCGCCCGGAACATCGGCAAACAGCCCCGCCGCATCCAGCACCCGCCCCGCCCCAGATGCCATCGCAACCGCCTTGGGACTGGGCCAGCCATCGCGCGGGTCCACCACCCGCATCCGCTCCAGCCCGAAATTCAGCATCGCCCGCGCCGCCGCCCCGATATTCTCGCCCATCTGCGGGCGCACCAAGATAAACACTGGCGGGATCATCGGTCAGACCTTTCACAAGCACCGCCGCCTGATACCCTACACCCCCCTGATAGCCAAGCCCGCCAAACTGCGCTAAACGGCAACCCACATCGCATGGAGCCGCAGAATGGCCGACACCGACCGCCCGCAGATCACCCTGATCACCCCGCCCGCCTTTGACCTTGATGTCTACCCCGATCAACTGGCCGCCGTGCTGGACGGTGTCGACATAGCGTGCCTGCGCCTGTCGCTGGCGTCGAAGGATCAGGATATGATCGCCCGCGCCGCCGATGCCTGCCGCGTGGTGGCCCATGCCCGCGATGTGGCCATCGTGATCGACACCCACCTGCTGCTGGTCGAACGGCTGGGGTTGGACGGCGTTCATTTCCCCGATGGGGGGCGCAACCTGCGCCAGACGCGCAAAGACCTCGGGTCCGACGCCATCATCGGCGCGTTTTGCGGCGTCACCCGCCATGAAGGCATCTCTGCCGCCGAGGCGGGCGCGGATTACATCGCCTTCGGCCCGGTCGGCAACACCACGCTGGGTGATGGCAGTCGGGCCCCCTTCGATCTGTTCGAATGGTGGTCGGAAATGATCGAAGTGCCGGTGATCGCCGAAGGCGCGTTGACGGTCGACCTGATCGAAACACTCGGCCCCGTCACCGACTTCTTTGGCATCGGCGAAGAAATCTGGGCTTCAGAAAACCCCGCTGCCGCCCTGCGCGCCCTCCTGGCCCCCTTGGGCTGACCGTCCCGCGCGATGCGCCTCGGCGATTACCGCCCCGCACTGCGCCGCCAGCGCCTTGCGGTCGGCAAAGTCGGCGACCGCGACCGGCGTGTGAAACGTCACCGTGACCGCCCCGCCGGGATGGGCCAGCACCTGCAAAAGATGCGGGGCGAACTCCATGTCGCCCCACCAGCCATAGAACTTGGCGTCCAGCCCCTTTGGCGCATGATACACCACCGATACCGGCTGCACATTCAACCTTTCTCGCAGACCATCTGCAAAGAACGCCGCAAACAGCGTCGGCTTGAACGGCAGCACCCGCAAACTGTCGCTGCTCGTGCCTTCGGGAAAGAACAGCAACCGATCGCCCGCCCGCAGGCGGTCCTCCAGCACGCGGGCCTGCGCCAACGCCTCAGACCCCTTGCGCGTGATGAACACCGTGCCCACCGCGCGGGCCAGGATGCCGATCCCGGCCCAGCCCGCCACTTCGGACTTCGACACGAATACCAAGCGCTGCACCGCGTTCAACGTAAAGATATCAAGCCATCCCGAATGGTTGGCGACGACAGCCCCCGCCCCAAGGGCAGGCTGGCCCACCACCCGCAACCGTATTCCAAACATCACCAACGCCACCCGGCACACGAATTGCGTCAGATAAGGCGTCACCGGCCGCGCCTGCCCGCACAAGGGCCGCTCGATCACCCGCACCAGCAACAGCAACCCCAGACAGCCATAGGTGACAATCGCCAGAACCCCGCCGCGCCAGACCACCCTCAGCCAGCCCCGAAGCCGCAGCGCAGGCAATACCATCCGCGCCGCCAGCCAATCGCTCATCCCGCGCGGGCCTGCTTGCGAACGTAATAGTCGCGGTGCTTTGCGCTCATCCGGGTCGTATCCATGACCAGACAGACGTCCGTCGTATTGAATGCCCCGTCTATCCACGCGCCATCCCCGACAAACCCGCCCAACCGCAAATAGGCCTTGATCAACGCCGGAGTACCCGCCATTGCCGCACGCCGGTCCAACTGATCCACCGCCATCAGGTTCATCTCCTGCCGGTGTTCGGGACGTGCCCGCACCCGCAGCGCCTCGGGCGCCAGATGGTTGTGATACAGATAGGCCAACGGTTGCGCGAGGGCCGCCACGTCAGTTCCATGGAAAGACGCGGCACCGAACATCACCTCGATCTGCCGCTCGATCACATACTCTGCCAATCCGTTCCACAGATGAAACATCGCCGCCCCGCCCCGCATGTCGCGATGAACACAGGACCGGCCCAGTTCCAGCAAGCGCCGCCCCGACGACTTCAACGGCGCAAGATCGTATTCCCCTTCCGAATAATAGCGCCCCGCAAGCGGCATCCGTTCACTGGTCAACAACCGATAGACACCGACCACATCGCTCAGCGTCGCGGGGTCGCGGCGGGTGTCGATCAGCAACAGATGTTCAAAGAACGGATCGAACGCATCGCATTCCAGACGCTCGACGTGATTCACCAGATCCCCGTCGCCGCCCAATTCCTCGACAAAGACCTCATAGCGCAACCGCTGCGCCGCGCGCAGGTCACGGGCATCGCGGGCAAGGCGCAAGGTGAAAGCGTTGTCATCGGCAATCATGGTGTCCGAAACCCATACGCCCCATTGGCTGCGCCGTCTTATGGTTTTGGCCGGAACTTTGCAACCGCGCTTTGCCAAGACCCTCAATCTTGAGTTGAAAAGCCCAACGCTTTCAGCGCAGTATCCGATCAAGGCCGTAATCGGGGCGCAATTCTACATGCCGTGTGTCAATGACGACTTTGCCTGCGTGTTCGAAGTTCACGGTGACGTGCCCGCCGATGTTGGATTGCACCTGCCCCAACCCCCAGTCGGGTTGCGCAGGGTGCCGCACCAACATTCCGGGTTCAAGTAAAGACGACATTCAGACCCCGTGATGGAGAAGTTGATGCCAGACAGAATCGACATTGCCGCCCTGCTGGGCTCGCGCATTTGCCACGACCTTATCAGCCCGATCGGGGCGATCAGCAATGGGGTTGAACTGATGATGATGGACGGCGGCATCAAAGGGCCGGAAATGGCGCTGATCTCGGAAAGTGTGGCCAGCGCCACGGCCCGCATCCGCTTCTTTCGCGTCGGCTTCGGGTCGGCTTCGGCGGATCAGCGGATGGGAAAGTCAGATGTGGTGGGCATCCTGACCGACCTGATGCGGGGTGGCAGACTGTCGGTCGAGTGGCAAACCCCGAATGACCTTGCCCGCCGCGAGGTGAAACTGGCGTTCCTGCTGATCCAGTGTCTGGAAACCGCGATGCCTTACGGCGGGCGGATCACTGTCGAGTTGACCGAAACCCGCTGGACCCTGACCGCACAGGCCCAGAAACTGCGGGTCGACCCCGACCTGTGGGAGGTTTTGTCGCACCCCGCCGCCGCCGTGAACATCGGCCCCGCGCAGGTTCATTTCCTGCTGGTGCCGGAAGAGGCGATACGCCAGGGCCGCCGCCTGACCGCCGACATCAGAACCGGAGAGATCAGGCTCAGCTTCTGATCGTGCCGTGGCCCGTGACCAGATACTTGAAACTGGTCAACTGCTCGGCCCCCACCGGCCCGCGTGCATGCAGCTTGCCAGTGGCAATCCCGATTTCCGCTCCCATGCCGAATTCCCCGCCATCGGCAAACTGAGTGCTGGCGTTGCGCATCAGAATGGCGCTGTCCAGCCGCTGCATGAACCGTGCGGCGGTTTCGTCATTTTCGGTCAGGATGCTTTCGGTGTGGTTGCTGCCATACCGGCGGATATGCGCAATCGCCGCGTCCACCCCGTCCACCAGTTTGGCGGCGATGATCATGTCCAGAAACTCGCGACCGAAATCCTCCGGCTCTGCCCGAACCGTTCCGGGTATCTTCAACAACTCCCCCTCGGCACGCACCTCGACCCCGGCGCGCAGCAGGTCTTGGATCAGAACGGCGCCATGCCGGGTATAGAACTGCCAGTCGATCAGCAGACATTCGGCCGCCCCGCACACCCCGGTGCGCCGCGTCTTGGAGTTCAGAACCACCGCCCGCGCCTTTGCCAGGTCGGCATCCCGATCCACATAGACGTGGCAGATCCCCTCCAGATGCGCGAACACCGGCACCCTTGCCTCGCGCTGCACAAGCCCGACCAACCCCTTGCCGCCCCGCGGCACGATCACGTCGATAAAGTCCACAGCCGCCAACATCGCCGACACCATCGCCCGGTCCCGCGTCGGCACCAACTGGATCGCCGCCTCCGGCAACCCAGCCTCGCGCAAACCCCGCACCATGCAGCCGTGCAGGGCCGTGGACGAATGAAAACTCTCCGATCCCCCCCGCAGGATCACAGCATTGCCTGCCTTCAGGCCCAGCGCCCCGGCATCCGCCGTCACATTCGGGCGGCTCTCGTATATTACGCCGACAACACCCAAGGGCGTCGCGACCCGCTGAATATGCAACCCATTGGGCCGGTCCCAAGCGGCCAGAACCCGCCCCACCGGATCGGGTTGTTCCGCGACCGACCGCAGCCCATCGACAATCCCGCGCAACCGCCCCTCGTTCAGCATCAGCCGGTCCATCATCGACGGGCTCAGCCCCTTGGCGTCGCCGTAGGCCATATCCTCACAATTCGCGTCCAGAACCGCCTGCCGCTGATCCCAGACCTGATGCGCCGCCCCGATCAGTGCGGCATACTTGCGCTCTGACGAAGCATAGGCGAGTTCCGCCGCCGCCGCCTTCGCCGCAACCCCCATCTTTGCCATCAGGTCCGTCATCTGCCCGTCCATGACCCTAGCCCCATTACGCTGTTCTTGAATATCCCGGGGTTTGAAGGCCGCCCCCAATCTGCTCTCAGATCACCATGTCATCGCGGTGGATCAGCGCCGCCCGCCCGGCATAACCCAAAATCCCCTCGATATCGCCGGACCGATGCCCGGCAATCAGCCGCGCTTCCTCGACTGTGTAACGCACCAAGCCCTTGCCCAACACATCGCCCGCAGGCGACACGATCGCCACCGGATCGCCGCGCCCGAACGCGCCCGCAACCGACACCACCCCGGCCGGCAACAGCGACTTGCCCCCGCGCAGCGCGGTCACTGCGCCTGCGTCCAGCCGCACCTCGCCGCGCGGCTTCATCGCGTTGATCCACCGCTTGCGCGCCGCCTGCGGGTCGCTCTGCGCCACGAACCACGTCCGC
>JBBRVJ010000095.1:0-14238 GCA_038246975.1 Rhodobacterales bacterium | reverse complement strand
TTCTGTGGGGGGGTGGGGCGTTGGGGGGGGGGGGGGGGGGGGCGTCCCCCCGCGCGTGGGGGGGGGGGGGGGGTGGGTGGTGCGCCCCCCCCCCCCCACCGGGGGTTGCGGGCGGGCGGGGTCAGGCGGCTTAGGTCAGCGCCGCGAGTTCGGTGTGGACGGCGTGGGCGATCCACGGCATCAGGGCAGCCACATCGGCGGTTTCTACCGTTGCCCCGCACCAGATCCGCAGTCCCGGGGGGGCGTCGCGGTAGGCGCCGATGTCGTAGGCGACCTTGGCCTGTTCGAGGCGTTTGGCGACGGCCTTGGCGAAACCCTCGCCGTCCCTGATGCGCGCGTCGGTGAAGGTCAGGCAGACGCTGGTCGTCGAAGCGGTGGCGGGGTCATGGGCGAGGTTGGTGAGCCACGGATTGACGGCGCAGAAGTCGTGGACGGCTTGGGCGTTGGCATTGCAGCGCGCGATCAGGGTGGGCAGGCCGCCGATGGATTGCGCCCATTTCAGCGACACGAGGCAATCTTCGACCGCCAGCATCGAAGGCGTGTTGATCGTCTCGCCCATGAAGATGCCTTCGATCAGTTTCCCTTTGGAGGTCAGGCGGAAAATCTTCGGCAGCGGCCACGGCGGCGTGTAGGTTTCCAGCCGTTCCACGGCGCGGGGCGACAGGATCAGCATGCCGTGTGCGCCTTCGCCGCCCAGCACTTTCTGCCACGAGAACGTCGTCACGTCGAGTTTGTGCCAGGGCAGATCCATGGCAAACGCGGCACTTGTGGCGTCGCAGATCGTCAGTCCGGCGCGGTCGGCGGGGATCGCGGAGCCGTCAGGCAGGCGGACGCCGCTGGTCGTGCCGTTCCAGGTGAACACCACGTCTGCATTGAAATCGACGGTCGCAAGGTCGACGATCTGGCCGTAGGGGGCGATCTTGACCTTGGCGTCGAGTCTGAGTTGCTTGACCGCGTCCGTCACCCAACCTTCGCCGAACGACTCCCACGCCAGCATTTCGACCGGGCGCTGGCCAAGCAGGGTCCACATCGCCATCTCGACTGCTCCCGTGTCGGAGCCGGGGACGATGCCGATGCGGTAGTCACCGGGGACGCCAAGAATGGCGCGCGTCAGGTCGATGGCTTCGCGGAGTTTGGCTTTGCCGACCGAGGCGCGGTGCGACCGTCCCAGTGGGGCATCGGACAGCATGTCGAGCGTGTAGCCGGGGATCTTTGCGCAGGGGCCGGACGAAAAGCGCGGGTTCGCCGGGCGCGTGGCCGGAGCGAGCAGGTCAGTCATGATATCCTCGCAGATAAATGCCCTTCGTTGGGGAAGGGTGTCCCACCGAGGGGTGTAGGGCGGGTTGCGGGGTGGCACAAGCGGAAAAAACGGCGTAAAGCGCCGCTTGGTTACGGGTTTGCGACGCGCAGCGGGATTTGGGGGCGATGATGTTTGTGGCGACGGTGGTGACTGATCCTGCGCGCCCCGCGGTCGACCGCGCGATGGTCGAGAGTTTGCGCAACGCCTGGGGGGGGAGCGACGCGGTCTGGCTGGAGCCGGGTGTGGCGGCGGAGTTTGCACTGCCTTCGATGCCCGCGAACCGGTGGGAGGTCTGGGCGGGTTTGCAGGGGATCGGGGTCGATCTGGTGGTGCAGGCCGCAGAGGGGCGGCGCAAGCGCGTGTTGCTGGCCGACATGGACAGCACGATGATCCGGCAGGAGTGCATCGACGAGCTGGCCGACGAGGCCGGGGTTGGGGCGCGGGTGGCGGCGATCACCGCGCGAGCGATGAACGGCGCGTTGGACTTCGAGGCGGCGTTGCGGGAGCGTGTCGGCTTGCTGACCGGGTTGCCCGAGGCGGCGATTGCGGGCGTGTTGCGGGACCGGATCACCCTGATGCCGGGCGGGCGGGCGTTGGTGGCGACGATGCAGGCGGCGGGGGGCTATGCAGCGCTGGTGTCGGGCGGGTTTACCGCGTTCACCGAACCGGTGGCGGCGATGCTGGGGTTCGACGAGAACCGGGCGAATGTGTTGGCAGTTGCCGGTGGGGTTCTGACGGGCCGGGTGGCCGAACCCATTCTGGGGCGGGCCGCCAAGCTGCTGGCGCTGGAGCAGATTTGCGCGCGGTTGGGGCTGGCCGAGGCCGAGGTGATGGCGGTGGGCGACGGGGCGAACGATCTGGGGATGCTGGCGCGTGCGGGGGCCGGGGTTGCGCTGCACGCCAAGCCCGTGGTGGCGGCGGAATGCGATCTTCGGATCAACCATGGCGATCTGACGGCGCTGTTGTTCATCCAGGGCTACAGCCGCGCGGAGTTTTGTGAATGATCGTTCGTAGGGCAGGTCTGGCGGATGCGGCGGGCATGACGGGCGTTCAGAATACGGTCATCCGCATCGGCGGGACCACGGCGTACGAGGTCGAGCGCACGGTGGATCAGGTTGCCGCCGACTATCTGACCGGGGCGGACGCGCTGTGCGCCCATGTGGCCATCGAGGCGGGGCGGGTGATCGGGTTTCAGGTGCTGGGGGCCAACCCGGACCTGCCCCAAGGCTGGTGCGATATCGGGACATTCGTGCAGCCGGGGCTTCAGCGCGGCGGTGTCGGGGCGGCGCTGTTTGCCGCGACGCAGGGCTGGGCGCGGGCGCAGGGGATCGTGGCGCTGAACGCGACGATCCGGGCGGATAATACGGTAGGGCTGGGGTATTACGCCAAGCGGGGCTTTGTGGATTACGCGACCAAGTCGGATCTCACGCTGAAAGACAGGCGTGTGGTGGGGCGGATCAGCACGCGGTTCGACCTGATCTGACGGCGTTCGATCCAAGCGGGAGAGGGACAACGCCTTGCCCGATCAGGCCGGTGACGGCTTGGGCAAGGCCCGTGAATTGCTGCAGACTTCTGCATTGTCAGTCGCTGCCTGAAGCGCAGCTTCGCGGTCTTTCACCGGCGAAATGGCCTGAAGTTGCCAGGACAGGCGCAGCATCGGAACGTCTGTCGAAAAACCGCCCGAACTGTATGCCTACCGCATCATGGCGGCGACGTTGCCGCCGTCCACGGTCAGCACGGCCCCGGTGCTGGTGCGCGCCTTGGCCAGATGCAGGAAGGCCGCAGCCACATCGGCGGCGGTCACTTCGCGTTTCACCAGATTGCCGCGCATATAGGCGTCCGGCGTCAGACCGCGGGCGCGGCTGCGGTCGGCCACCATCTGATCGGTCATCAGACCCGTTCGGATACGGTCGGCATTGACCGCGTTAGAAGTGATGCCATCCGCGCCATGCTCCACCGCATACTGCCGCATCAAGGCCATCAGCGCGGCCTTCGACGTGCCGTAGGGCCCGAAATCCGGTCCCGGATTGACCGCCTGTTTCGAAACGTTGAACACGATGGCCCCGCCGGTGCCTTGCAGTTTCATCACCCGCACCGCCGCGCGGGCGATGTTGTGGTGGCCCCAGAAGTTGAGGTCGAACGCCTTGTGAAACAGCGCGTCCGGCACATCGGTCAGCGCGCCCTGAAACGCGGCCCCCGCGTTCGAGATCAGGATATCGACCCCGCCAAGCCGCGCCGCCACCTCGGCAATCGCCGCATCCACCGCGACAGGATCGGTCACGTCGCAGACAATGCCGATGCCGCCCACGCGTTTGGCCTCGCGCATCAGCGCATCGCCCGCGATGTCCAGCAGCGCCACCTCTGCACCGTCGGCCCGCAACGCCTCGGCCACCGCGAGACCAAGCCCCGACGCGGCCCCCGTAACGACAGCGATCTGACGCGACAGGGGCTTTTCGACCTGCCCTGCCAGCTTGGCCTGCTCCAGCGACCAGTATTCGATGTCGAACAGATCGGCCTCGGGCAGCGCCTGAAAGGCGTCGATCCCTTCGGCCTTGGTGATCACCTCGACCGTGGCCTCGGCCACATCGGCGGCGGCGCGGGCCTCCTTGACAGAGGCGGCAGCGGCAAACAGGCCGACGCCCGCGACGTAAAACACCCGTGGCATCGGGTCGAGCATGATCTTTATGCCGCCGACGCGGGCATTGTTGCGGGCGAAATAGTCTTTGTAATCGGCGATATAAGCGTCCACCGCCACCTTGACCGCCGCCTTGAACGCGCCCGCATCGGTCGGGGCTGCCAAAGCGACGCCCAATCGCTTGATCCGCAACACGTGTTCGGGCGTGGCATTGCCGCGCGAGGCCAGATCGCCCGCGCGCGCGGCGTTGCAGAACTCCATCACCTGTGGCGTCGCACGATGTTCAAGCACGAACCGCTTCGGTCGCCCTTCCACCCCGGTGTCGATGCTGATCGTACCGCGCAGGATCGGCGCGACCACGCCTGCGGGCAGCACAGCCGCAGGCAAGGTCACACCCGCAAAGGGCCGCGCGCGCCCTTTAGCCAGCCGAACCTCGGCGGCGTCGATCATCGCGATCATCGCCTCGTAAGCCTCGCGCGGATCGTCGGACCAGGTGAAGATGCCATGCTTTAGCAGGATCATCCCCTTGGCCCCCGGTGCCGCCGCCATAGCCACAGCACAAACCTTGGCCAGATCGAAGCCGGGCATCACGTAGGGCACCACGATGCTGTCGGGGTACAACGCGCGGATCAGCGCCTCGCCTTGCGGCTGGTTGGTAAGCGAGACAATCGCGTTGGCATGGGTGTGATCGACATGGCGGAACGGCATGATTGCATGCAGAACCGCCTCGACCGACGGATTGGGGGCCGACGGGTTCATCAGCATCCGGCGCTGCAACATCACCATGTTGTCGTCGGTCAGCGTGTCGAACCGGGTCAGCGCCTGCAACGGCGCAAGCCGCACAGCCGGCAGGCCCTGCGGCTCGATGGTCCCCATGTCCCAGCCCGACCCCTTGACGCACAGCACATCGACCTGCGACCCGTCCAGATCGGTATAGACCGTCTTGACCGAGGTATTGCCCCCGCCGTGCAGCACCAGTTCCGGATCGGACCCCAGAAGCCGCGTTGTGTAGGTGCGGATCGCAAGATCGCGGTTGATGCCGCGCGCGACATAAGCCTCCACCACGGACGTGAAGTCGGCGTCGGACCATCTGGATTTCATCACAGCCTCGTTGAAGTTCAGCACCGGAGCCGGTCCGGGCATCAGGAAAAGAAATTACAGTCGCCGCTCGGTCGCGGCGTCGAAGACATGCACCTTTTCGGGGATGACATCGAAACGGACCGGCGTGCCTTCGGCCACCCGCAACGCCTTGTCGACGATGGCGTTGAAGTCGCCGTCCGCCGATTTTGCGCACAACTGCGCCTCGTGACCCATGCGTTCGATCAGCATTGCCGTCGTCGAAATAGCGCCTGCGTCCGCAATGGTCACATCATTGGGACGCACCCCGCAGATTACCTTCTGGCCGGGCTTGGCGCCGGTGCCCGCAGGCAACGCGATCTGACCCGAGGCCGTGTCAACCGCAGGCCCCCCTGCCCCGGTCACGACGACCCCGTTCAAGAAGTTGATGGCGGATGAGCCGATGAAATCGGCCACATACTTGCTGTTGGGGTGATCATAAACCTCGTCCGGGGTGCCGATCTGTTCGATGTTGCCTGCCCGCATGACCACGATCCTGTCGGCCATCGTCATCGCCTCGATCTGGTCGTGGGTGACGTAGACCGTCGTCGTCTGCAACTTGTTGTGCAACTGCCGGATTTCGGTCCGCATGTGGGCACGGAGTTTCGCGTCAAGGTTCGACAGCGGCTCGTCGAACAGGAACACCTTGGCCTCGCGCACCATGGCGCGGCCCATCGCGACACGCTGCCGCTGACCGCCCGACAATTCCTTGGGATAGCGTTGCAGGTAAGGCGTCAGGTTCAGCACTTCGGCGGCATATTCGACGCGGCGCTTGACCTCGGGCGCTGGCACCTTGGCCACTTCCAGACTGAAGGCGATGTTGTCATAGACCCTCATCGTCGGGTAAAGCGCGTAGTTCTGAAACACCATGGCGATGTTGCGGTCGCGCGGATGGACGTCGTTCACCCGGTTGCCGGAGATCAGCAGATCGCCCTCGGTCACCTTTTCCAGCCCCGCCGTCATCCGCAACAGCGTGGTCTTGCCACAGCCCGACGGCCCCAGCAGCACGACGAACTGGTGATCCTCGATCTGGAACGACACATCCTGCATGACCCGCACCGCGCCATAGGATTTGCCGATCTTCCTGTATTCAACGGTCGCCATCGGCGTTCCTTCTAGTCCTGGCTGGTCTTGCCTTGAGTTTCAGTAAACTTGTGCGGTCGGCGTGATGACGATTTCCTGCACGATGGCCCGCTGAGGCAGATTATAGGCGTTCAGCGTCAAGGCCCCCACGATATCGGCCGAAATGCCGCCGCCGATGGCCTCCTTGTTGCGCTTGTAATTGGCCAGCGTGTCGGGGTCGCGAACCCCGTCCAGCACTTCGGTGTCGATGATCCCCGGCGACAGCACGATGACCCGCACGCCATGCGGAGCGAGGTATCCGCGCAGGCTTTCCGAGATGGCATGGACGAAATATTTGGTGCCGCAATAGACGGTGTGGTCAGGGTACACCTTGCGGCCTGCGATGCTGCTCATCATCACCAGCGTGCCATGCTTGCGGGCGATCATCGCGTGCATCACCGAATGGACGGTGTTCAACATGCCCTTGGTGTTGATGTCGATCATCTCGTCCCAATCTTCGGGCGGTTGGGTGGCAAGATCGCCAAGTCGCGCGATCCCGGCATTGGCGAACATCATGTCGACGGGACCGAATTGCGCCTCGGCATCGGCCACAGCCGCCGCAATCGCCGCACGATCCCGCACGTCGACCCGGCGCAAAACGGCGCGCGGCAGGTTCAGCGCCTCCATCCGGTCCAGTCGGCGGGCCATCAGCAAGACCGGGTGACCCGCCTGTGAAAAGGTACGGGCCACGGCTTCGCCGATCCCGGAACTGGCACCCGTGATCGCGACAAGCGGTTTGTCTGTCATTCCAAAGGCTCCTTTCCCGACAGGTTGGGCGGGGCGCGCCAAAAACCCACGCGCCCCGCCCGAAGTTGCATCAGCCTTCCATGACTGTGCCGACCTGCGCCGCGATGTCGTCCAACGCCTCTTTCGCCGACCCGTAGCCCCCGGCAAAGTATTTGCCCAGGCCCACCGGAATGGTGTCCGACGAAAGCTGCGCCCATTCGGGCAGATCAGGCTCGGACCCCATGTGGTTGGCGATGGTTTCGCGCACAACGCTCAGGTGACGGGTCGTGCCCGCGCCCACACGGGCGTTGGCCAGAACGCGCGGATCCTCGTAGACCGAAGCGCGTGTCGGCCCGGTGCCGCCACCCAGCGAGGTGATCAGCGCCTGCGTATCGGCACAGGTCGCCCACTGCATGAAGATCCAAGCCGCATCGGGGGATTTGGAATACTTCGACACCGCAAGCGACGAGCCGCCCTGATGGCCGACGCCGGGGATCTCGCCGAACCCGGTTTCTGCTGTGGTCCGCAGCAGGTTGGCCGCAGGCGGCACCGCCACTTCGCACAGGCCCGAAACCTTGGTCTGGGTCGGATCGTCGAAGTAGGGGAAGAATTCGCCCCAAGACAGCATGGACGCCGCAACACCCTGCGCCACCGACTGGCCCTGACCATCCCATGTCCAGCCATGCACGCCTGGGGGCATGGTTTTCACAAGCTTGTCCCAATAGGCCATCGCCTCCAGCCCGCGTTCGTCGTTGCCGGTGAACTTGCCGTCCGGGCCGAACACCGATCCGCCATGACCCCAAAGCCACGCCGTCCAGTCGCACTCGAGGCTGTAATGCCCCGATTTCATCTGGCCGGTGGTGCCGAACATGGTCGGCCCCATTTCCGTGGTGATGACCTCGGAGTTGCTCAGCAGTTCTGCCAGCGTTGCCGGGGCCTTGAGGCCGTACTGGTCATAGATGTCCTTGCGGTAGATCATGATGAAGACGGGGATGTCATAGGGCACGCCGACCCAGCGGTCTTCGTAGACACAGATACCGTCCACCAGTGCGGGCAGGAAGTCGTCGAGGTTGTAGTTCGGCATCGCAAGGGCTGCGTTGCCCGCATACTGCTCGCGCGGGTCGAACACGTCCTGGCTGACAGATGCCGCCCAGCTTTGGTCGATATAGTACAGATCGTAGGTGCCAAGGCTGGACGCGACGTCCAGCGTCAGTTTCTGCAACACCTGCTCCAGCGGCAGAATCTCGATTTCGACCTTGATGCCGGTGGCCTCTTCGAAATACCCCTTCAACTGGCTGTTCAGGGCGTTGGACGGCGGGGTGGCCTCGGTCGCCAGTTTCAGAGTGGTGCCGGCGAACGGCTTGGCCACGTCTTTCAGCCAGGCAATTACCTCGGGCGAAGGCGTCAGCGCCTCTTGCGCATAGGCGGGCGTGAACAGGCCCGAGGGGCGGCCGATCATGCTGGTGCCCAATCCGGCGAGGCCAAGCGCTGCCGAGGCCTTGAGGAACTGGCGGCGTCCCATCTGGCCTTTGGCGAACTTGTCCGTGACGGACGCCAGATATCGCTTGCGGTCATTATCTTTCATTGGTCGTAATCCTCCGTTGTTGCAGGGCGTTGGTGCCCCATTGGTCGTGTTTCAGGCGGGGTTCATCCCCCGCTCTCATTGTTTGAGCGAACCCATCGTCAGCCCGCGCACCAGATGCCGCTGCACCAGCAGCACCACGATGAACGCAGGGATGATGGCCACGGCCCCCAAAGCGGCCATGTTGCCCCAAGCCGTGCCGATCGAGGTGACAAAGGTCGATGACACAACCGGTACGGTTTTCAGGCTGGTCTGGGTCAGGGTCAGCACGAACAGGAACTCGGTCCAGCTGAAGATGAAACACAGCACCGCCGAAGCGGCGATCCCGCCCTTGGCCATCGGCAGCACGATGCGCCGAAAGATCGTCCAGCGCGACGCCCCGTCGATCAGCGCGCTTTCGTCGATTTCGGCAGGGATGTCGTCGAAAAAGCTTTTCATCAATAACACCGCAAGCGGCAGGTTCATCAGCGCATGAATCAGGATCACGCCGGTGTAAGTGTCCAGCAAGGTGAACTGCTTGAAGATGAAGAACATCGGAATGGCCACGGCCACCGGGGGCATCATCCGTGTCGACAGCACCCAATTGACGAAATGGTGCCGCCCGCGAAACGGCATCCGACTAAGGCAATAGGCGGCACCAGTCGCCACCACGATGGCCAGCAGGGTCGAGAACGTAGCCACGATAATCGAATCGAGCAATCGCGGCGCCATGTAGAAATTGCCGCCGCCCGGGTTGACCACCTGCGGCCCGATGCCAAGCGTGATGCCGAACACCTCTTCGAAATTGCGCAGGTTGGGCGTGAATTCGAAAATCTTCGGCGGCCAGTTGAAGATGTCCTTGGCGCTGCGGAACGCGACGGACGTCCAGAAATAGATCGGGAAAAAGAAGATGCCGACGACCATCCACCCGGCGAGTGTTCGCAGCGTGCGTGTGGCGCGGGATTGATACATGCTACCACCTCACCTTGAAGACCGCGATGAACAGGTTGGCAATCACCAGGACGATGACCAGACTGACAAGGCTGATCGTGGCGCCATAGCCCCAGTTGGTGAAGCTGAATGTCTGCTGCCAGGCGTAGTAACTCAACGAATAGGTCGCCGTCCCCGGCCCTCCGCTCGTCATCACAAAAACGTAGTCGAACACCCGGAACAGGTCGATGCCGCGCAACAGGATCGCCACCGCGATCACCCTGGACATCATCGGCAAGGTCAGGCGGCGAAACACCTGAACCGCCGACGCGCCGTCGATCATTGCCGCCTCGTAAGGCTCGGTTGGCAAGGACCGCAGCCCGGCCATGAAGATCAGCACCATGAACGGCGTCCACTGCCAGATTTCGACGAGCAGCACGCCTGCAAGTGCTGTCGAAGACGTGGAAAGGATGGGTCGGGTCTGGTCCAGTATGCCAAGCTGGCTTAAAAAATAGGTGATTACCCCGAATTGCGGGTCCTGCATCAGCAGAAACATCATCCCCGCGATGGCAGGCGGGATGACCAGCGTCATCGACAACACCGCGCGCAGCATCCCGAACCCCGGCAATTCGGCATCCAGCAGCAGGGCTATCCCCATGCCCAGCGTCAGTTGAAAGAACAGCGCCACGAAGAAATAGACGAAGGTGACGCCCAACGAACTCCAGAACCGGGTGTCGCCCCACAACTGCACCCAATTGTCAAAGCCGACAAATTCCAGCGCGCGACGCCTTGGCACGAATTCGTGAAAGCTGAGCCAGATGTTGTAGAAGAGCGGATAGATGGTGAACACGACAAGCAGGGCAACAAGCGGCGCAAGCCACGGGATCGGGCTGTCCGAGATCGCGATGCGTCTGACTTGCGCAACTGACATTCCGTCTCTTCCCCCCATGACGCGGCTGCGCCCTTCTTCCGTCTGCCTTGCGGATATTCCCCGACCCTCCCGCCGGTTCGGAACATCCGTTTCGTCATACAGGCCCGTTCAGGAGCCTCAGATGTCACGCAACCCTTTCGCTCACCGTCCGCACGCCTTGTCGCGCCGCCAGCAGACGCGTGGCAATCTCGACAAATCCATGACCGCCTTCGGCGCGTGTCACATAGGCCGGATCGGCCGCCATTTCGCCTTTGAACCGCAGGACGTTGGCGACACCGCAGGCATGCGGGAAATAGCCGAACATCGGTGCATCGTTCGGGCTGTCGCCCGCGAACACCACCCGATCGCGGATCGCGGCCAGATTTACGCCCAGAACTTCAGCGGCAAAGCGTTCGGACATGGTCAGCTTGTCATAGGCCCCGAACCAGCCGTTCACATGAATGGACGAAACCTTGGCAACCGCGCCCTCGGCTTCGAAGATCGCCTTGATGCGCGCTACGTCGGATTTCGGCAGGGCGGTCACATCCTCGCAGAAGTCGATCGCCAGATCGGCCTCGCGGTACAACTGATCTGCCGATACGGCCGCGCCCGGCACCTCGGCCAGAATACGCGCGCGTACGGCTTGCAGCCGGATACGATCCACCGCGCGCTGCGCGTCGGGCACGGCAAAGGCGCGGCGCATCTGGCGGCTGGCGGCATCGTAGGCAAAGTAGAAGGCCCCGTTTTCGCCCACCACACCCGCGACCGGCCACATCCGGGCAATCATGTCGCACCAGCCCGCCGGGCGACCTGTGATCGGTGCCACCGCAATCCCGGCATCGTTCAGGTCCTGCAACGCCTGATAGGCGCAGGCGGGCAAGCGGCCATCGTTGGTCAGGGTGTCGTCGATGTCGGTGAACACCACGGTGATCCGCGCCGCCACCTCGACCGGCATTTCGGCAATCGGGCGCATCTTAATGCTCACCCGCGGCAAAATCGGCAAGAATTCCGCTATCTGCCGCCAGATCGAGGAACGAATAACGGTTGCGCATCTCGCGGCAGTGCACGACTGCCTCGCGGTAAAAGTCGACCGGCACGCCCAGATCGCCCGCCGTCGCAGGCCCGCCCGAGGCGCGCAGCAAACGCTCCATCTCAGGCGGCAAGACGATGAAGCGCGCCAGTTCGTCGCGCAGGTCGGGCCAGATTTCTTGCAGCTTTTCGTTCAGCGCAGCAGTTGCGCGGCCATCGAACGTCTTGGGCCCAATGTCGGCAAAACATTCAGACGCGACGGCCTGCCCCATTCGCCGCGCCATATCCGCCGGATCGAACACGGTGGGCCGCAGCACGGGCGGCGTGGCACTGGCCAGCATCTGCGCCTGCAAACGCCCCATGGTCAGCACGCCGACACCGACTTGCTGACCATGCAGGGTGCCCGGATGCCGGTTGCCTGCGAAGCAGTCGATGTAGTGCGAAATCTGGTGTTCGCCCATCGAGCCATGGTTCGACATGCCGGTGAAAGATACGCCCAAGCCGCACAGCGTCAGCACCCGGTGCAGATAGCCGTTCGCCCCGATATCCCCCGCCGGGATCAGATGAGCGCGGGCGTTCAACTCGATCTCGTCGGCCTGTTGCATCAGAAACGGCACGGAAGAATAGACCGACCCCAGCAGCCGGTGCGACATCCACCAGTCCACCTGCGCGACCGACCGCACCAGACAATCCCCGAACCCCGCTGCCGACAGATGCCGGGGGGCCGCCGCACTGACTGCAAGGTCGATGAACACCCCCGACGGCGCATGCGACGGGATCGACACCTTCAACCCCGAACCCAGCGTGATCGACGCGGTGGTCGAAGTGTAGCCATTCATCGACGCCGCCGTGCCGAACACCGCATAGCGCCGCCCGTCCAGACCCGTCACATACTTGCACAGATCGTTGATCGTGCCCGACCCCACCGCGATCACCGCCTCGGCCCCCGCCAGTTTTTGCGTCAGGTCAGCCACCGCCGCCATATCGGCATGGGGATGATCGAGGATCAGCGTGTTGACCGGGCCAAGCGGGGCCAGCGCCTTTGCCACCCGCGACCCCATCGCGTCCCACGTCGCGGCATCCGCCACCACCGTAAAGCTGTCCCCCAGCGCCAGCGCCTGCACCAGATCGGCTTCGCGCCCGTCCAGATCGGTGTCGATCACGACCGAATCGTAGGGTACGGCGACCGTCTTGCCGTCTTCGGGATTGATCCAGCGGTCGGCCACGATGTCGTCGATCAGACCGCTCCAGCCGCCTGTAGGCACACCTGAAAGATCTGCGGCACTGGTTGCCATGTTCATTCAATCCGACTCCGGTCTGCTTGAAATACAAATGACGGCGCGCCTTGTCATTTGTCAATAAGCTTGGCGGCCCAACCCTGACATGTGTTCGAAAGCGTTGACAAAGATCGGGCAGGTTCGCAGATTACCGCCATGACACATGTCGGCTCCGCTTCTCTGGGCATTGACCCGATACCTGACAGGCCGCAGAACGCACCCCTGCCAACCGAGTTCGAGGATGCGGTGATCTGGGCAGCCTGGCTGTATTACGCCGATCAGATGACCCAGAGCGACATCGCCAAACGGCTGAACGTCGCGCGGGCGACCGTGGTGAACTACCTGCGCGAGGCGCGCGAACGGGGCATCGTCAGCATTCAGATCAGCCCCGAGGCGCAGGGGCGCACCACCCTCGCGCGCCAGCTGGTACAGGCGTTCGGGCTGGAAGGGGCCAATGTCATCCCCTCGGGCGACGACCGCCGCCTGACCGCCCGGCTTGGCGATGCGGGGTCGCGGTTGCTGGCGGAGCGGATCGCACCCGGCGATGTGATCGGCGTGGCCTGGGGCCGGACAGTGCTGGCCGTGGCCGAACAGATCACCCTTGCTCGGCCTGTGGCAAGTCTGACGGTGGTGCAGGTGTCGGGCAGTTCTACGGGTAGCTCCGACTTTTCGCCCGAGCTTTGCACCTCGGTCCTGTCCAGCCGCATCCATGCGCGCTGTGTCAACCTGCTGGCCCCGGCGGTGCTGAGCAGTCAGGCGCTGCGCGATACGCTGCTGGCAGAACCCGTGTTGCAGCGCCAGTTCGCCCTGATCCGGGCCACAAACCACATTCTGTTCGGTGTGGGCGACGTGGCGCAAGGCAGCACGGTCCGGGTTTCCGGCATCGCTGACCAATCCGAGATCGACACCTATGTGGCACAGGGGGCGGTCGGCGTGATCATCGGGCGGTTCATCGACGCCGACGGCCACGCCACGACCGGAGAACTAGACAGCCGCATGGTGGGCATTTCGCTGGACGAATTGCGCCGGATGCCCAGCAGGCTTTGCGTCGCTGGCGGCGCGCAAAAGACCAGTGCGATTCTGGCGACGCTGAAAGGCGGCTATGCCACGCATCTGGTCACCGACACCGCGACTGCCGAGGCCCTGTTGGCCCGTCTGCCCTGACCGCTTCCCTGCAACGGAGCCCCGCCGATGCTGCAAGACCCCCGCTATGTGATCGGAATCGACTCCTCGACCCAATCGGTCAAGGCGGTGGCATGGGACCGGCAGGGAACGCCTTGTGCGACCGGGCGCGCGCCGCTGGACATTTCGCAACCGGCCCCGCTTTGGGCCGAACAGCACGCCCCGGACTGGTGGACCGCGTCTGTTATCGCCTTGCAAGCCGTCATGGCGCAGATCGACCCCGCTGCCGTCGACGGCATCGCCATCTCCAACCAGCGCGAGACGATGGTGCTGCTGGACGCTGACGGACTGCCCCTGGCTCCGGCGACATTGTGGCTGGATACCCGCGCCGAGGCCACGACCAGATTGCTGGCCCGCGAGATCGGGGCCGAGACCTTGCACCGGATTTCCGGCAAACCGGTGGATGTGGTGCCGTGTATCTATCGGTTGCGCTGGATGCGGCAGCACACG
>JBBRVJ010000094.1:0-14302 GCA_038246975.1 Rhodobacterales bacterium | reverse complement strand
GGGCCATAAACGCACGCTTTCCGGCTGCATCCTGTACTCCGATGCGACCCGGATCCGCATCGCCCGCGAACTCAATGCGGTGGCGCAGGCGGCCAGCCTTACCGATCAACTCTGGGACAACCGCTGGCGCGTCGAAGGGCCGCACGAGGCGGGATTGCAGGTACGCGCGCTGGGGGCGGAGGGGCTAAGAGCCTGCCCGAACTGGCGCGAAACCGGCTTTTCCCGCGATACGCTGCTGGCTTCCCCCGCAATCTGGCGCCGCGAGGCCCTGATTGCCGCCCCTCTGGCCGGAATGTCCAACGGATGGGCCGCCGAAATCCCGGCAGGATTCAGCCGTTTCATAGTATCGCATTGAACCCAGCGGACTTATGTCTATCTTAGACTTCGATGGTGCCGCCCTATGTCGGGCAGCACCCATGCAAGGGAGTCCTTTTGTTGGGCAATGCACGCAATATCGCCTTCTGGGTTGTTCTGTTTCTGCTGATCCTGGCGCTGTTCAATCTGTTTTCGGGCAATCAGGCGACCACCACGTCGCGGACCGTGTCTTATTCTGACTTCATCCAGCGGGTGGATCAGGGCGAGGTTTCGTCTGTGACGCTGGACGGCGAACGGGTGGTCGTTAAGGCCAAGGACGGCTCGCAATACATCGCCATCAAACCGGCAGGCGAAGAGGTCACCGACCGCTTGATTGCCAAAGGCGTCGAAGTTCGGGCCGAGGCGCAGGAATCGTCGGGGATCATGTCGCTGATCTCGATATGGTTGCCGTTCATCGTGCTGATCGGCATCTGGATCTTCTTCATGAACCGGATGCAGGGCGGTGGCAAAGGCGGAGCGATGGGGTTTGGCAAATCGCGCGCCAAATTGCTGACCGAAAAGCATGGCCGGGTGACCTTCGACGATGTCGCAGGCATCGACGAGGCCAAGGAAGAGCTGGAAGAAATCGTCGAATTCCTGCGCAATCCGCAGAAATTCAGCCGTCTGGGCGGAAAAATTCCCAAAGGCGCGCTGCTGGTCGGGCCTCCCGGAACCGGTAAGACGTTGCTGGCCCGCGCGATTGCAGGCGAGGCAGGTGTGCCGTTCTTCAGCATCTCTGGCTCCGACTTCGTGGAAATGTTCGTCGGTGTGGGCGCAAGTCGGGTTCGCGACATGTTCGAACAGGCGAAGAAGAACGCGCCCTGCATCGTGTTCATCGACGAGATCGACGCCGTGGGCCGCGCTCGTGGCGTCGGCATCGGCGGCGGAAATGATGAACGCGAGCAGACGCTGAACCAGTTGCTGGTCGAAATGGACGGGTTCGAGGCGAACGAAGGCGTCATCATCGTTGCCGCCACCAACCGCAAGGACGTGCTGGACCCCGCGCTGTTGCGCCCCGGCCGCTTTGACCGCCAGATTCAGGTGCCGAATCCCGACATCAAGGGCCGCGAGAAAATCCTGACAGTTCATGCCCGCAAAGTGCCGGTCGGACCTGACGTTGACCTGCGCATCATCGCACGCGGTTGCCCCGGGTTCTCGGGCGCGGATCTTGCAAACCTTGTCAACGAGGCTGCATTGACGGCAGCACGCATGGGCCGCCGCTTTGTCACCATGTCGGATTTCGAGAATGCCAAGGACAAGGTGATGATGGGAGCCGAGCGCCGCTCGATGGTGCTGACTGCCGATCAGAAGGAAAAGACCGCATATCACGAGGCGGGTCATGCCATCGTCGGCATGAACATGCCCAAGTGCGATCCGGTTTACAAAGCCACGATCATCCCGCGCGGCAGTGCCTTGGGGATGGTGGTCAGCTTGCCGGAAATGGACCGGCTGAACATGCACAAGGACGAGGGCAAGCAGAAGATCGCGATGACCATGGCGGGCAAAGCTGCCGAGATCGTCAAGTATGGCGAAGAAGGCGTCTCCTCCGGTCCCGCAAGCGATATTCAGCAGGCCAGCGCCTTGGCCCGCGCGATGGTGATGCGTTGGGGCATGTCGGACAAGGTCGGCAACATCGACTACGCCGAGGCGCATGAGGGATATCAGGGCAACACCGGAGGCTTTTCGGTGTCGGCGGAAACCAAGACGATGATCGAGGCCGAGGTAAAGGGCCTGATCGACGAAGGATACGAGACTGCCCGTCGGGTTCTGCTGGACAAGGCTGACGATTTCGAACGGCTTGCCCGGGGCCTGCTGGAGTATGAGACACTGACGGGCGACGAAATTCGCCGGGTCATCGCAGGGGAAACGTTGGGTGCGGCTGGCGATCCGCCGCCACCACCGCCGTCCAGCGGGTCGTCTGTCGTCTCGATCCCCAAGACCAAACCCAAAGTGCCCAAGGGTGGGATGGAGCCTGAACCCTCCGTCTGACCTGACCGAGTTCTTGACCCCGGAGCCACTTCTGGTTCCGGGGTTTTCCTTTGCGGAAGTTGCGAGACCCCGATGGCCGCTTTGAAACCCACCAACTTTTTCGGTGAGATCACCTTTCTGGGCCGGGTGTCGGTGGACAACCTGTTGGACTCGCAGCCTGACGCCAGCGTCTTCGCCGGGTTTGCGGGTGTTGCGGGCGAACTGCACGGCGGGCTTACCCGACGGTCGTGCAGCCGGGTTCTGCCGCAGTATCCGCGCGGCACATCCATCCGCAACACGCGGCAGTTCTCGGTGCTATCGGACGAGGATCTTGTCGCAATCGCCGCCGAGATGGGGCTGGCCAGCCTGCCGCCGTATCTGTTGGGCGCGTCTTTGGTTCTGCGCGGCATCCCCGATTTCACCCATATCCCGCCAGGGTCGCGGCTTCAGGCGACGTCGGGTGCGACGTTGGTCGTCGATATGGAGAACCGCCCCTGCACCCTTCCTGCCAAGGGGATCGAAATGGCCTTTCCTGGCCACGGCAAGCGATTCAAGCCGGCGGCGTTGGGGCGGCGCGGGATCACGGCCTGGGTCGAACGCGAGGGCATTCTGACGTTAGGCGACACCGTGCGCCTCCACATCCCCGATCAGGCCGCATGGGCCCATCTCGACGCCGCGCGCGGGTAGGCCCGCTGCATCCGGAATACGGCGCATTTTGCGGCGTTGTGTCGGAAACCCGCCTGCGATTTGGCCGCCATCCCTCTATCAGGGTCCAAAGCGGGTCAAAGAGCCCCGCAGGACACCCGAGGGGAGACGGAAATGGCCTTCAAGACCGATATCGAGATTGCGCGCGAAGCCAAAAAGAAGCCGATCATGGAGGTGGGCGCCAAACTGGGCATTCCGGCCGAACACTTGCTGCCCTACGGCCATGACAAGGCCAAGATCGGGCAAGAGTTCATCAAGTCGCTGGCCGCCAGACCTGACGGCAAACTGATCCTCGTGACAGCGATCAACCCGACTCCGGCCGGCGAAGGCAAGACCACCACCACGGTAGGTTTGGGTGACGGTCTGAACCGCATCGGCAAGCGCGCGGTGGTCTGTATCCGCGAGGCATCGCTTGGCCCCAACTTCGGGATGAAGGGCGGCGCTGCGGGCGGCGGGATGGCGCAGGTCGTGCCGATGGAAGAGATGAACCTGCATTTCACCGGCGATTTCCATGCCATCACGTCCGCCCACAACCTGCTGTCTGCGATGATCGACAACCACATCTATTGGGGCAACGAATTGAACATCGACGCCCGCCGGATCGTGTGGCGGCGGGTGATGGACATGAACGACCGCGCGCTGCGCGATATAGTGGTGAACCTTGGCGGCGTATCGAACGGCTTTCCGCGCCAGACGGGCTTCGACATCACGGTGGCGTCCGAGGTCATGGCGATTCTGTGCCTGTCCAATGACCTGGACGATCTGCAAAAGCGTCTTGGTGACATCGTGGTCGCCTATACGCGCGACAAGACGCCGGTCTATGCCCGTGACATCAAGGCCGATGGGGCGATGACCGTTCTGTTGAAGGACGCGATGCAGCCGAACCTCGTGCAGACGCTGGAGAACAACCCGGCCTTTGTGCATGGCGGGCCGTTTGCCAATATCGCGCATGGCTGCAACTCGGTCATTGCGACCAAGACCGCGCTGAAACTGGGCGAATATGTCGTGACCGAAGCGGGGTTCGGCGCCGATCTTGGGGCGGAAAAGTTTTTTGATATCAAGTGCCGCAAGGCGGGTCTGAAACCGGCGGCGGCAGTCATTGTGGCGACCGTCCGCGCGATGAAGATGAACGGCGGGGTGACCAAGGCGGACCTCGGGGACGAGAATGTGGGGGCCGTGCAGGCCGGATGCCCCAACCTTGGCCGCCACATCGCCAATGTCAAAGGCTTTGGCGTGCCGGTCGTGGTCGCAATCAACCACTTCTTCAGCGACACCGATGCCGAGATTGCGGCGGTGAAAGCCTATGTCGCCGGGCAGGGGGCCGAGGCGATCTTGTGCAAACATTGGGCGCAAGGCTCTGCCGGGATCGAGGAGTTGGCGCAAAAGGTTGTAAGCCTCGCCGAAGGCCCGTCGAACTTTGCCCCGATCTACCCTGACGCGATGCCCTTGTTCGAAAAGATCGAAACCATCGCCCGGACGATCTACCGTGCCGACGGGGTCGAGGCCGACAAGTCGATCCGCGATCAACTCAGGACGTGGGAGGCGGCGGGCTACGGCCATTTGCCGATCTGCATCGCCAAGACGCAATACAGCTTTACCACCGACCCTACGGTTCGGGGTGCACCGACAGGATTCACCATCCCGGTCCGTGAAGTGCGGCTGTCGGCGGGGGCAGGTTTCGTGGTCGCAATCTGCGGCGAGATCATGACGATGCCGGGACTGCCACGCGTGCCAAGCGCCGAGGTGATCCGCCTGAACGATCAGGGCTTTGTCGAAGGGCTGTTCTGACGCGTTGCCCCCACGGGCCTTGCGTTGTAGGACGCTGGCCCAAAGGGGGGGCTCCGATGAAAACTGCCGCCGAATGCCAGACGATGATCGACATCCGTGCCGAGATCGACCGACTGGATACCGAACTGGTCGCCCTGTTCGCGCAGCGCGTGGGCTACATCGACCGTGCGGCAGAGATCAAGGCGGGCATCGCGATGCCCGCAAGGGTGACAACGCGCGTCGAGGAAGTGGTGGCCAACGTGCGCCGCCATGCCGAAAACCACGGGTTGCCGCCCGACAAGCTGGAAAAACTGTGGCGCAAACTGATCGAGTGGTCGATCGAGCGTGAAGAGACCCATTTGGGGAAGGATTGATCCATGACGGCCACGGTGATTGACGGCAAGGCCTTTGCGGGGCGGGTGCGGGGGCAGGTACAGGCCCATGTGGCGCGACTTGGCGAAGAGCAGGGGCTGGTGCCGGGGCTGGCGGTGGTGCTGGTGGGCGAAGACCCGGCGAGCCAGGTCTATGTCCGCAACAAGGGCACGCAAACGGTCGAGGTCGGTATGGCCAGCTTTGAGCACAAGCTGGACGTTTCCACGTCCGAGGCTGAACTGCTGAGCCTGATCAACCGCTTGAACGACGATCCTGCGGTCCATGGCATTCTGGTGCAATTGCCGCTGCCAGGCCATCTGAACGCCGACTTGATCATCAACACGATTGATCCGGCCAAGGATGTGGACGGGTTTCACATCTCGAACGTCGGGTTGTTGGGGACGGGGCAGAAGTCGATGGTGCCCTGCACGCCGCTGGGTTGCCTGATGATGTTGCGCGATCATCATGGGTCTTTGGCGGGGATGACTGCGGTGGTGATCGGGCGCAGCAACATCGTGGGCAAGCCGATGGCACAGTTATTGCTGGGCGACAGTTGCACGGTGACGATTGCCCACAGCCGGACCCGCGATCTGGCCGCCGTCTGTCGGGGGGCGGATATTCTGGTGGCGGCGGTGGGGCGGGCCGAGATGATCACGGGCGATTTCGTCAAACCGGGGGCTACGGTGATTGACGTCGGCATCAACCGGGTGGAACGCGACGGCAAGACCCGGCTGGTGGGCGACGTGTATCATGCCAGTGCGGCCAGCGTGGCGGGGGCGATCACTCCGGTGCCGGGGGGGGTGGGGCCGATGACGATTGCCTGTCTTTTGGCCAACACGCTGACGGCGTGCTGCCGGGCCAATGGCTTGGCGGAACCGGAAGGGCTTACGGCGTAAGGCGCATCAACTGCGCGGCATCGGGATCGGCGTGCAGCGGGTTCCGGTCAGAACGGCGATGGACCGTTGCCCCATCAGCGGCGCAAGAGCGGGGTCGTCGGACCAGAGGCCCCCCGTATAGGTGCCGTAAGCCGGCATGATGACCCGCGCGCCGTCGATCAGAAAACAGCGGCGCGATTGGCCTGCAAGGCGGGCTTTGGGGTGGTAATGACCTGAAATCTCGGGCGTTTCAGGTGTGGCGATGTGGCGGAACGTCAGCGCCCCCAAGCGCAGTTCGGCACGGTGACTGCCGCCAAGGTCCAGCGGGCCGGGGTCGTGGTTGCCGGAAATCCAGGTCCAGTCGCGCCCCGCCATCAGGCGCGTCAGCCAGAGTTTATTGGTGGGGTCCAGCGTGTCGGCGGCGGTGGTGTCATCGAAACTGTCGCCAAGGCACAACACGCTGCGGGCTTGCGTCGCCTCGATATCGGCGTCGAGTCTGGTCAGGGTGGCTTGGGTTTCATAGGGCGGCAGCAACGCGCCGCCGCGCCGCGCGAGGCGGTCGGACTTGCCGAAATGCAGGTCGGAGACGGTCAGCAAGCCCGCGTCAGGCCAGTAAAGCGCACCGGACGGCAGGGCGTGCAGGGTGGTGTGGGCCAGTTGGAAGGCATGGTGCGTCATGTGGGCGGTTTGCCGGGGTTGCGGGCGCTTATCAAGCGGAGTGCGCCAAGGCGCACAAGCCTTTGGTTGGCGGGGCGCATCGCGCGCCCCGCGCGGGCTTTGCCGAGGATCTTTCTGAACAGATGAAGGGGCTCAGGCAAGGCCAGCGGCCTGCATCAGGCGTTGGGCAGCACCTTCTGCCAGCCGCTCGCGGCCCTGTCCTTGAACCGGGATCTTGCCGGGTTCCAGAAACAAGGGGGCGGCGAGTGGCGACACGCGGGGCAGGCGGCGCAGGTCGAAGCGGTGGTTTGTGCGGCGGAACAGGTCCTCGATCCGGTTGAAATCGACGAGGCCGGACAACGCTTCTTGTCGGGTAATGTCGAGCATCAGGTGGTGGGGGTCGTATTTGCGCAGGGTGTCATAGAGAATGTCCGACGAGAAGGTGGCCTGCCTGCCCGACTTTCGGCGGCCCTGATGGCTGCGCTCGATCAGGCCCGCTATGATGGCGGTGTTGCGGAAAGTGCGTTTCATCACGGCGTTGCCCGACAGCCAGCCGTCCAGCCCGTCGCGCAGCTTTGCGAGGTTCAGCAGGGGCTTGGCGTCCAGCACCGGGTCCAGCCCCCAGATCATCGTGGCGTAGTCGGTAGCGACAAAGCCCAGAGGGGCGAGGTTCTGTTCCTCCATCTGTTTGGTCAGCAGCAACCCCAGGGTTTGCTGGGCATTGCGGCCTGCGAAGCCGTAGATCACCAGATGTTCGCGTCCGTCGTGCGGGAAGGATTCGAGCAGCAGGCTGTCGGTGTCGGGCAGGCGCGACACCTCGCGTTGCAGGGACAGCCACTGGGCGGTGTGCAGCGGCAGGTCGGGCCAGCTTGGCTGTTGAAAGATTTGCAGAATTCGTTCCGAAAGCTGAGTGGAGGTTGCAAATTTGGTGCCGTTGAACACTGCGACCTTGGGGTCGCGTCCGGGTTGGCGGGTGACTTCGACGGTCATTTCGCGCAGGCCGTCATAGCGGACCACTTCGCCGCCGATCAGGAACGTATCGCCGGGGGTCAGGGTGGCTGCGAAGGATTCCTCTATCTCGCCAAGGGGTTGGCCGCCGAATCGACCCTTGAGGCGCACCTTCAGGGTTTCGATGTCGATGATGGTGCCGAGGTTCTGGCGAATCAGGGCGGCGGCGCGGGGGTCGCGCAGGTGCCATTTGCCATTCGTCAGCATCAGCCGCTGCCAGCGATCATAGGCGCGCAAGGCGTAGCCGCCTGTCGCCACTAAATCCAGTATGGCTGTGAAGTCCAGCCACAACAGGTTGCGGTATGGGCCTGCTGTAATCACCTCTTCATACAGGGCCACGGCGTCGAAAGGGCCGGCGCAGGCGGTGGCGAGAAGGTGTTGGCACAACACGTCGCGGGGGCCGGGGCCGCGCGGGTCGCCGTCGAGTTGGTGGGCGAGTGTCGCCTCCAGCGCGGCCTGACATTCGACCACCTCGAAACGGTTGGCGGGGACCAGCAGGGCCTTGGACGGGGCGTTGTAGCGGTGGTTGGCACGTCCGATCCTTTGCACGAGGCGTTTCACGTTTTTCGGCGCACCGACCTGAATGACCAGATCGACATCGCCCCAGTCGATGCCAAGGTCCAGCGACCCGGTGCAGACCACGGCACGCAGGGCGCCTGCGGTCATCGCCGCTTCGACGCGTTCGCGCTGTTGTCGGTCGAGGCTGCCGTGATGGATGCCGATGGCGAGGTTATCGGTGTTTTGTAACCACAGATGGTGAAAGAAGATTTCCGCCTGCGCGCGGGTGTTGTGAAAGATCAGCGTCGTCCTGTGCCGTTGGATTTGTTCAAGGATTGCTGGAATTGCATAGCGGCCCCCGCCGCCTGCCCAAGGTGGAGCCTCATCCGTGATCAGCATCTGTATGTCGGGATCGGGGCCGGGATCGGCGTGGAGGATGCGGGTGTCGGGGCTGAGGAACCGGGCCAGGGCCGGGGGATCCTCGACTGTGGCGGACAGGCCGATGCGGCGCAGGTAGGGGTTCAGCGATTGCAGGCGGGCCAATTGCAGGATCAGTTGATCGCCGCGTTTGGATTCGGCCAGCGCATGAAGTTCGTCGATTATCACGCGGGAAAGATGGGCGAATATCCGGGGTGCGTCTTCGTAGGTCAGCAGCAATGCAAGGCTTTCGGGGGTGGTCAGCAGAATATGCGGCGGGTCGGCGCGTTGGCGTTTTCTGGCGGTCTGGGTGGTGTCGCCGGTGCGATCTTCGATCCGGATGTTCAGGCCTGCGCCTTCGACGGGGCGGCGCAGGTTGCGGCGGATGTCGGCGGTCAGCGCCTTGAGCGGCGAGATGTAAAGGGTGTGCAGGCCGGGGGGCGGATTTATCCCGAGTTCTGAGAGAGTTGGCAGGAATCCGGCCAGCGTCTTGCCGCCCCCCGTGGGCGCGATCAGCAAGGTCGCGGGGTCTGCGGCGCGGGTCAGCATGTCAGTTTGATGCGGGTGCAGGGTCCAGCCTTGCTGATCGAACCATTGGGCGAGAGTTGCGGGCAGGGGCATGGCGAGAAGATATGCCGGTGCACCGGTGGGGGGAAGGGGCGGCGTTCGGTGATTCAAGGTGTTGAAATAGCGTAAAAAAACCATGTCACTCTCTGTGCACCCCCTGTACACCCCCTGTGCAGACGCAAAAGTCCCTCAATCCGCGCCAAGATTTGCGGCGAATCGCGCCTGCCGAGGTCGGGAACAGGCTTGAAGGCGGCGTGCGGCGCGACTATTCCCGGCTCTATGAAACTCCTGTTCCTTGGCGATGTGATGGGGCGCGCTGGTCGGGCTGCGGTGGCCGAACGCTTGCCTGCGTTGCGCATCGAATGGGGTCTCGATTTCGTCGTGGTGAATGGCGAAAACGCGAGCCAGGGCGCCGGGCTGACGCCGGAACATGCCAAGCTGTTGCTGGCGGCGGGGGCGGATTGTCTGACGCTGGGCGACCATGCGTTCGACCAGAAGGACATGATCAGCTTCATCGAGACAGAGCCGCGGATTCTGCGGCCGATGAATTTCTCGAAAGTGGCACCGGGGCATGGGGCGCGGGTGTTTACCGCCACGCAAGGGCGCAGGGTATTGGTGGTGCAGGTGCTGGGGCAGGTGTTCATGAAGCGGCCTTTTGACGATCCGTTTTCGGCGCTGGAGGGGGTGTTGAAAACCCATCCGCTGGGCGGGGCGGTGCAGGCGTGCATCGTCGATGTTCATGCCGAGGCCACGTCGGAAAAGATGGCGATGGGGCATTGGTGCGACGGGCAGGCGTCTTTGGTGGTGGGCACCCATACCCATGTGCCGACGGGAGACGCGCAGATCCTTGAGAAGGGCACGGCTTACCTCACCGATGCGGGGATGTGCGGCGATTACAATTCGGTCATCGGGATGGAAAAGCTGGAGCCGCTGCGCCGCTTCATCACCGGGATGGCAAAGGGGCGATTCGAGCCTGCCGAGGGGCCGGCCACCTTGTCGGGGGTTTACGTCGAGACGGATGACAAGACCGGACGCGCCACGAAGGTCAGCATGATCCGCCTTGGCGGGCGGTTGCAGGAGGCGCGGCCGTGACGCAGCGGCAGCGGTTCATGGTCGGTCTGCTGGTGCTGGGGCTGGGGTGGGGGTCGACGCAGCCGTTGGGCAAGATTGCCACCTCGACCGGGCATCCGCCGTTCGGGCTGATCTTCTGGCAGTTGGTGATTTGTGTGGTCGTGCTGGGCGCGATCACGCTGGCGCGGGGCAAGGGGTTACCGACGCATCGCCGCGCGATGGTGTTTTATGTCGTGGTGGCGCTGCTGGGGACGGTGATCCCCAATGCGACCTTTTATATCAGCGTGGCGCGGTTGCCGGCGGGGATCATGTCGATCCTGATTTCGATGGTGCCGTTGCTGGCGTTTCCGTTGGCGCTGGCGGTGGGGATCGACCGGTTTTCGGGGGCGCGGTTGGCTGGATTGATGCTTGGGCTGTGCGGGGTGGCGCTGATTGCGTTGCCGAATGCCAGTCTGCCCGAGGCGGGGATGGCGGCGTTTCTGCCGCTGGCCATGGTGGGGCCGCTGTTCTATGCGATGGAGGGGACGTTCGTGCAGAAGTTCGGCACGGCAGGAATGGACCCTGTGCAGGCGATGTTCGGGGCGTCGGTGGTGGGATTGGTGACGGTGACGCCGGTCATGCTGGGTCTGGGCCAATGGATTGACCCTACGGCGGCGTTTGGGCGGGCCGAGGCGGCGCTGGTCGTGTCATCGGCGATGCACGGGTTGCTTTATGCGGGCTATGTAGCGCTGGCGTTGCGGGCGGGGGCGGTCTTTGCGGCGCAGACCAGTTACATCGTGACCCTTTCGGGTGTGATCTGGGCGATGCTGCTGCTGAACGAGCGGTTTTCGCCGTTTGTTTGGGCAGCGATGGCGGTGATGCTGATGGGATTGGCATTGGTTCAGCCCCGGATGCGTGGCGGTTCCGCCGAGGCGCCGCTGCGGGGTTGAAAATGTTCTAATAACGGGTAAAACAGTCGAGATTTTCTCTGACCGGGGTTTGCCATGTTCGGACTCGAGTTGACGCAACCTGTGGCGGCCTTTGTGTCGCTGGGGATTCTGGTGGGAATGTTCGCGCTGTTCATCCGCGAGACGTTTCCGGTCGAGGTGACGGCCATCGGCGGGGCGGCGCTGATGATCGTTCTGGGCATTCTGCCGGTGAAGGCCGGGATTGACGTGCTGTCGAACTCTGCGCCTTGGACGATCATCCTGATGTTTCTGGTGATGAGCGGGCTGGTGCGGACCGGGGCGGTGGAGGCGATCATCGGGGTCGCCGAAAAACATGTCGGCAACCGGCCCAGGTTGACCATTGTGGTGCTGTTTGGCTTCATCGGCGTCGCCTCGGCGTTCATGAACAACACGCCGCTGGTGGCGGTGATGATTCCGGTGGTGATCCAGCTTGCGATCAAGTTGGGATTGGCCCCGTCCAAGCTGTTGATCCCGATGAGTTACATGACGGTGTTGGGCGGCATGATCACGCTGATCGGCACGTCGACCAACCTTCTGGTCGACGGGGTGGCGCGGAAAGAGGGGCTGGAGCCGTTCGGGCTGTTTGAAATCGCCCCCCTTGGCCTTGCCGTGACAGTGGTGGGCGGGATCTATCTGTTGCTGTTCGCCGACAAGCTGTTGCCGTCGCGCCAGTCGATGGGGGCGTTGCTGTCGGACCGCCGCAAGATGAAGTATTTTACCGAAGTGGCGGTACCCGAAGGGTCGGCCCTGATCGGGCAGGCCCCGCTGGATGTGGATCTGTTCAAGCGCGACAAGGTTCGGGTGGTCGATGTGCTGCGCGGCGACGCCAGCTTGCGGCGCGATCTGGCCCCGGTGCGGCTGGCGGCGGGGGACCGCGTGGTGTTGCGGACCGAGATGACCGAGTTGATGGGGCTGAAGGCGCACAAGGATGTGGTGCTGGTCGACAAGCTGTCGTCGGTGGCGACGGAAACGGTCGAGGTGCTGATCTCGCCGGGGTGCCGGATGGAGGGGCGATCCCTGGGCGAGTTGCGGCTGCGACGGCGCTATGGGGTTTATGTGCTGGCGGCGCATCGGCGCAACCAGAACATCGGGCGGCAGTTGGACGAATTGGTGGTGCGGGTCGGGGACACGCTGCTGCTGGAAGGGGCCATCGAGGATATTCAGCGGCTGGCTTCGGACATGGATCTGGTGGACATCAGCCATCCGACCAGCAAAGCCTTCCGGCGCGGCAAGGCCCCCATCGCGATTGCGGCGCTGGCGTTCATCGTGATCGTGTCGGCGTTGGAACTGGCCCCGATCATGGCGCTGGGGCTGGTGGCGGTGGCCGTCATCCTGATCACCAAGTGCATCGACAGCGACGAGGCGTTTTCCTTTGTCGACGGGCGGTTGCTGGCGATGATCTTTGCGATGCTGGCGGTGGGCGAGGGGTTGGATCAATCCGGCGCGGTGGCGCTGATCGTGGGGGCTGCAGCACCCTGGATGCAGGGGCTGTCGCCGTTCCTGTTGATCTTGTGCGTGTATTTTCTGGGTTTGGTGTTGACCGAGTTCCTGTCGAACAATGCGGTGGCGGTGATTTACACGCCGATTGCGATAGAGTTGGCGACGACGTTGGGTCTGGACCCGCGGCCCTTTGCTGTGGCGGTGATGTTTTCGGCGACTTTGGCGTTCGCGACCCCGGTCGGCTATCAGACCAACATGATGGTTTACGGGCCGGGCGGCTACAAGTTCAGCGATTACATGCGGATCGGGATTCCGCTGAACATTCTGACCGGGTTGTTGGTTTCGTTCATGATCCCGATTTTCTGGCCGTTGTAGCGCGGCCGAAGGGCAGGATTGCCCATCGGATGGCCGTGGTGTAAACCCCGCCAGCATTCGCAGACAAAGATCGGGACAGGTCATGGCAGGCCATTCAAAATGGGCGAACATCCAGCACCGCAAGGGCAAGCAGGACAAGGCGCGCTCCAAGGTGTTTTCCAAGCTGGCCAAGGAAATCACCGTGGCGGCCAAGATGGGAATGCCCGACGTCGACATGAATCCGCGCTTGCGGCTGGCGGTCAAGGCGGCCAAGGCGGTGTCGATGCCCAAGGACGTGATCGACCGCGCCATCAAGAAAAGCCAGTTGGGCGACGGCGCGGATTACTCCGAAATCCGCTATGAAGGCTACGGGGCCAACGGCATTGCGATCATCGTCGAGGCGTTGACCGACAACCTGAACCGCACCGCCAGCAACGTGCGCAGCTACTTCACCAAATCGGGCGGCAACCTGGGGCAGACCGGGTCGGTCAGCCACAGCTTTGACCGGGTGGGCGAGATTTCCTATCCCGCCGCCGCCGGGTCCGCCGATGACGTGATGATGGCGGCGCTGGATGCCGGGGCGGACGATGTCGAGTCCGATGACGAGGGCCATTGGGTCTTTTGTTCGGTCGAGGCACTGTCAGAAGTGTCGGACGCGCTGGAAAAGGCGCTGGGCGAATCGACCGAATCCAAGATCGTGTGGAAGCCGCAAAGCCGCACCGAGGTCGATCTGGACACGGCGACCAAGCTGCTGCGGTTGATCGACCTGCTGGAAGAGGACGACGACGTGCAGGCGGTGACCCACAACTTCGACATCCCCGAAGATGTGGCGGCCCTGCTGGACGCCTGAGGCAACGATGACGCCGTTCCGTGAAGTTTTGACGGGTTTTGCTATGGATACAAAGATTTACACGTTGAGGTTGTATGTGGCCTGGGCCTGACTACCAAAAATGATCCCATCCCTGTTATAAGGGCATCGACGACTTGACGACTGGCGTCTTGTCGACTTAGAGCGGTTTGGTGAAGGTTGCGAAACTTTGCGGGGGCTTCGATCGTTGCTGCCTGGCAGAGCAAATGTTGTCAGAGTGTGTCGTTCCGCGTGGCGCAGACTTTGACAGCCTATAGGGGTTGGAGCAGTCAGGTTGAACATTGTTTACGTTCTGGGATCGACGCGGTCGGGCACCTCGGCTGTGCGAAACGCTTTGGCCGAAACCAAATACAAAGGGTATGGCGAGGGGCATCTGGTCAAGATCCTTGTCGATCTGATCGCAGGCGTACGGACCGAACGGTCGATGGGGCAGG
>JBBRVJ010000093.1:0-14425 GCA_038246975.1 Rhodobacterales bacterium | reverse complement strand
CCAAGCGGATTGCGGCTGTCGAGCCGCTGGCGATCCTGAACCTTGGCGGGGTCGGAAACCTGACCTGGGCAGACCCGCGCCATGCCACCCCGGATGCGCCGGGGGCCTGCCTCGCCTTCGACACCGGCCCCGCCAATGCCCCGATCAACGACCTGATGCAGACCCGCCTTGGCGTAGTCCAGGACGAAGGCGGCGCGTTGGCCGCGACTGGCCAGCCCGACCGCGCGGTGATCGAGACCTTTCTGCTGCACCCCTATTTTTACAAGATCCCGCCCAAGTCCTTGGACCGCAATACCTTTGCCGAACTGATCGCTGCCACGGCGCACCTGTCGGACGCCGATGCCGCCGCCACCCTGACCCACGCCTGCGCCGCGAGCGTCGCGCGCGGCTGCGAGCATTTCCCCAGTCCGGTGGCCCGCATTCTGGTGACCGGCGGCGGTCGCCACAACCCGACGCTGATGACGGCGCTGGCCGACTGGACGGGTTGCACGGTGGAGCCGGTCGAGCAGGTCGGTCTGAACGGCGACATGCTGGAGGCGCAGGCCTTTGCCTACCTCGCCGCACGGGTGGCCTTGGGCTTGCCGACCTCGGCGCCGGGGACGACCGGCGTGGCAACCGCGATTGGCGGCGGGCAGATCAGCCGGCCGTGAACATGTCATCCAGTCCTGAAAAGCCCGGGGGGCCGGCCCCCCGCACATTCATGGGTTGTGGGACCAATGGCGCACCAACGACTGCACCCCGATGATACTTGCAGACAGAAAATGAAGGGCACCGACGTCACTTCGCCCGCGCGATCCGCACCATTTCCCAGGTATAGATGGCCAGCGCCCCCCAGATCATCGGAAATGCGATCATCTTGCCCTGGCTGAACGGCTCGCCGAACAGGAACACCGCCGTCAGAAAGATCATCGTGGGCGAGATGTATTGCAGGATGGCAATCGTCGACAGCCGCAACAGCTTGGCCCCGTTGGCATAGATCATCAGCGGCCCCGCCGTGATCGCCCCGCAGGCGATCAGCAGCCAGGTATCCCTCGGGGTCCCCATCAGGAAATGCCCGGTCCCCGTCGACACCAGCCAACCGATATACAACAGCGCGGGCAGCGTAAGGATCAACACCTCCAGCGTGAATCCCTGATTGGGCCCGATCGGCAGCGATTTCTTGAAATAGGCATAGATGCCCCAACTGACCGTCAGCGACAGCGCGACCAGCGGCAACCGCCCCGCCTCGAAGGTCAGAACGGCCACCGCCAACCCGGCCAGCCCGATGGCGATCACCTGCCAGCGGCTCAACCGCTCGCCCAGCAGCACCGCCCCCAGAAACACCGAAAACAGCGGGTTGATGTAATACCCCAGCGCCGTGTCCAGCGCATGACCCGCCCCGATGGCCCAGACGTAAATGCCCCAGTTCACCGAAATCAGCGCCGCCGTCACCGCCCCCATCGCCAGCATGCGCGGATTGCGCAGCGCCACGGTCAGATCGCCCGTCCGCCCGGTCAGCCACAACACGGCCCCGGCAATCGGCACCGACCAGATCACCCGATGCGCGATCACCTCCAGCGGCGAGATATGGGCCAACTGCTTCATGAACAGCGGCAGGAACCCCCACATCAGATAGGCCGTCAGCGCAAAGCCGAAGCCGCGCAGCGAGTCCTCGTTCTTGACGCCCCCAGTCTTGACTGCCACAGCATCCGGCATCGCTTGCCCCCTGACCTGGCCCTCGGCTTATCGCAGGGCGGCAACAAGGACCAATGCTACTTTGGCATGCGGGTCATCACCGGACGCGACGCGCCAGATAATCGCGCGTGAAGGCCACATACCCGTCTGCCGTCACCCGCAACTCGGCTTTCATCAACCGATGCAACTCGGGCAGGCGGTGAAACGGCACGGACGGATAGACGTGATGCTCGACATGATAGGGCATGTTCCACGCCAGAAACCGTATCAACCGGCTTGTGAACACCGTCCGCGTATTCTCGAACATGTTGGCCACCTGCGGGCAATCGCCATGCTCGGCCAGCAGATACAGCCGCAACGCCGGCTGCCCCAGCAGCACCGGCACGATCCACACCCAGATCAGCCCCGGAAACAGGATCAGCGCCGCCGCATAGCCCACCGCCATCATCCGCGCCTCGCGCACGATGCGCGGCATGGCACTGTCTGGCAGATAGTCCGCCGACCCGCGCCCCTGCACCAGCGCCCAGATCAGCCGCCCCTGCGATGCCCAATAGGGCACACCCGACACATGCCAGACCCATTCCCGCCATGTCGCAGGCTTTGCCCCGGCCAGTTCCGGATCGCGCCCCGGAATGTTGGTCCAGCGGTGATGCGCCAGATGGAAATAGCGGAACCACTCGAACGGCAACAGCAACAGAAACCCGCACGCCCGCCCGACCCAATCATTCAACCGCTCATTCGCAAACGGCGTCTTGTGGGTCGCCTCGTGCTCCAGCGTGAACAGAAAGGTGATCAGCACCCCCTGCACCGGCAATAATACCCACCACCCCGGCACGCCCAACCCGATCAACAGCCCGACCAGCGCAATCGCTCCGCCGTGCAGGCTCAGATGCCGCAACCCCGGCGCATCCTCGCGCGCGGTCAGCGCGGCCTTCACCCCCGGCTCCAGCCCGGCCACAAAGCTGCGATGATCCATCAGCCGACCACCGGAATGTCGAAACCGGGGGCCGCCAGATCGAACCCCTCGAACCGGAACCCCGGCGACACGGTGCAGGATACCAGCGACCACGCCCCCGTGGTCCGCGCCGCCTGCCACCATCCCGCAGGCACGATCCCCTGCACGGCATCCCCGCCCAGCACATCAGGCCCCAGCCGAACCTCGGAACACCCGGCCTCGCTCGCCCCAAGGCTCAGCACCAACGGCGCCCCGGCATGAAACAGCCAGATCTCGTCGGCATCTACCCGGTGCCAATGGCTCCGCTCGCCCGCCGCCAGCAAAAACAGGATCGCCGTGCCGCAAGCCCGCGCCTCCCCCGGCCCGACCCAGGTCTGGCGATACCACCCGCCCTCGGGATGCGCCGCCAGCCTCAGGGCCGCAATGATCCGCTCTGCCTCGCCCATCAAGTCCCCCCGTTCCAACTGGCTCAAATATCCCCGCCGGAGGCATAAAAGGAAATCCCCCTCGACACCGCACCCCGCGTCGCACAAGGCGCAGGAATGGCTGGGCATGCCGATCACCGGACTGTTGCGCTCCGCCAGCCTGTCGCGCCAGTCGGACGATGCCGAAACCGTGGCCCCGCTGGTGGGAACGGCCGATGTGATCCTCGCGCGGATCAAGACCCCGCTGCCGGACGTCGATCTTCTCCGGTCCCGGATGACCGTGAACCACCGCCCGGTGCCCTAACCTCGACAGCCCGGCTCTGGCCCCGTACCGACACGAGCTTTGCACCTGACCGCGCGGGGCGTTAACAATGCGGGTCAAGCCCCCGTGCAAACGATACGTCTGCACAGGGGGTGTACAGGGGGTGTACAGCAGGTGACACGCTTATTCTCAGCAAGATCAGAGCGTTAACCTGTTATTCTCAATGCTGGCCCCGCAAGACGCTGCGCCCGGCATATTCTGCCGTCTCGCCCAGCAATTCCTCGATGCGGATCAACTGGTTATACTTCGCCAGACGGTCAGACCGCGACAGCGACCCCGTCTTGATCTGTCCGCAGTTGGTCGCAACCGCCAGATCGGCAATCGTGGCATCCTCTGTTTCGCCCGACCGGTGGCTCATCACGTTGGTATACCCCGCCCGATGGGCCATATCGACCGCCGCCAAAGTCTCGGTCAGCGTGCCGATCTGGTTGACCTTGACCAACATGGAGTTCGCGCAACCCATTGAAATCCCCTGCTGCAACCGCTTTGGATTGGTCACGAACAGATCGTCGCCGACCAGTTGCAGCTTGGCCCCCAGACGATCCGTCAGCAGTTTCCACCCCGCCCAGTCATCTTCGGAACAGCCGTCCTCGATGCTGATGATCGGGTAATCCGCCGCCAATCCCGCAAGGAAATCGACGTTTTCCTCGATGGACAGCGACTTCCCCTCGCCCTCCATCTCGTATTTTCCGCCCTTGAAGTATTCCGTCGCCGCACAATCCAGCGCCAGATAAATATCCTCGCCCGGACGATAACCCGCTTTCTCTATGGATTTTAGAATGAAATCAAGCGCTTCACGGGCGGACTTAAGGTTCGGCGCAAAGCCGCCCTCATCGCCGACATTGGTGTTATGCCCTGCCGCCGACAGTTCTTTCTTCAGCGTGTGAAACACTTCCGACCCCATCCGCACCGCCTCGCGGAGGTTCACCGCGGCCACCGGCATGATCATGAATTCCTGAATATCAATAGGGTTGTCAGCATGTTGCCCGCCATTGATGATGTTCATCATCGGCACCGGCAACACCCGCGCAGACGTGCCTCCGACATAGCGATACAGCGGCTGCCCGGTAAACTCCGCCGCAGCCTTTGCCACCGCCAGCGACACGCCCAGAATGGCATTCGCCCCCAGCCGCCCCTTGTTCGGCGTCCCGTCCATCTCGATCATCGTGCGGTCGATGCCCACCTGTTCGGTCGCGTCAAACCCTACGATTTCCTCAGCAATTTCGCCGTTGATCGCCGCCACAGCCTCCAGAACGCCCTTGCCTTTGTAGCGGTCGGGATCGCCGTCGCGCCGCTCGACCGCCTCATGCGCGCCGGTGCTGGCGCCCGACGGCACCGCCGCGCGCCCCATCGCGCCGCCTTCCAGAAAGACGTCGACCTCGACTGTGGGATTCCCACGACTGTCAAGGATTTCACGGGCTTGGATGTCGATGATCGTGCTCATGGGAGGATGCTCCAAAGGGATTCGGCTGTTCTCTACCCCGCCAGCGGCTTTGTGGAAAGGGCACGCTTGCGGGCACGTTCGCGGGCAAAGGTATAAAGCCCCGACGCGATGATGATCGCCGCCCCGGTCAGCGTCAGCGCGTCAGGGCGTTCGGCAAAAACCACTGCTCCGATGATCATGGCGAACACCAGCCGGGAATAGCGGAACGGTGTGATTACAGCGACTTCGCCCAGCCGGACGGACGAGATGATGGCCCAATAGGCCCCAATCCCGCAGACCAGTGCCGCCCCGATGCAAGCCGCTTGCGGCACCGTCAGCCACACAGCGCCCCCCGACAGGATCAGCATCCCGGCCCCCAGAATCCCCACAGCCGCAAAGCCCCAGGCGGCGAGTTGCAGTGTCGAGATCGTCGCAGGCACCCGCCGCGTCGCGACATCGCGGGTAGAAAGCCCCAAAACCGCCAGCACCGACCACAACGAGGCAAGCTCAAACCCGTCCATCCCCGGCCTGATGATCAGCATAACCCCGCAGAATCCCACAAGAATTGCCGTCCAGCGCCGCCAGCCGACCTTTTCGCCCAGAAACAGCGCCGCACCCAGCGTGACCGCCAGCGGCGTCGCCTGAAAAATCGCGGTCGCACTGGTCAACGGCGTCAGCGCCAGTGCAGTGACAAACCCCGCCGTCCCGATCATCTCGCCCAGATTGCGCCAGATCACCGCCCGGTGCAGCGCCTCTGGCGCCCAGAACTTTGCTCCCTGCCTGCGGGCCATGGCGGCAAATACCGGCGTGCCAAACACCGACAGCAACAGCAAGATCTGCCCGGTCGGCACGGATGCGGAGGCGAATTTTATGAACATATCCTCGACAGCAAACCCAGCCATCGACGCGGTCATCAACAGGATGCCGCGGAAATTGTCTTTCTGATTCTGCATGTCAGGACTTCTTCACCGGCACGCCGAGCAGTTCCAGCCGATGTCCGATCAACCGATACCCCAACCGCGCCGCGATGCGTTCTTGCAAGGCTTCGATATCAGGATCAATGAATTCAATGACCTGCCCGGTGTTCACATCAATCAGATGGTCGTGGTGGTCGCGTTCGGCATCCTCGTACCGCGCCCGGCCGTCGCCAAATTCCAGCTTGTCCAGAATGCCCGATTCCTCGAACAGCTTGACGGTCCGGTAAACGGTCGCCAGCGAAATGCGCGGGTCGACCGCCGCAGCGCGGGCATAAAGCTCCTCGACATCCGGATGGTCCTCGGCAGCACCGATCACCCGCGCCACAACCCTGCGCTGGTCCGTCATGCGCAAGCCTCTGGCCTCGCAGCGCGCTATGATGTCCGACATGGGCACCCCCCGTTTACGCGCCGTTTACGGGAAAGGGCCAAAGCTTGCCAGAGGTTTCGCGGCCTTGACAGGTCAGAGTGTGCAGGAAAGGGTTGGCACGACATTTCAAGGGGTTCCCATGCGCAAGGACAGTCTCGACGGGTTCGGTGCGATGGTCCTGCTGGGGATCACCCTGTTGCTGGCCGCCAACCAGATCATCGTCAAAGAGGTCAATTCCGGTCTCCAACCGGTGTTCTTTGCCGGACTGCGGTCGGTTCTGGCGACAGGGTTTGTCACGCTGTGGCTGATCTGCAAAGGCCGCGCGCCCAATCCGGCCCGGCAGGATGTCGGCCCGGGGTTGTTGGTAGGCACTGTCTTTGCGGTCGAATTTCTCGCGCTGTTCATGGCGCTGGACCTGACCACCGTGGGCCGCGCGTCGGTGATCTTTTATTCGATGCCGGTCTGGTTCGCGCTGATGGCGCATTTCGGACTGCCGGGGCAGCGGATTACGCGACTGAAAGCTGCGGGGCTGGCGCTGTCGTTTGCGGGCACGGCGCTGGCGATTCTTTCGGGGGCAACCGCAGGCGGGCAGGGCAGCCTTGCGGGAGACTTGTTTGCCCTGGTCGCGGCCCTTGGGTGGGCAGGCACCGCTTATCTCGCGCGGGCAACGTCGCTGGCCAAGGCGGGGCCGGAAATGCAGTTGTGGTGGATGGTGCTGGTGTCCGGTCCTTTGCTGTTGCTGGTCGCCCCCGCCTTCGGCCCGCTGATCCGCGAGGTAGAGCCGATCCACTGGGCGGGCCTGATCTTTCAGGCGTCGGTCGTGGTTGCGGGCGGGTTCATCGGGTGGCTGTGGCTGCTGTCGGTCTATCCGGTGGCGACGGTCGCCAGCTTTTCCTTCCTGACGCCGGTGTTTGCCATCGGTCTGGGGCACTTCATTTTTGGTGAACCTGTGTCTGTTTCGCTGCTAGGATCGGTGGCGCTGGTGGCGGTGGGAATCGTGCTGATCAACCGCAGGGCGTGACCCGCGGTTCACAGCGGCGGTCAACGAACCTGTGCAACCGGGCCGTTTTCAAGGCAAAATAGCCCCACTTCGTACCTCGGATTAACGCTGGCTGCACTTGGCCCAAGCACCCTTTTGAAGCCAGAGATAGACAAAAGTATCGCGGGTGACACAAAATATAGTGGGATAACTCGAAAGAATCCGTTGATCCTCCGCCAGATTTACGACAGTTTGATAAAGCCGCCGACCGACCCCGCCGATGTGGGGCAGAACAGGCGCAGATCACCTGATCCAGACCGCAGCCTCGGGGGCTGCGACCAGTCCCTTACATGGGGGGCCGGCGGGACAGCGGTTTGTCGCGACGTGGCAGGGATTTGACCATCGGACGGGGCAAAAGCCGCCGCCGCAACGAAACGGAGACGGGGCAGATGAAGATCGAGCGTAAATTCACCAGTGAAGCAACCGGGGCCTATGGGGCCATCGCGTTCAACCTGACCACGTCGGAGATTCGCAATCCCGACGGGACCATCGTGTTCCGCAACGAGGCGGTCGAAGTGCCCGACGGCTGGAGCCAGGTCGCGTCCGACGTGTTGGCGCAGAAGTATTTCCGCAAGGCAGGTGTTCCCGCGGTGTCCAGACGGGTCAAGGAAAAGGGCGTCCCCGACTTCCTGTGGCGGTCGGTGCCCGACGAGGCTGCACTGGAAAAGCTGCCGCAGGATCAACGGTTTGTCGGTGAAACCAGCGCCAAGCAGGTGTCCGACCGTCTGGTCGGGGCCTGGGCCTATTGGGGCTGGAAGGGCGGCTACTTCACGTCCGAAGCCGACGCCAGCGCCTATCTGGACGAGATGCGCTTCATGCTGGCCCGTCAGATGGCGGCCCCCAACAGCCCGCAGTGGTTCAACACTGGCCTGCACTGGGCCTACGGCATCGACGGCCCGTCACAGGGGCATTTTTATGTGGATTATCAGACAGGTGCGCTGACCAAATCGACTTCCGCCTACGAACACCCCCAACCGCACGCTTGTTTCATCCAGTCGGTCAAGGATGATCTGGTGGGCGACGGCGGGATCATGGACCTGTGGGTCCGCGAGGCGCGGCTGTTCAAATACGGATCGGGCACCGGCACCAATTTTTCTTCCCTGCGTGGCGAGGGGGAAAAGCTGTCGGGGGGCGGCAAATCCTCCGGCCTGATGGGATTCCTGAAAATCGGCGACCGGGCAGCCGGGGCGATCAAATCGGGTGGCACCACCCGCCGCGCCGCCAAAATGGTGATCTGCGACATGGATCACCCCGATATCGAGGCCTTCATCAACTGGAAAGTCATCGAAGAACAAAAGGTTGCGTCGCTTGTCGCCGGGTCCAAATCCCACGAGGCACGGCTGAACGACCTGTTCGCCGCGATCCGGGGCTGGGACGGCAGCATCGAGGACGCAACCGACGCCACGAAGAACCCGGCCCTGAAATCCGCGATCAAAGCCGCGAAAAAGGCAATGATTCCTGACACCTACACCTTTCGCGTGCTTCAATACGCGCGGCAAGGCTTTACCAGCATCGAATTTCCGACCTACGACACCGACTGGGATTCCGAGGCTTACATCACGGTGTCCGGCCAGAACTCCAACAACTCCGTCCGCGTGACGGACGCGTTCCTGCAAGCGGTGCGCGACGATGCCGATTGGGCCTTGGTGCGCCGCACCGATGGCAAGACCGCCAAATCCATCAAGGCGCGCGACCTGTGGGATCAGGTCGGCCACGCTGCTTGGGCCTGCGCCGATCCGGGAATCCAGTTTCACGATACCGTCAACGCCTGGCACACCTGCCCCGAAGATGGCGCGATCCGCGGGTCAAACCCTTGTTCGGAATACATGTTCCTCGACGACACCGCCTGCAACCTTGCGTCGATGAACCTGCTGACCTTCTTCAAGGACGGCTGTTTCGCGTCCGAAGCCTATATGCACGCCACCCGGCTTTGGACGATCACGCTGGAAATTTCGGTGATGATGGCGCAATTTCCCAGCCAGGAAATTGCCAGACGGTCCTATGATTTCCGTACCCTGGGTCTGGGCTATGCCAACATCGGCGGGCTGCTGATGAACATGGGGCTGGGCTATGACAGCGTCAAAGGCCGTGCGCTGTGCGGCGCGTTGACGGCGCTGATGACCGGCGTGTCCTATGCGACCTCTGCCGAAATGGCGGGCGAGTTGGGGGCCTTTGCAGGTTATGCCCGCAACCGCGACCACATGCTTCGCGTGATCCGCAACCACCGGGCTGCGGCGTATGCCAAACCGGTTTACGAAGGTCTGAACGTCAGCCCGGTGGCGCTTGATCAGGTCAACTGCCCCGATCAAACCCTTGTCACCCTTGCAAAATCCGCGTGGGACGAGGCTTTGTCGCTGGGCGAGTTGCACGGCTATCGCAACGCGCAGACCACCGTGATCGCCCCCACCGGCACCATCGGTCTGGTGATGGACTGCGACACGACGGGCATCGAGCCGGACTTCGCGCTGGTCAAGTTCAAGAAACTGGCGGGGGGCGGCTACTTCAAGATCATCAACCAGTCGGTCCCGGCGGCGCTGGAAAAGCTGGGCTATTCCGGCAGCCAGGCGGCGGAAATGGTCGCCCATGCGGTTGGTCACGGCTCGATCGGCAACTGCCCCGGCATCAACACCACTGCCCTGATCGGCCACGGGTTCGGGGCGCGTGAACTGGACAAGATCGAGGCCGCCCTGCCGTCCGCCTTCGACATCCGGTTCGTGTTCAACCAATGGACGCTGGGGGCCGATTTCTGCAAGGGCACTTTGGGCATCCCCGAGGAGAAACTGAACGATCCGTCCTTCGACCTGTTGCGCCACCTCGGGTTCACCAAGGCGCAGATCGACGCCGCCAACGACCATGTTTGTGGCACCATGACGCTGGAAAACGCGCCTTTCCTCAAGAAAGAGCACTACAGCGTCTTCGACTGCGCAAACCCCTGCGGCAAGACCGGCAAGCGGTTCCTGTCGGTCGACAGCCATATCCACATGATGGCCGCCGCGCAGTCTTTCATCTCGGGTGCGATCTCGAAGACCATCAACATGCCGAACAACGCGACCATTGAGGAAACCCTGCAAGCCTATGAATTGTCGTGGTCTTTGGGGATCAAGGCCAACGCGCTGTATCGCGACGGGTCCAAACTGTCACAGCCGCTGGCCTCGGCGCTGGTCGAAGACGACGAAGAGGCCGAAGAGATCATGACCTCCGGCTCGGCGCAGGAAAAGGCCGTCGTCTTTGCCGAAAAGATCGTCGAGCGGATCATCATCAAGGAAATCGTCCGGTCCAACCGCGAAAAGCTGCCTGAACGCCGCAAGGGCTACACGCAGAAAGCCATCGTCGGCGGCCACAAGGTCTACCTGCGAACCGGCGAATACAAGGACGGCACGCTGGGCGAGATCTTCATCGACATGCACAAGGAAGGTGCTGGCTTCCGCGCCATGATGAACAACTTCGCCATCGCGATCTCGGTCGGCCTGCAATACGGCGTCCCGCTGGAAGAATTCGTCGAGGCGTTCACCTTCACCCGCTTTGAACCCGCAGGCATGGTGCAGGGCAACGACAGCATCAAGAATGCGACGTCGATTCTGGATTATATCTTCCGCGAACTGGCGGTGTCCTACCTCGACCGCACCGACCTTGCCCATGTCAAACCGGGCGGCACGTCGTTCGACGACCTTGGGCGCGGCGACGAAGAGGGCAAGCGCAACTTCACCGAAGTCAGCGAGAACGCCGCCAAGTCGTTGGAGATGCTCAAGAACATCTCGTCGACCGGCTACCTGCGCAAACGTCTGCCGCAAGAGTTGATGGTGCTGCAAGGCGGCGTCACCGGCTTCCGCGACGAAACCGCCCCCTTCCTTGGGGCCGTGTCGATGCACAGTGCCACGGCCCTGTCCAGCGGCATCGTCAGCATCGACCCGCGCACCAAGGCCAGGATGCAAGGCTACGAAGGCGACCCCTGCGGCGAATGCGGCAACTACACGCTGGTCCGCAACGGGACCTGCATGAAGTGCAACACCTGCGGCGGGACGAGCGGGTGTAGCTGAGCCGTCTGTCGTAAAGCAACCGGGGGGTCAAACCCCCGGTGGCCTGCCGGACAAAAGGGCGAAACGACGTCAAGAATGGACAAGGGATGACCGCGACACTGATGATCCAGGGCGCGGGCAGCAATGTCGGCAAGTCGATGCTGGTCGCGGGGCTGTGCCGGGTGTTCACGCGGCAGGGTTTGCGCGTCCGCCCGTTCAAGCCGCAGAACATGTCCAACAATGCCGCCGTGACGGCGGATGGGGGCGAGATCGGGCGGGCGCAGGCGTTGCAGGCACGGGCCTGCGGGGTGGCGCCGCTGGTCCACATGAACCCGGTGTTGCTGAAGCCCGAATCAGAGACCGGCGCGCAGGTGATCGTGCAGGGCCAGCGGTGGGCAACCGTGCGGGCGCGCGACTACGCGCGGCTGAAGCCCGATCTGATGGCCCCGGTTCTGGACAGTTTCGCACGAATGTGTGCCGAGGCCGATCTGGTGCTGGTCGAAGGGGCGGGCAGTCCTGCCGAGGTCAACCTGCGCGCGGGAGATATAGCGAACATGGGCTTTGCGCGGGCCGCTGGGGTGCCGGTGGTGCTGGTCGGCGATATTGATCGGGGCGGGGTGATCGCTCAATTGGTAGGTACTCAGTCGGTGATCGACCCTGCGGATGCCGCGATGATAAAGGGCTTTCTGGTCAACAAGTTCCGTGGCGATCCTTCGTTGTTCGATGATGGCTATGCTTTCGTGGCGGACCGCACCGGATGGCCGGGATTCGGGGTGGTGCCGTGGTTTTCTGATGCGCACCGCCTGCCCGCCGAGGATGCCGCCGACCTGCGCGGCACCCGGGGAACGGGGCGGTTCCTGATCGCCGTGCCGCATCTGTCGCGCATCGCGAATTTCGACGATCTGGACCCTTTGGCGCAGGAACCGGGGGTGACTTTGGCGATGATCGCCCCCGGTCAGCCTCTGCCGGTCGAGGCCGACCTGATCATCCTGCCGGGCAGCAAGGCCACCATTGCCGATCTTGCGTTCTTTCGCGCGCAGGGCTGGGATGTGGACCTTGCCGCAGCCCTGCGCCGGAGCGCGCGGGTGCTGGGGCTGTGCGGCGGCTATCAGATGCTGGGCCGGACGATCGCCGATCCGGACGGGATAGAGGGGGCTGCGGGCACCGTGCAAGGGTTGGGTCTGCTGGACGTGGACACCACGATGACCGCCGACAAGCGGCTGACCGAAGTTTCGGGCGTTCACCTTGCTTCGGGCGAGGCCATGCGCGGATATGAAATTCACATCGGACGCACCGCTGGACCCGACTGCGCCCGCCCCCTGTTTGATGTGGCGGGTCATCCCGAGGGTGCCGTCCGGCCCGGCGGGCAGGTCATCGGCAGCTATCTGCACGGCATGTTCGCCGCCGACGGATTTCGCCGCGCGTTTCTGGCGGGCTTGGGGGCCACGCCGGGGAATTCGGGCTATGACGCGACCGTCGAGGCGACGCTGGATGCCCTCGCCGACCATCTGGAACGCCACGTCGATTGCGCGGGGTTGCTGGCGCTGGCACGGGCAGGAGTTTGATCGCGGATCTTAAAATTCCACTCCTGCCTGCGCCTTTATGCCCGAACGGAACGGGTGCTTGATCAGGGTCATCTCGGTCACCAGATCGGCGGCCTCGATCAGCCCTTCCTTCGCGTTTCGCCCGGTCAGGACCACATGTGTCAGGGGGGGCTTTTCTTCGGCCAGAAAGGTCAGCACTTCGTCGAGGTCCAGATAGTCATAGCGCAGGGCGATGTTGATTTCGTCCAGCAGCACCAGACGGATCGACGGGTCGCGGATCAGGTCCTTGGCCTTTTCCCATCCCGCCTGTGCTGCCGCAATGTCGCGGGTCTTGTCCTGGGTTTCCCAGGTAAACCCTTCGCCCATCGCATGAAACTGGCACATTTCGGCAAAATGGGTGGTCAGCAACCGCCGCTCGCCCGTGTCCCACGCCCCCTTGATGAACTGCACGACCGCGCAGGGCATCCCGTGGGCCACACAGCGCAGGATCATTCCGAAACCGGAAGAGGATTTCCCTTTGCCCGCGCCGGTGTGGACGATGATCAAGCCCTTCTCGCCGGCCTTGCCTGCCATGATCTTGTCGCGGGCGGCCTTCTTTTTGGCCATCTTGCTGGCGTGACGGACAAGGTCCGCGTCCTTCAGGTGGGCATCATCGGGTGTCGGTGCGGCGTCGGTCATGGTCTTCGTGTCCTTGACAAGCGGGGGTGTCATGCCTCAGGTGGGGCTGTGCTGGTTCCTGTTTATGACAGGCGAAGAGGGAATGCGACAGGGGGCAACCCCAAGGCGCAGCCGCCCCCGCGACCGTGACCGGAAAGGCCCCTATGTCCACTGGCGCAACGCCGGGAAGGCGGGGGGCCGTTGGGTGCAAACCCTGAATCCGCAAGCCGGGAGACCTGCCAGCACAGTGTGACTGAACGGGCGGACGGGGTGTTCCGCGACCGGCAGAGGGATGTGGGGCAACCCGCAGCCTTCTCTGGCCATTTCCCCGCCCGCACATGGCTTGAGGACCGGATATGGCTGCCACACTTTACGTCTGCACCACCTGCCGGATGGGGGAACCCGTGCCCGATGATGGTCCGGTGCCGGGTGCGCAGTTGCATCAGGCGCTGCTGGCCGAACCTGCGCCGGGCGATGTACGCATCGTGCCAGTCGAATGCCTGTCGGCCTGCAACACCGGCTGTGCCGTGTCACTGGCTCAGGCTGGGGCATGGACCTATGTTTACGGTCGCCTGATCCCGGACGATGCGCCGGAAATCCTGCGCGGGGCCGCGCTTTATGCCGCGACTTCCGATGGCATCGTGCCATGGCGTGACCGCCCTACCATTTTTCGCAAGCAAAGCATCGCCCGCATCCCGCCCATGGAGGCCGCAGAATGAACGCTCCGATCAACACGCTCGACAAGATCCCCGTCACCATCATCACGGGCTTTCTCGGGGCCGGAAAGACCACGCTGATCCGGCATCTGATGGCCAATCCGCAGGGCAAGCGGTTGGCTATCCTCGTCAACGAGTTCGGCACCATGGGAGTCGACGGCGACATCCTGAAATCCTGCGCGGACGAGAATTGCCCGGTCGAGAATATCGTGGAATTGGCGAACGGTTGCATCTGCTGCACGGTCGCCGATGATTTCATCCCGACAATCGAGGCACTGATGGCGCTGCCTGTGCGCCCGGATCACATCAT
>JBBRVJ010000092.1:0-14464 GCA_038246975.1 Rhodobacterales bacterium | reverse complement strand
CGCGTTGCAGGCAATCGCATCGGCGCGCAACTGATCAGGATCGGCGGCGCGGGGCAACGCCGCGATCAGCGATTGCAGCAGATCGCGGTAGCCCAGATAGGTCGCGGCGTGCACCTCGCGCATCGCTGCATCACGCTGAATATTGTGCAAGAACCCCGCCCACAGCCCGACCGCCACCGGATCGACCACAGGCGGGCGCAGCGATGTGGCGACGAATTCCGCCAGCCTTGCCAGTGGATCAGTGGGCGCATTGTCCAGAACGGCGGCGTTGTCGTCGGTCATTCGTTCCATCAGACGGCGATAGGCTTCGCGCGTCAACTCGTCCTTGCTGGCAAAGTAATGCCGGATCAGCCCCGGCGTGACCCCCGCCCGGTCGGCAATCGCACGGACCGTCGCCGCCTGCGGCCCACCCTCGGCCACCAGATCAAGTGCCGCCGAAATCAGCGCCTCGCGGCGCTTGTCTTCGGCTTCCCGGCGGTAGGGGCGTCGGTCAGGCATCGTATGACATCCGCTTGTTATACGGTCGGATAATTGCATAAACTTAGTTGGCGTTGAACTAAAGTAAAGGCAAGGGATCCGACAATTAAATTTCGATTTTGCCTGCGGTTACGGCTTCAGAGCCCCGCCATTCGGAATTTTTTCAAGCCCCTGCACCGGGTCAGTCGGCAAGCACTTTACCCGCGCCGCGCCACGTCTTTGTGAATGATCACATCGGTCTGCGGATAGTCGGCAAGGATGGCCCGCCGCAGCGCCGCCCCGATGTCATGCGCCTCGCGCAGCGTCTGGTCGCCGTCCAGTTCGATGTGCAGGTTCACGAAGATCCTGCTACCTGCGGTGCGGGTTTTCAGATCGTGAAAGCCGCGAACCCCTGGCCAGCCTCGCGCCAGATCGGCGATGCCTTCGATCACCGCAGGTTCGGCCCGGCGGTCCATCAGCGCGTCCCACGCCCCCTTGCCGATCCGCACGGCGCCCAAGGCCAGCATCCCCGCCGCCCCCAGCGCAACCACGGAATCAATCGACCCCAACCCGAACCGGGTCGATGCCCACAACGAGATCAATGCCCCGATGTTGGGCAACAGATCGCCCAGATAATGCAGCCTGTCTGCCGCCACCACGCGGCTGCCGGTGCGCCGTGCCACGCGGCCCTGCCACAGCACCAAGGCCAGCGTCACCGCAATCGAAACCGCCATGGCCACCATGCCCGCCCCCTGCGATGTCAGCGGCTCTGGCTCGCGCGACAACAGCCTTAAGGTGGCCGCAACCGCGATCACCCCGGCGGAAATCAGGATGAACAGCGCCTGACCCAGCGCCGCCAGATCCTCGGCAGAGGTGTGGCCAAAGGCGTGATCCTCATCCGCAGGGCGTGCGGCATAGATCATCGCCGCAGCCGCCCCCAGCGACACCATCAGGTCCATCGCACTGTCCGCAAGCGATGCCGCCACCGACAGCGCCCCGGTTTCCCCCAGCGCCCACAGCTTCAACGCGACCAGCAGGGCGGCCACGGCAACCGACACCAGACCCGCCGACAGATTGAGTTTAAGGTCCGATTTTGGTGTCATGGCGGCAGGTTCCCGTTCAAACAATCGGTCCAGGTCACCCAGATGCCGATCCCCGATCTTTCTGGTGTGGCGGCACGATCGTCGGACTACTCCACCACCTCGTCCAGCGTGACCCCCCAAAGGGCACCCTTGCGGACCCAGCCGCGATTTCCGTCGATCGACACCCGGCACCAGTCGACGCTGCATTCCAGCAACCGCCCCATTACCCCAAGCTCGGCCCGAAATTTGACCTCGCCCAGATCCTCGGGCTTGCTCAGAAACTCGGTCATGTCCTGCGTTACCAGAGCTGATCGCCAGCCCGACAGCAAGGAATAATGCATCCAGCCGCCCTCGCCGTAGACATCCTCGACCCGCCGCCAGTTGTCGAACTCGGCCGTCAACTTCAGCGGCATCCCGGCCTTGGTGAACACCCAGTCGATCCGATGCTCCGACCCGGGCCCGCGCCGCGCGTTGCCCTCGTTGGTTTTCAGCGTGACAAAGCGCGGAATAGGTCGGTCGGTGACGCAGCCGATCCCGGACTTGCATTCTTTTCTCTTTGGCGCGGCGTCCATGGGGGCTTTGACCTCTTTGGCCACAGGGGCCGACGCCAGCGGAACGACCGCCTCCTGCGTCACGGACGTTCCCGTGCCGACGCCCGAGATCCCCACCGCCCCGATCAAGATCAGGACGATCCCCCCGACCCGCAATCCCTGCCCGTTCATCATGCCTTGGCCCGTTTTTGTGGCAGGGCTTGTGCACACCCCGGCTTGGCGTCACTTTGCCACCATCCGCGCCGTTATGGAAGCCAGAGGAACCCGCGATGCCCACACCACGCCTGAGTGTTGTCGTGACGCGACGCCTGCCCGAGCCGGTGGAAACCCGGATGAAGGAATTGTTCGACGTCGACCTGCGCGACCCTGACACCGCGATGAGCCGCGCCGAACTGGCGCAGGCCGTGGCCCGGTGCGACGTGCTGGTGCCGACAATCACCGATCTGATTGACGCGGCCCTGATCGCGCAGGCCGCCCCGCGCCTGAAGCTGATCGCCAACTATGGCGCAGGGGTCGATCACATCGACGTCGCCACGGCCCGCAGCCGGGGGATTCTGGTGACGAACACACCCGGCGTCACGACCGAAGACACCGCCGACATGGTGATGGCGCTGATCCTGGGCGTGACGCGGCGCATCCCGCAAGGGCTGGCGCAGATGCAGACCGGCGACTGGCCGGGATGGTCGCCGATGGCCAATCTGGGCGCGCGCCTGGGCGGGCGGCGGCTGGGCATCCTTGGCATGGGGCGCATCGGGACGGCGGTGGCGCGGCGGGCGCGGGCCTTCGGGCTGCAAATCCACTACCACAACCGCAAACGCCTGCGCCCCGAGGCCGAAGCGGCGCTGGACGCGACCTATTGGGAAAGCCTTGACCAGATGGTGGCGCGGATCGACATCCTGTCGGTCAACTGCCCCCATACGCCGTCCACCTACCACCTGATGAACGCCCGCCGCCTGAAACTGATGAAACCCACCGCCGTCGTCGTGAACACCTCGCGCGGCGAGGTGATCGACGAGAACGCCCTGACCCGCGGCTTGCGGTCGGGCGAGTTGGCCGGGGCCGGCCTTGACGTCTACGAACGCGGCGCCGAGTTGAACCCCCGCCTGCGCGAACTGCCAAACGTGGTCCTGCTGCCCCACATGGGGTCGGCCACGCTGGAGGGCCGGATCGAGATGGGCGAGAAAGTCATCATCAACATCAAGACCTTTGCCGACGGCCACCGCCCCCCGGATCAGGTGGTGCCGGGGATGCTGTAAGCAATCGCTGATCGAGGTTCCCTCACACCCCGCCCCTTTGATCCCTCTGCGGTCCTGCCCCTGCCCCTGATGGCCAAACTCGCGACGTCCAGTGCCGATGGGCCGCGCAACGCGCCGGTCTGGTTCATCTGGGAGGATCAGGCACTCTGGATGCTCGGGTCGACCTCCAGCAAATCGGTCGGACGGCTGCTGGCCGATCCGGTCTGCGCGGTCGAGATCGTCCATTTCGCCGATGCGGCAGGAATTCTGCTCCACCTCGGGTTTCGCGGCAGCGCGACGGTCGAAGCAGCCGATGGCGGCCGGTTCCGCCGTCTGCGGCGCAAATACCTCGGCCCGGAGGAGGCGCACTGAAAACCGTGGTTTGTCAAGACCATCGCCGGGATCGACGTCCCCGATGGCCGGTGGATCAGGCTGGTTGCGGACTCGACGTTCACCAACAATCTGTCGTATTTTCGAACCGGCCCTGAATTGGCTTGGACCGGGCAGCCCCTTGGCTGAACGAGACAAGGACGCCCCCTGCGTTCAGGCCCGGTAGTAATCCCGGTACCAGTCGACAAAGCGCCCGACCCCCGCCCGAATATCGGTGCGCGGCAAGGCCCCGACCAACGCTTCGATCAACCCGGCATCGGCCCATGTCGCAGGCACATCGCCCGCCTGCATCGGCAGGAACCGCTTCTCCGCCGTGACCCCGACCGCCGCCTCGACGGCCGAGACGAAGTCCATCAACCCCACAGGTGCACCGTTGCCGATGTTGACCACGCGCCACGGGGCCACGGGTGATGCGCCCAATCCCCCGGCTTCGGGAACCGCCGCGATCAGACGCAGGATGCCTTCGACCAGGTCGTCGATATAGGTAAAGTCCCGCCGCATGTCGCCGTGGTTGTAAATGTCGATCGGCTCGCATTGCAGGATCGCCTTGACGAACTTGAACAGGGCCATGTCGGGGCGGCCCCACGGGCCATAGACGGTGAAGAACCGGAACATCGTGACAGGAATGGCGTAAAGATGGGCATAGGAATGCGCCATGCTTTCGGTCGCTTTCTTGGTGGCGGCGTAAAAGCTCATCTGATGATCGGCGCGGTGGTCCTCGCGGTAGGGCATTTCCGTGTTGGCCCCATAAACCGAACTGGTCGAGGCCATCAGCAAATGGTCAACCGGATGCGCCCGCACCGCCTCCAGTACCTCGAACGTGCCGATCAGGTTGGATTCGACATAGGATCGCGGCGCGTCGATGGAATAGCGTACCCCGGCCTGTGCAGCCAGATGCACCACCACGACCGGCCGAAACTCGGCCATCAGCCCCGCGACCAGACCGGGTGTTTCCAGCAACCCCTCGACCGCGCGAAACCCCGGCATCTGCTGCAACATGGCGTGCCGCCGATGTTTCAGCGTCACGTCATAATAGGCCGACATCCCGTCCAACCCGACGACCTGCCAACCTTCGGCCAACAGCCGCGCGCACAGGTGATAGCCGATGAACCCCGCCGATCCGGTGACCAAGGCCTTGCGCGTCATGCCTTCCTCCGTTCTGGTCCTTTCCGCGGGGCAAGATCAGATCCCTCGACCCCGCGGCAAGAAAATTCTTCCCCAAAAAATTTCTGGCTTCCCGCCCGACCGCCGGTTCCTGCCTTCACATGCACGCGTCAAACAGCGCACGGGTGTTGGACCTCGTCATCAGGACCGGATTGCCGCCACAGGAGGGGTCTTCCAGCGCCATGTCGGTCAGCATGTCGAGGTCGGCAAACTGCACCCCCATGGCCGACAGGCTGGCAGGAATGTTCAGCAGCGCGCGCAACTCTATCACCTGATCGTGGAAGCCCGCAAAACCGCCCTTGATCCCCAGATAGGCCGCTGCCCGGTCAATCCGGCCTTCGATCTCGACCTTGTTGAACTCCAGCACTATCGGCATCACTACCGCGTTCGTCGTGCCGTGGTGGGTGCCGTAAACCGCGCCCACCGGATGGGACAACGAATGAATCGCGCCCAACCCCTTCTGGAACGCGACCGCCCCCATTGCCGCCGCACTCATCATCTGTGCGCGGGCGTCAAGGTCGGTTGGATCGGCATAGACCAGCGGCAGGTTCTCGAACACCAGCCGCATTCCTTCCAGCGCGATACCTTGACTCATCGGGTGATAGAACGGGCTGCAATACGCCTCCAGACAATGCGCCAGCGCGTCCATCCCGGTGCCTGCGGTGATGAACTTCGGCATCCCCACCGTCAGCGCCGGGTCGCAGATCGTGACCACGGGCAGCAGTTTTGGATGGAAGATGATCTTTTTCTTGTGCGTCACCGAATTGGTCAGAACCCCGGCGCGGCCCACTTCCGACCCGGTTCCGGCCGTCGTCGGCACCGCGATTATCGGCGCGATCAGGCTTGCGTCTGCCCGGGTGTACCAGTCGTCGATATCCTCCAGATCCCACACCGAAATGGTCTGATCCGCCATCAGCGCGATCATCTTGCCCAAATCCAGCGCCGACCCGCCGCCAAAGCACACCACCCCGTCATGCCCGCCTGCCTTGTAGGCAGCGATGCCGTCGGCCATGTTGCCCTCGTGCGGATTGGGATCGACGTCGGAAAACACGGCGCGCCCCAGACCCGCCGCCTCCAGCACATCCAGCGCCGCCGCCGTGATCGGCAGGCTGGCCAGCGCCTTGTCGGTCACCAGCAGCGGGCGTTTCAGGCCGACCGCGTGGCAATGCTCGGCCAGTTCGGCCACCCGGCCCACGCCAAACTTGATCGCGGTCGGATAGGACCAGTTCCGGTTGGGAACAGCATGGGTCATTTGGTCGCCTTTTTCAGATGGTAAGATTTCACGCGGGTCACCGAGTAGAACCCGAGGTAGGACAGCGATCCACCGCGCCCGGTGTCCTTGCAGCCGGTCCAGCACAGGGCCGGGTCAAGATAATCGCAGCGGTTCATGAACACGGTTCCGGTCTCGATCTGCGCGCCGATGGCGGCGGCGGCTTCGGCGTCGCTTGTCCAGATCGAACATGTCAGTCCGTAAGGCGAGTCGTTCATCAATGAAATCGCCTGCTGGTCACCCGACACTTTCATTATTCCGATAACCGGGCCAAAAGACTCTTCCATCATCACCCGCATCGAGTGATCGACATTCACCAGAATCTGCGGAGCCAGATAGGCCCCTCCATCATCCGCTGGAAACAGCGCCGGGTCGATCAGCGCCACCGCCCCCGCCGCAATCGCCTCGGCGGTCTGCGCCCGTACGACGGCCGCGAACCGCTTGTTCGCCATCGGCCCCAACGTGGACCCCGCCTCGAACGGGTTACCCAACTTCAAGGCTTTGACCCAGGCCACCGCCTTTTCGACAAAGGCATCGTACAGGCTTTCGTGGACATAAATCCGCTCGATCCCGCAACAGCATTGGCCCGCGTTATACATCGCGCCGTCCATCAGACTGTCCACCGCGGCATCCAGATCGGCATCGGCGCGCACATAGCCGGGATCCTTGCCGCCAAGCTCAAGCCCCAGCGAGGTAAATGTCCCCGCCGCCGCCTTTTCCATCGCCACACCGCCGCCGACCGATCCGGTGAAGTTGACAAAGTTGAAGGCGCGCGACCCGATCAGATGCTCGGTCGTCGCATGGTCCAGCACGACGTTCTGAAACACATCCGCAGGAATACCCGCCTCGTGAAACGCCTCGGCCAAACGCTCCCCGACCAGCAAGGTCTGCGACGCATGTTTCAGCACCACCGTGTTGCCCGCGATCAGGGCAGGGGCCAGCGTGTTGATCGTGGTCAGGTAGGGATAGTTCCACGGGGCCACGATGAACACCACGCCCACCGGCTCGCGGGCCAGATAGCGGGTGAAGCGGTCGCTGTCCTCGACCATCTGCGGCGCCAGGGTCGCCTCGGCAATCGACGCCATATAGTCGGTGCGATCACTTACCCCGCCAAACTCGCCGCCAAACCGCACAGGGCGGCCCATCTGCCACGCCAGTTCTTCGACCAGCACATCCTTTTTGGCGATCAGCGCCGCCACCCCCGCCTTGACCAGCGCAATCCGCTCGTCCAAAGGCCGCGCCGCCCACCCCTTTTGTGCTGCGCGGGCGCGGGCGGCCATCGCGGTCGCGCCCGCACGATCCAACGGGGCGCGGGTCGCGTAAACGGTCCCATCCACCGGGGAGATCAGTTCAATCGAATCCATCATCCGTTACCTTGTGTAGGGTGTGTGATTTCACGCACCCCTGTCCAAAGGTGCGTGAAATCACGCACCCTACCCTTACGCCCGTTCGAGCAGTCTTTGCACTTCGAAATCCGTGACCACACGGTCGGTTTCCGAAATCTCCCACTTGGCGGCGTGGTGGTAGTGGTCCACCACATCGTCGCCCAACGCCGCCCGCAACATGGCCGAGCCTCTCAGCAACGCCGCCGCCTCGCGCAGCGTCTTGGGGATTTCGCGGATACCGGCGGCACGATACATGTCGCCGGTCATTTCCGGCTCCAGTTCCATCGCCCCCTCGATCCCCGCCAACCCTGCGGCCAAAAGCGCCGCACAGGCCAGATACGGGTTCACGTCGCTGCCCGGAATGCGGCATTCGACCCGCACCGCCCTGGACCCTACGCCACAGACCCGGAACCCCGCGGTGCGGTTGTCGGCACTCCACACCGCCTTGGTGGGCGCGAACATGCCGACGCAGAATCGTTTGTAGCTGTTCACATAAGGCGCCAGAAACGCCGTCAATTCCTGCGCATGGGCCAGTTGGCCGGCCAGAAACTGCTGCATCAGCACCGACATGCCATGCGGGCCATCCGGATCGGCAAAGGCCGCCTTGCCGTCCGGCGTCCACAGCGATTGATGCACATGGCTGGATGATCCCGCCTTTCGGTGGTCATACTTGGCCATGAAGGTCACCGACTTGCCCTTGGCAAAGGCAATCTCCTTGATCGCGTTCTTGATGATTACATGGTTGTCGGCGGTATCCAGCGCGTCGGAATAACGATAATTCACCTCTGCCTGACCCGCATCAGCCTCGCCCTTGGAGTTTTCAACCGGAATCCCCGCGCCATACAGCCCGTTGCGAATGGCGCGCATCACATCCTCTTCCTTGGTGGTCTGGAAGATGTGGTAATCCTCGTTATAGGCGCCGACCGGTTTCAGGTCGCGACAGGTGGTGTCGCGCAGGTCGGCATAGGAATTCTCGAACAGATAGAACTCCAGCTCGGTCGCCATCATCGGCTCGAACCCCATCGCGCGGGCGCGGGCCACCTGTTTTTTCAGGATCGCGCGGGGGGAGTGGGGCACCTCGTGGCCGTGATGGTCCAGCGTATCGCCCAGCACCAGGGCGGTGCCAGCCAACCAGGGAACCACGCGCAGCGTGTCCATGTCGGGTTTCAGGACATAGTCGCCATAGCCGGTCTGCCAGTTTGAACTGGCAAAACCCTGTACGGTGGTCATCTCCATATCGACCGTCAGCAGATAGTTGCAGCAATGCGTCTCGTGCCAGCCGCCATCGACAAAGAACTGGGCGTGGAACCGCTTGCCCATCAGGCGGCCCTGCATGTCGATGCCTGCCACCAGAACCGTATCGATATCGCCGCGCGCCACGGCATCTTTCAGGTCACCCAAGGTCAAGTTTCCGGGCATGTCAAATCTCCGATCAGTTGCGCCCCCTCGGGGGCCATAGGTCTGCCGGGGCCAAGCGCCCCCGTTTTGCCAATGCAATCAGGACTATCCGGCCTTGGCCTGCTTTTGAATCTCCTCGATCCCCATGTTGATGACCGGGGCCAATAGCGCCGCCATCGCATCCTGCTTTGCCGCATCGGCAATCAGGTCATTGCGAATTTCCAGCATGACATGCGGCAAACCATAAGGCGTCGCATGCAGCGCCAGCGTGTGGGTCACACCCTCCGCCGCCGAATAGGGCGCGTTAAGTTCGGTGCGCAACCCGGTACCCTGCGCGGCGGCTACCACTGCATGGGCCAGCCTCGGGTCGGCATCATGGATCACGCCGAACTCGACCGTGCGGGGCTGGCCGAAATAGACGGGGGTAAAGCTGTGAACGGTGACGATCACCGGAGCCAGCCGCAACGCGATACGGCCCGCAACCAGACCATGGAGCACCGTGTGGAACGGCAGATAGATGCTTTGCGTCCGCCGCAACCTCTCGGCCACCGACAGGGCGGCATTGCCGGGGATGTGATGGGATTCAGATTTTTCAGTCATCGCCCCCGCCCGGTTTGGCGGGCGGTTCAGGTCATAGACCAGACGGCTGACCGGCGCATGTACCAGAACCGCGCCCAATCGCGTGGCCAATCCCCGCGCCAGCCCCAACGCACCGGGGTCCCAGGCGATATGCGCAACCTGCTGCGCCTCGGTCAGGCCCAGATCGCCCCATGCGGACGGAATGACGTTGGACGCATGTTCGCACACCACGATGACCCGCCCGACGGACGTGGCATTCTCGATGATCGGCGCAAACGCCTCGTGGTCCATGCGTGATTTGTCCCCGGATGTCGCGTGAACGCTCACCCAGCCACCCGGCACTGTCAAGATTTTTTCCGGCGCGGCGAAGCGGTTGACACGGGTCCCGGGGTTTGGCGGCAAGAGGGAATGCCCCGGCCCGCGACCGGACGAAGCCAGGCAGAACGACCCTGACGCCCGCCGTACCCCTATCGCCGGATCATCCGCGCCCGCGCGCCTGCCACCGCGTTCAACCCGACAGCGACCAGCAGGATCGCACCCCCCATGAACGTCGCCGCACTGGCGGTTTCGCCCAGCAACAGCCAGACCCAGATCGGCGCCAGCATCACCTCGACCATGCTCAGCAGCGTCAGGTCGGCCGCCGCAATCATCCGGCTGCCGATGGTGTAAAGGATCATCCCTCCCGCCAGTTGTCCGGCCCCCATCGCAATGGCAATCGCCGCATCGTGGACGGATACTGCCAGCCCCTGACCCTGCACACCCAGCACGACGACGGCAAAGACCATCGAAAACACCCCGCCCAGCACCACGGCAGGCAGCATGTCGGTGCTGCGGCCCCAACGCAGGGTGACCGTGAAGACGGCAAAGCCAAGCGCCGACAAAATCGCGGCAAGGTTGCCCGACAGCGCCCCCGCCGCCAACCCTTCGCGCACCATGACATACATGCCGATGCCCGCCAGCCCGATAGCGGCCCATGTCGCCGGGCGCACCGGTTCGCGCAGGATGATCCAACCCAGCAAAGCGGCAAAGAACGGCGTGGCCGAGAACAGGAACACGGCATTGGCAACCGTGGTCGACTGGATCGCAAAGATCGTCCCGGCAAAGGCTGCAACCAGCCCGATGCCGCCCAACACTCCCGCCCAGCCGACCCCGCGCAACCGACTGACAACCCGTCCGCCCGACGTCCAGCCGATGTAGACCGCCAACACCGGCACCATCCCGACCGACCGCCAGAACAGCACGGCCCAGGTCCCCGCCGCGTCGATCTGCCGGATCGCGAGGCCCATTGCCGACCACAGCACCGCCGCCACCACCACGCAGATCACCGCCCGCCCGTAACGCATGCCCGCCCCCCTTTCCGGTGCAGTAAGGCGGGGGTCGCGCCGTGCCGTCTGTTCCAATTCCGACGCGACAGGCTGCGCTTGTTGCGTGTCCTGTAAAGCGCGCTGGCGCGCAAGCCTTCTTGAGCGCTTGCGCGCGGCTGCCTCCGGCGGGGATATCCCCGGCCCTATGTATAAAACGCACAGGGGGTACGGAGGCTACCGAGGCTACGCAGGCTGCGGAGGCTGCGGAGGCTCTAGCGATGATACCTGAATTTTATGATCGGTTTTGCTCACGGGTATCAACACTTGAAGTCAACTTCCCGGGGAAGACCTGCCCCCCGGAAGTGCCCTCAGTCTGATGGAGGGTTTGCCCGACCGAAAGGAGCAGACGACATCAGGAAAAGCCGCCTTACCGAAGCGAAGATTACCGGGATGGACGAAGACCGGGGTTCGGACGTCAAGCGATTGATCGAGTGGATCAATCGCAGCGTCGGGCGTACGGTCGACGGCCATGCTTTGCCGGAAGCATGGGGGGAGCCCCGCGACGTTCGCTTCGCCTGCGCCCTCAGGCTCTCTTGACCATGCCATATCTCTCGACGGGTTGCCGCAGTCGTGTAGCGCTGTGGTGTGGTGGTACCATGCAGAACCTGACCCAAGATGCCTTCTTGCAATTCTGGGAGAAGATTGCAGCATCAAAGTCCGGGCTCAAACATCGCGCGACGCCTCAGCGAACGCTACAACTCCATCTCGGGCCCGGTCAGACCTTCCAGTTGCAACTCGGCTGGCGTCTTGCGTCGGATCAGGATATCGCCGTTCTCCAGCTTTTCCGGCGCGTGATAGTTGCGAAAATCGCCCAGCATGGTGATCAGGTTGCGCACCTGCGGCTCCAGCCCCGCCACAGCCTCGCCCAAGTCATCCAGCTTTGGCTCGATTTCGGTCATCAACCCCTCGAACAACAGCTTTGCGCCGCGTTCCATCAGGGTCCAGCCTTCCTCGACCTCTGGCGCAGGCGCAGGCGAAATCTGCGCCATTGCGGGCGTCAGGGTCAGGCAAAGGGCGACAAAAGCATTTCTCATCGTTTCATGATTATCATGCAAAGGTAAAATTTCAAATCACGAGATATCCAGCGTCACCGGAAAATGATCGCTGGCCGCCAGCAGCGCCTCGCGCAGGTCGGGCGTCACGGCCGGATCGTTGAACGGATGCCAGATGCGCCATACGGCTTCCGGCACCAGATCGGGCGAGACCATGATGAAATCCAGGAGCGCCTCGAAATAGCGCTTTTGTGGGGCCAGCCAGAACCGTGCGGTGTTGGGCGACAGCCCGACCCGGCTGGCCAGCGCCATCGCGGCGTGGGGGTCGTAGAGGCGCGGTTCATCCGCGCCCAGCACGATCTCGACGCCCGACCGCCCGAACAGTTGCTCGTAATCGTCCAGCCCTGGCCCGTCATTGAAATCGCCCAGCACGATCAGACTGTCGCCCGCCGTCAGATGCGCCACGGCCCGCGCGCGGATCCACAGGCATTGCGCCAGTTGCTCGCGGCGGTTGTCGATCGAGATCCGGCGAAACTCGGCCTCGCTGCGCCGCCCGTGCGGGCCCTTGGATTTGGCATGGACCCCGATCAGCCGGAGGCTTCGCCCCCCGCCCGTCACGGCCACCTCAAGGGGGGGCTTGTCGAAGCGGATGACCTCGCCCTGCCCATCGGCATCCAGATCATAGGCAAAGCTGCGATCGAACCGGGGCACTGCCCCGTTCCCCGGATCATGCCGCGCGGTCAGAACATCGGGGTCATACAGAAACGCGATTTCCTGTTCGGTATCCGAAGCATAGCCATGCACCGCCACCCGCGTCCGCAACCCGGCCCAGACAGCAAAAGATTGCAGCGCCGTCACCGTAGACCGCCCCACCCGCGTATCGGGGGCCTCGATGATCATCACGCCATCGGCATTTAGAGCTCGAAACACCGCCCGCAAACCGCCCAACTGCTGCCGCCGCGTCATCTGATAGCGCGCCGAAGGGCCGTCATCTGCCAACACTCGCCCCGCATCATCGAACAGCGCGTTGAACCATTCGACGTTGTAGGTGGCCAGCCGCATCACGCGGCCCGCTTTGCCGAAATCTCTTGCCAGGCGGCGTTGATCGCCATCAGGCGGCGGCTGGCGAGGTTCACCGCTTCGGGCGGCACGCCGCGCGCAATCATCACGTCGGGATGGTTGTCCTTGACCGCCTGCCGCCATGCGATGCGCACAGCGTCCAGATCGGCATCGGGGGCCACACCCAGCACTTCATAGGGGTCGCGGCGGCTACCTTCGGTCAGGCGCGCGCGGATCGACCGATAGCAACGATCATCCAGCCCGAAAATCTGTGCCACATGGGCAAGAAACTCCTCCTCGGCCTCGTGCAGCGTGCCATCGGCCAGGGCGATGTGGAACAGCCCCTCGATCAGGTCGATGAACAGGTCGCGGTTGTCCGGGCCGAACATCGACTTGATCGCGCGGGCATAGGAATCGAAGCCAGCCACATCCTGCCGCGCCAGGTTGAACACATGGGCCGCGTTGATTTCTTCGCCTTCGGGAATGGTGAAAACCCTGCGAAAGGCCGAAACCTCATCCCGCGTGACCTGCCCGTCTGCTTTGGCCATCTTGGCCCCTAAGGCAATGACGGCAATGGTGAATCCGACAGACCGTTCCGGCGCGGGGCTGGTGCGCAGCTTGTCAAAAACTGCGCCAAGGCCCTCGCCGGTGGCAAGCGCAGAGAGGGCATCACGGATGCGGGTCCAATTCGACATTTGGGCCACTATATCGCGGATGCGGCAAACTGTCAGGACAGGATTCTCTGCATCAAAAAAAACGCCGGGAAGACGGCGCAAACCCCTTAATGCAGCACCCGCACCCCGTGCGGCGTGGCGAAACTGGCGCGCATCGCGGGCAAACCGTTCGATATCGCAATCCGCGCATCCAGCAATCGCCCCGCCAGTGCGGCGCGCAGCGCATCCGCCGCAGGGTGGGTAATCTCGAACCGTTCCAGCCGGACCCCAGAATCCGGCAGGGCCTGCGCGGGGTGCAGATCGCCAAACCATTCGATCAGCGCCGGAAATCCGCCGTCAAACGGCAACTGCCCGTCGCCCGGCACCGCCATTTGCCAGCGATAATCGCCCCGTGCCAAAGCCACCGGCACGCCAACTCCCACCGGCCCCAAGGCGACCTCTGCCAGCAGATCGTCACAGCGCGCCACCCAGTTTGTCAGCCTTGGCCGGCCTGCAAACCTGTCCAGATCGAACCACCTTGGCCATACCGGCACTTGCGCCGCACCGTCGACCGCAATCACCTCCAGATAAAGATCGCCCAGTCTCAGCAGGCGGTTGTGTGTGCCCATATGCGGATGCGGACCACCCCCCGCCAGCCGCACCCCCAGCGTCGCCTCGACGGCCGCCACCCCTTCCTCCAGTGTCGCCGCCGACACCGCCAGATGATCGAAGGTCAGCATCACGTGGGCTGCATGACGCGGGTCTGCGCCCGCATCGCCAGCGCCAAGGACGCAAACCGCGCCTGTGCCACCTCGCCGAACAGCCCCGACCCCAACGCGGTCAACTCCAGGTCGAGCAGCCCCTTGCGCGGGTTCCAGCGCAACTG
>JBBRVJ010000091.1:0-14526 GCA_038246975.1 Rhodobacterales bacterium | reverse complement strand
GCCGCCTTCAATCGCTGTGTCCACCGGGCGGCTGCCCCCAAACAGCGGGCCAGCGTTCGGTCGCGTGAACCAGCTGCGCGCCAGCGGCTCGGAAAAGTAAAGCTCGAGCGATTTGTAAAGGCCGATCACAGCACTCAGCCGCAGGAGTTGATCCTTGGTCAGCTCTCCGGCGAAGTCGGGCTTCTTGGCGCGCTTCCAAGTGCTTTCCGACATGTCCGCAAGACCGGCTGCCTCCTTCAAGCTGAGGGTCCAGGCATCGACCACGCGCGCATAAGCCTTCAGCGCAACAGCGTTGATCTGGGCGGGTTCACGAACTTTGGCTGCAACTTGCATTTCTGTCACCTTTAACTACAATATAGATCATATGGCCCCAACGTAAAGACCACATGAACCCAAAGCGCGACGCGCTGAGGAGGCAATGGCCCGCTTACTACTCAGTTACCAAACCGCCGCCCGGCCTTGGTGAATGACTTTGCCGCCTAAGAGCAGCTCATCGCCCGTCGAACGCGGCGCGCTGCTTGCCTTGGTCCGGTTTCCCTGTTGTTAAGGGTGCCCTAGAACTCAGGAGCCGACATGACGCCCGAAGACCTGTGCTATCTGCCTGCGCGTGACGTGCTAAATCTGTTTCGCAGCAAGACGCTGTCGCCGGTTGAATACCTCGACACGCTGCTGGCCCGCACCGACGCGGTGAACCCGGCGATCAACGCCTATGCCGACACCTATTTCGACGAGGCGCGGGCAGCTGCCAAGGTGGCCGAGGCGGTGTATGCCTCGCGGTCCGGCGGGGCGCGGGCGCTGGAGGGGCTGCCGTTGGCGGTCAAGGATGCGCAGCGCATCGCCGGGCGGCGGACGACACAAGGATCCCTGGTGTTCAAGGATCATGTCGACAGGGTGTCGGACCCGACGATCGAGCGGTTACAGGCAGCGGGGGCAATCCTGCACGCCCGCACCACGACGCCCGAGTTCTGCCTGTCGGGCACCTGCAATTCGCGGATGTGGGGCATCACGCGCAACCCGTTCAACCCGGATTTCGGGCCGGGGGGGTCGTCAGGCGGGTCGGCTGCTGCCTTGGCGGCGGGGATGACTTCGGTGGCTACGGGCACGGATATCGGGGGTTCGATCCGGATTCCGGCGAGTGCTTGCGGATTGGTCGGGTTTAAGCCGCCGCATGGGCGCAACCCCGACGGGCCGCCTGCCAATTTCGACCGCTATAACCACTGCGGTGTGTTGACGCGCACGGTTGCTGACACGGCGCTGTTGCAGAACCTGATTTCTGGCCCGCATCCGCGCGACCACGACAGCCTGCGCGACCGGGTGGTCCTGCCGTTGGAGGCCAGTCGTCGCCCGCTGCGGGTCGGCTGGTCGATGGACCTTGGCTACGTGCCGATCAGTGCCGATGTGCGGGCCAACACGCGGCGCGCGCTGGACGTGTTTGCGCAGGATGGGTGTCAGGTCGAAGAGGTCGATATCGGCTGGACCGACGAGGTGGATCGCGCCTCGATGGGGTGGTACTGCGCGATGCATTTCGGTCGTCAACCGTTGTGGGCGGCGGCGGAACATCGCGATCTGTTGACCGACTATGCCCGTGCAGCGGCGGACATGGCGGCCAAGGTGACGCCGGATGAGATTGCGCGGTCGTGGGACGTGCAGCATGCGATGTATCAGACCATCGGGGCGCTGTTCGAACGCTATGACATCCTGATCTGCCCTACCCTTTCCATTGGAGCGGTGCGGGCTGATCACAACCCGGTCGGCCCCGATTTCACCGTCGATGGGCGGGCTGTGGATGCCGAATACGGCTGGGTCCTGACGCATCCTTTCAACATGCTGCACCATTGCCCGGTCGTGTCGGTGCCGTCGGGTCGCGACAGCCATGGCGTGCCCACGGGCATTCAGATCATCGGGCGCACCTTTGACGATGCTGCCGTGATCGGGGCTGCCTTGCAGTATGAGGCCGCAGCACCGGACCTGTTCCTGCCGCGCGCAGGTGTGCCGACGTTTGTCGCAGACACGGCAGACAGCGTTTGACCGGGCATGCGTCAGGTGCCGCGTGGTTTGGCGCGGAGAGTGGGTTCGGCTTGGGTCGGGTCTTCGGGCCACGGATGACGCGGGTAATTGCCGCGCATGTCGCGGCGGACGTCGGCGTAGGTGTTGGCCCAGAAGCCGGGAAGGTCGGAGGTGGTTTGCACGGGCTTCTGCCCCGGCGACAGCAGGGTGATGCGCAGCGGCAGGCAAGCCGCGCCGACGGTGGGGTGGACCGTCACGCCGAACATTTCTTGCAGACGGACTTCGATGGCGGGGGATTCGCCGTCGTAGTCGATGGGGATCTTGCGGTTCAGCGGGGTTTCAAAATGCGACGGTACGGTGCGGTCGAGGTGGGCCATGCGGTCCCATCCGATGCGGGATTTGAGCGCTTCGGTCAGGTCCAGCGCGCGAATATCGGATTCGGTGCGGAGGCCCGTCAGGTGCGGCAGGAGCCAGCCGTCGGACAGCAGCGCCTCGTCGGTGACTTCGGGCCAGTCGGGGGTACGGGCCAGCGTGATGCGAGCGCGCAGTCGGCGGGCGGCGGGGGTTAGCGGCAGGCCAAGCTGGCGGATGCCGACGAGCGCGGCTTGCGCCAGCGCATCGGGCGGGGCGTCGGCCCAAGGGCGGTCATCCAGCGTAATCGCCCCAAGGCGTTCCTGTTGGCGGGCGAGGATGCGGCCTTCGCGTTTGGACCATTCGCAGACGTTGTGCCAGCGGAAGCGGTCGCCCAGCACCGCGCGCAGGTCGGCCTCGGGGATGGCGATGGCTTGGCGGATCAAGGCTTCGCGCGGGTCGCCGTCAAGGTCGGTGGCGACGATCAGCCGGGCGGTGGACAGCGGGGTTCCGGGGGCCACCGCCGCCCCTTTGCCGCCCGACAGCAGCCAGCGCGGGGCATCGCCCTTGCGGCGCAACCCGATACGGTCGGGGTAGGCAAGCGCGGCCATCTGGGCGGTGGAGAGGCTGGTTTGCGGGCCGGTGCGCAGGCGTTTTGCCTCAGCCCTGATCCGCTCGACGGTGGGAAGCGAGACTTGAAAGCTGTGGGTGGCTGCGAAACGGCGCGGGTCGGCAATCGCGGACAGGCGCAGGGTCAGGTCGGGCGGCGCACCGCGCAGGGGGTCGCGGTCGGCCAGAAGGGCTGCAAGGGTGGCGGCCCCGCAGCCTGCAACCTCGACCATATGGGCCAGACGGGGATGCAGCGGTCGGGCGGCCAGTTTGCGGCCGTGGGGGGTGATGCCTTGGGCATTGATCGCGCCGAGATCGGTCAGCAGCGCGCGCGCTTCGCCCAGTACTCCGGGGTTGGGCGGGGTGAGAAAGGGCAGGTCATCGGCCCCCCACAGCGCCAGTTCCAGCGCAAGCGCCGTCAGGTCGGCAGCCTCGATTTCGGCGGGGGGATAAAGGGCAAGGCCGCCTTCCTCGCCACGGGTCCACAGGCGATAGCAGGTGCCGGGGGCGGTGCGGCCTGCGCGGCCCCGGCGTTGTTCGGCCTCGGCCCTGGTGACCCGTTCGGTGATCAGGCGGGACATGCCCGACGCCGCGTCGAACCTCGCGCGGCGGGATTTGCCGCCGTCGATCACGACACGGATGTCGGGCAGGGTCAGCGAGGTTTCGGCGATGGAGGTGGCAAGGACGATCTTGCGCAACGCGGAAGGTGCCAAAGCCGCGCGCTGGGCGGCGAAGTCCATCGCGCCGAACAGGGGGCGGATGTCGCAATCGGGCAGATTGGACAGCATCTGTTCGACGCGGCGAATTTCGCCCTCGCCGGGAAGGAAGGCGAGGATGCCGCCATCGGTTTCATCCACCGCCTGCCGGATCAGGCCCGCCACGGCAGCCTCGAACCGCAGCGAGGGGTCGACGGGGCGGGGCAGCCAGCGGGTTTCGACCGGATAGGCGCGCCCCGCCGAGGTGACCATCGGCGCGTCGCCCATCAGGGTGGCGACAGGGGCTGCGTCCAGTGTCGCGGACATGACGATCAGCACCAGGTCCTCGCGCATTGCCCGGATTTCCAGTGCCAAGGCCAGCCCGAGGTCGGCATTCAGACTGCGTTCGTGAAATTCATCAAAGATCAGCGCGCCGATGCCCGGCAGGGCGGCGTCCGACTGGATCATCCGGGTCAGGATGCCTTCGGTCACCACTTCGATGCGCGTCGCGGCAGAGGTGACAGCCTCGCCCCGGATCCGGTAGCCGACCGTGCGTCCCACGGGTTCGCCCAGCGTTTCGGCCATGCGTTCGGCTGCGGCACGGGCGGCAAGGCGGCGGGGTTCCAGCATGACGATGCGCCCCCGGATCAGACCCGAGGCCAACAAGTCCAGCGGCACACGGGTGGTCTTGCCGGCACCAGGGGGCGCTTGCAGCACGGCCATGCCGGTGGCCGCGATGGCGGCGCGCAGGGCGGGAAGGGCATCGTCGATCGGAAGGGCGGTCATGCCGCCTTATCGCCGCTTCAGGCGGACCTTGCCATAGATCGTCTGCACCGAAGCCTCGGTCACGCGAAGGGTTTCACCGTCCGGGGCATACAGGATTTCGAGGGCGAACCGGGTGCGCTCCGCCATTTCTTCGGGGGTGTAGCCGGCCACACGGCGATATTCACCGGTGCAGGCCGATCCATCGCCCGACAGGGTGACCGCCGCGCGGCGGCGACCGTCGAACACGGTGAAGGCGGTGGTGCAGGTCTGGCCCACGGCCAAGTCGCGCAGACCCGCGAACAGGGCGGTGGCGGGGTCGAGCGTGCCGGACTGGTCTGCGGGGTTGAGCAGTTCGGCCCCATCGGGGCGGGGGGAGGTGTAGGTAAGGATTTCCGGAATGCCTTTAATGTAGGTCATCTCGACCTGCGACAGCCTGCGCCCGGTGTCGGCGGTTTCGGTATATCGGTCAGGGGCATAGGTTTGCCCGATGCGGCCCTTGGCGATCGACTCGAAGCGGACGCGCCTGACCACTCCCGCCAGACCTTCGGAGCGGATCATGAGGCGGACGTCATAGGTCGTCTCGGTCAGTGTGGTGGTCAGGGTCATCTCGGCGACCCGGACGCCTTGCAGGGTCACGTCATAGCGCGCGACATCGGCGGTTGCGGGCAAGGCGAAAGTGAGCAGGACCAAAAGACCATGGATCAGATGTCGCATTTTTGGCCCCCTGCATGAGGTGCTGGCAAAACCCCGATCGCTGGGGCAAGAGTTGCACAGATGCCAAACCCGGATGACAGTCCTGCAACAGTCCCCCCCCTTTGATGCGCGAACCTTTGCCGACGCCATAAGATCTGGCGACCGTCGCAGTCTGGCACGCGCAATCACGCTGGTGGAAAGCGGACGGGCCGATCACCGGGTGCAGGCGCAGGCGTTGCTGGCCGCATTGGGCTCGGATCGGCAGGCGTTGCGGATCGGGCTGTCCGGCACGCCGGGGGTAGGGAAATCGACGTTCATCGAGGCGTTCGGCCTGATGCTGACCCGGCAGGGGCTGCGGGTGGCGGTGCTGGCGGTGGACCCGTCGTCGGTGCGGTCGGGCGGGTCTATCCTGGGCGACAAGACCCGGATGGAACAGTTGGCGCGCGCGCCTTTGGCCTTCATCCGCCCGTCGCCCAGCCAGACCCAGTTGGGCGGTGTGGCGCGGCGCACCCGCGAAGCGGTGGCGCTGTGCGAGGCGGCGGGCTTTGACGTGGTGCTGATTGAAACCGTGGGGGTGGGGCAATCGGAAACCGTGGTGGCGCAGGTCTGCGACATATTCCTGTTGCTGCTCGCCCCGGCGGGGGGGGACGAGTTGCAGGGCGTCAAGCGCGGCATCATGGAAATGGCCGACATGATCGTCGTCAACAAGGCGGATGGTGATCTGCGGGCGGCGGCGCTGCGGACCTGTTCTGACTATGCGGGGGCGCTGCATCTGTTGCGGCGGCGGGTGCAGGACCCTGCGGGCTATCCGCGCGCCATGGTCGCCTCGGCTGTGGACAGGACGGGGCTGGATCAGGTCTGGGGCGATCTGCGGGTTCTGGCCGACTGGCGTCAGGTTCAGGGGCATTGGGCGGCGCGGCGGGCCGAACAAGCGCGGCACTGGTTTGGCCAAGAAGTGCGGTTGGGGCTTCTGGCGGCGCTGGTGCGTGACCCTGTGCGGGGGATGATGGCGGAGTTGGGCGATGCGGTGGCGGCCGGGCGGATGACGCCGGAGGCGGCGGCGGCGCTTGTGTTGGGGCAGGTGACGGGCGTTTGACCGGTGCCAAATTTTTTCGGTGAAGATTCTTTGGCGGGGTTAGCGGAAGGCGGGGCCGTGCGCCCACAGGGTAAGGGACCATCGGGTGCCAATGGTCACCGGCGTTACCCTGTGCAGGACGAAGCTGGGGAATATCGTGGCGGTGCCCTGGGTCTGATCTGCCTGAACCACGTTGCTGTCGGGGCGCAGTTCCAGCAACCCGCCCTCATAAGCGGCGGGATCAGAAAGTTGCACGACGATGGTCAGCTTCCGTTTCGCCGCCAGCACCCCGGCCCCGATATCGCTGTGCCAATCGAAATGCCCCTGCCGTTCCGCCCCGTAGCGGGCGACTTGCGCGCTTTCGGCGAATTCCGTCAGATCGAAGCCGAAGCCCTGACGATTGGCCTGTGACACGGTGCCGATCATCCGGTCCATCACCCATCCTGCCTGCGGCACATCGTCGAGCCAGCACAGATCGGCCCTACGGATGTCATGGACCGCGCCTGCCCGCACCAACCCCGCATCCGCCAGACGTGCGGCAGAGGCGAGGCTCATGATCCTGGCACAGTCTTCGGGCGACAGGGAGTCGGGCAGGGTCAAGTGGAGGGGCATGGACGTTCCGGCAGGGGTGTCACCGGATTAGTTGGTTGTGCCGGTCATGTCATGCCCCGAATGATCCATCGTGCCATGGCCCATCGGCTCTGCCGCGCGGTCATTGTCGACCGGCACGTCGAGCGTCATCGTGCCGTCCCGCTCGAACGTCAGGATCAGGGTCACGACATCGCCCTGTTTCAGCGGTTTGGTCAGCCCCATCAGCATCAGGTGATCGCCGCCGCGTGCCAGCACGTGTTCGCCCAAGCCGGGAATCACGATGCCATCGGGCAGCGCGCGCATCTGCATCACGCCGTTGGCATCCTCGATGTGGGTATGAATCTCGGCCCGTGCGGCGGCGTCGGTGATGGCCGAGATCAGGCGGTCGTCCTCGACTGTACGATTGACGAGGGTAAAGAACACCGCCCCCGACTTGGGGGTAACGCGGGCGTAGGCGTCGTTGACGGCAATACCGTTCTGCGCCGAAGCGGAGAGAGCGGTCAGCAAAGTGGCCGCCGCAGCGGCAAGCAGGGTCTGAATACGGGTCATGGGTTATCCTGTCGGTTGATCGGAAAGAGTGTCGGGATCAGACCGGCAGCGGGGGGTCGCGCGCAGAGGCGGGGGGGATGTGATGGCCGACGGCCAGATGATGCACCGGTAGCGGATCGTTCGGCAGGCGACGGGCAACGGCGGGCGGCAGTGTTGTCTGACCGGGCAGCAGGAAGGCTGCCATTCCCGGCAGGCATTCTGGGCAGGGGTGGCGCGGGACCACCGGATTGCCCTGCGCGTCAAGGGTGATGACGGCGGTGTCATAGCCCGAACACAGGGCAATCTCGGTCGTCGGCCCTACGGGCGCGCGGGCGGGGGCCATGATTGCCGACCCGGCGATCAGGATCACGGCCAGCAGCAGGCGGAACGTGGAGCTCATAAACGTCATCGCGCAGCATTAACCGCTGTGGCCGCCTGACAAAAGGGGGCAGAAGCGCACAGCATGAAAAGCCCCGGCCGCAGGGCGACCGGGGTTTTTCTGAATGCCCGCAACAGGTTTCAGGCGGCGGCCTGAGACTTCTTGGCGATGTCTTTCTTGATGCGCTGTGCATCGAGCGACAACTCGTCATCCTTGGCCTTGGCCAGATAGGCATCCAGACCGCCGCGATGATCGACCGACCGCAGGGCGGCGGCAGAGATGCGCAGTTTGAACGATTGCCCCAGCACGTCCGAGATCAGGCTCACGACGTTCAGGTTCGGCAGAAACCGCCGACGGGTCTTGTTGTTGGCATGGCTGACTTTGTTGCCAGACATCGGGCCTTTGCCCGTAAGTTCGCAGACGCGCGACATGGTCGTGATCCTTGCTTTCCAAAACGCAAAGATGCCCGCCCTCAGGCGGCATCCGAATTTGATTGGTGGGCTTTAAGGGCAAAGCCGGGGGGCGTCAAGCGGGGAAGTCGGGCAATGCCTCGGTTTGCGGACCTGTCTAAGCCATCGCCAGCGACTCCACCCCGGTCAACCACGCGTACCCGTTGCCGGCCAGCGCCAACCGCCCCTCGGTCAGCCGCGCCTCGGACGGACCGCACAACCGCGCATCGCCGACGCGGAGTGCCAGTCCTCCATGCGACAGGTTGAAGATGCAGGCGACAGAGTCGGGGACTACCCCGCGCGTGAAGGCCAGCACGGGTTCGGGCAGATCGTGAAACCGCGTGGCCCCGATGATCAGCGCAGGCGTCGTGCGGCGGAAGGCCAGAATGGCGCGGTAGGATTCCAGCACCGACCCCGCGACCCCGGTCTGGCTGGCCGCATTGCGGGCCAGTTGCGGGGGTTTCACCGGCAGCCACGGCCTGACCGGGGAAAACCCGCCGTTTTCCGAGCCGTCCCACACCATCGGCGTCCGCGTGTTGTCGCGGCCGACCGGTTCGGGCCAGAAGTTGATGCCCTGCGGGTCGGTCAGGTCTTCGAATTCCAGTTCGGTGTCGGTCTGGCCCAGTTCTTCGCCCTGCCACAGACAGATCGACCCCTGGAACGACAGCAACAGCGCCCCGGCCTGACGCGCCAGCGCGTCCTGACTGGTGCCGTGCTTCGCCCAGCGGCTGGCATGGCGCACCACGTCGTGGTTCGAAAACGCCCACATCGGCCAGCCATCCGGCGCACCGGAGAAGAATTCGCTGATCTTGCCGCGAAAAAACGCGGCGGAATAATCGTAGCCCATCAGGTCGAACGAATAACACTGATGCAGCCGCCCCGGTGCGGTGTAGTCGCCCATCATGCGGATGGCGTGATGCGCCTCACCCATTTCACCGACTGTCGCCCGGTCATGGTAGGTGTCCATCACGCGGCGGATGCGCTCCATCCAACCCAGGTTCTCGGGCTGGTTCTTCGAAAACAGGTGATACTGCATGTAGTAGGGATTGCCGTCCGGCTCGGCTTTCACCTTGAAGTCGGCTGCGTCGTTGCGAAACAGAGCATCCTTGTAAAAGTAGTTCACCGTGTCAAAGCGGAACCCGTCCACACCGCGATCCAGCCAGAAGCGCAGGACGCTTTCCATATACTCGACCACAGCGGGATTGCGGTAGTTGAAGTCGGGTTGCTGCGGCAGGAACGAGTGCATGTAGTATTGTTTGCGCCGCGCGTCCCACGTGAAGGCCGGGCCGCCGAACACCGACAGCCAGTTGCAGGGCGGGGTGCCGTCCGGCTGCGGGTCGACCCAGATGTACCAGTCGGCCTTGTCGTTGCCACGGTTTTTGCGGCTTTCGGCAAAGAAGGCGTGTTTGTCCGACGAATGGTTCAGCACTTGGTCGATGATCACCTTGAGGCCAAGCCCGTGCGCCCGCGCCACCAACGCATCGAAATCGGCCAGCGTGCCGAACACCGGGTCCACATCGGTGTAATCCGCCACGTCATACCCCATGTCGAGCATCGGCGAGGTAAAGAACGGCGACAGCCAGACCGCATCGCAGCCAAGATCGGCGATATGGGGCAGACGGCGGGTGATGCCCGCAAGATCACCCACACCGTCGCCGTTGTCATCCTGAAACGACCGGGGATAGACCTGATAGGTCACCGACCCGCGCCACCATTCGTTCATGCCTGCCTCCGGAAAACTGCCTGTTGTCTAATATCGGCTTCTTGGCGCAAAAACAGGCTGGGGCCGACGTTTGGCCCCGGTTTTGCCGAAATGAGCAGTCAGACTGCCTAAATGTCACGCATCCTGATCCCGACCCGCAGTCCTGACAATTGGCGCGCCTTGCTCGCCAGCCCGGAAACCCAATGGCGGGATGGTTTTTCTGCCATGTCCGCCGCAGCTATGCGACCGTGTGGTGGATTGGTGTGGGGGTCGGTGCATTCTCGGCGATTGTTCATTTGCCGATCCGAGAAAAGCCGATGGCGGCGCAACCGGCCTGACCCTTTCGCAAGCAGGGTTCATGACGTAGATGATGCAGATGGACCCGGATGTGATCGCCCCCAATCTGAAGCGCCGGTTGTCGGGGGTGACCTCGACCGTTGTACGGCTGATCCCGATTCAGGCGCGGCAGATGGCGGTTGTGACCACCGGGCCGGGGTTGCCTGAGAATTTGCCGCATATGCCGCTGTGGCGGGTGGCGCTGTTGGCGCGCAGCCGCTGGCGGGTGTGGCATGCGCGGCGCAATTCCGAAATGGTGTTGGGGCTTTTGCTGCGTGGGGTGTTGGGGCGGCGTTTCAAGCTGCTGTTTACCTCGGCGGCACAGCGCGATCACAAGCCGTTCACCAAGCGGCTGATCGGGCGGATGGACGCGTTGATTGCGACGTCGGCAAAGGCGGCGGGATACTTGCAGCGGCCTGCGACGGTGATCCTGCATGGGGTGGATACGGCGGTGTTCGCGCCAGCGGCAGACCGGGCCGCATTGCGGACGACTTTGGGATTGCCTGACGGGATGCTCATCGGCTGTTTCGGGCGGGTCCGGGCGCAGAAGGGCGTCGATCTGCTGGTGGAGGCGGCGCTGGAGTTGCTGCCATCGCGCCCCGGGGTCAGCGTGATTTTTACCGGGCTGGTGACGCGGGACAATGCCGGGTTTCATGCCGGATTGACCAAGCGGATCGTGGCCGCCGGTTTGCAGGATCGTATCCGGTTTCTGGGGGAATTGCCGTGGGAGCAGGTGGTGCGGCACTATCAGGCGCTGGACCTCTTCTGCGCACCCGCCCGGTGGGAGGGATTCGGGTTGACCCCGCTGGAGGCGATGGCCTGTGGCGTGCCGGTGGTGGCGGCGGATGTCGGGGCGTTTGACCAGTTGATCACTGCGCAGGTCGGCACGATTGTGCCGCCGGGCGATCGGGCGGCACTGACCGAGGCGCTGTGCGGCTGGATCGACGATCCGTTGCGGCTGGCGGCGGGGGGCGTGGCCGCGCGGGCGCATGTATTGGCGCATCACCGGATCGAGAGTGAGGCACAGGCAATCTGCGACGTTTACCGGCAGTTGCTGGCGTGACCCGGCTGGGGTTTCTGATCGCCCGCACCTTGCGGCGCAAGGCGGTGCTTGCGGCGATGGGGCTTCCTGTGGCCGAAGTTGTGGCCCGGCTGGGGGGGCGCATAGCTTTGGTGGGCAATGCCCGCAGCCTGAGCGAGCGGGGCTATGGGGACGAGATTGACGCAGCCGACCTGGTGATCCGGATCAACCGCGCGCCGATGCCTGCGGTGGTCAGTCATGGGATGCGGACCGACGTTCTGGCGCTCGCCACAAGGATCGACGCAGCCTGCCTGCAACGTCTAGACCCGTCGCTGACGCTGTGGATGTCGCACAAGCGCAAACGGTTGCCGTGGCATGTGGCGAGCCGGCCGGGGTTTGCGCTGCCGCCCCTGGAAGGCTTCGAGCGGTTGCGAGCCGCGTTGGGGGCACCGCCGACGACGGGGGTGATGATGATTGATCTTTTGGCGTGCAGTGCGGCGAATGCGGTAACGCTGTTCGGGTTCGACTTTTTCGCCAGCCAATCGCTGACCGGCAGCCGGACGGCGCTTCAGGTGCCGCATGATTTCTCCGGCGAACGCGGCTTCGTGGCTGCGCTGATCGCGCGCGATGCCCGGTTCACCTTGCGCGCCTGAGCGGGGCGGAGTAAGCGGACCTTTCTTGCAGACAGGAGCACCCGATGGGTTACAAGGTCGTCGTCGCAGGGGCCACAGGCAACGTGGGCCGCGAAATGCTGAACATCCTCGCTGAACGCGAGTTTCCGGTGGATCAGATCGTGGCGCTCGCGTCGCGCAAATCGCTGGGCACCGAGATCAGCTTTGGCGAGAAAACCCTGAAGACCCGCGATCTGGACACCTTCGATTTCCACGGCTGGGACATTGCGTTGTTTGCGGTGGGGTCGGATGCGACGAAGGTCTATGCGCCGCGCGCGGCGGCTGCAGGCTGTGTGGTGATCGACAATTCGTCGCTGTATCGCTACGACCCCGCGGTCCCGCTGATCGTGCCCGAGGTGAATGCCGACCAGATCGTGCATTACAAGAACAAGATGATCATCGCGAACCCCAACTGTTCAACGGCACAGATGGTGGTGGCGCTGAAGCCGCTCCATGACCGGGCGCGGATCAAGCGGGTGGTGGTTTCGACCTACCAATCCGTCTCGGGTGCCGGAAAAGAGGGCATTGACGAGCTGTGGGATCAGACCAAGGGGCTTTATGTGCCGGGTAAGGAGGTTGCGCCCAGAAAGTTTCAGAAACAGATCGCCTTCAACGTGATCCCGCAGATCGACGTGTTTCTGGATGACGGGTCGACCAAGGAAGAATGGAAGATGGTCGCCGAGACCAAGAAGATCCTCGACAAGTCCATCAAGGTCACTGCGACCTGCGTCCGGGTTCCTGTGTTCGTTGGCCATTCGGAATCGATCAACATCGAGTTCGAAGATTTTCTGGACGAACACGAGGCCCGCGATATTCTGCGCGAGGCCCCCGGCGTCATGGTGATCGACAAGCGCGAACCGGGTGGCTACATCACGCCCATCGAATGCGTCGGCGATTATGCGACCTATGTCAGCCGCATCCGGCAGGACAGTACGATCGACAACGGGATTTCCCTGTGGTGCGTGTCTGACAACCTGCGCAAGGGCGCTGCCCTGAACGCCGTCCAGATCGCCGAGGAACTCCTCAACCGCGGCGTCATCAAACCGGAATCGGCGAAGGCGCGGCCCTGACTCCCTGGCGCATTTGCAGGCTTAGTGCAACGAGGCGGGCATAGATGCGCGCCTTCTGCCGCGCCGGGCGCCAGTTGGCGACCCAGCCGATGATGATCAGGCCCTCGCTGACGAGGTTTCCGCCCATGCCCGGCACAAAGGCGCGGAAGGCCTGGCTTCCGGCGATACAGGCAATCAGGAACACCGGGCCGACTAGCGCGCCGCGCCGGCTTTCCCGCGCCAACACGTGCAGCTGATGGCTCTGACGGCCGGACAGGAACGAGAAATAGTTCGTCACCGATTCTTCGACCGCCCGGGCATCGATGCCGTCGAGCGCCGCCGCGGGCAGGCTCAGGATCGGAACCAGCGGCGACGGGCCGAGCGAATTGAACAGCTCGTCGAGGGTTCTCAGACGCAGATCGATTTCGATGGGTGCCATGCGGAACGCGTTACTGATCGGTTTCGCCCGGTAGTCCGGCCCATCACAGCGCCATCTGCCGTCCACCCGCCATGGCCATCGACGCCGCAAATCAGAGCGGCGAAAAGTCGATGATCTCGAGCCCATGCCCCGTCGCCGCGACAAAGCGCCGGAAATCCGCCTGCGATACAGCCGTCGTCCCCGTATTCACCAGCGGATGGAAGTTCACGGTCTCCGCTCCCGCCAGAGCCGCGTCGACCAGAAACCGCACGCGCCCGCCTGCGTCATTCATCAGCGCAAACGCCGTCACCGATCCCGGCGCCACGCCCAGTGCCTCGATCATCAGCTCCGCCGACCCGAAGGACAATCGCTTCGTCCCGATGATCTTGTGCAACTGGTTCAGCTTCAGCTGGTTATGCGCCTCCGCCGCGATCAGCACGAGCCTGCCCTCCGCATCCTTCAGGAACAGGTTCTTCGTATGCGCCCCCGGCACCTCCGCCTTCAGCGCCCCCGATTGCTCCACCGTGAACATCGCCTCATGCCACACGGTCGCATGCGCGACGCCGAGGCGGTCGAGATAGGCGAACAGGTCGTCAGGGCTTGCTTGCATCCGCCCCATTCGCCAAGACTTCCCCATCCCGTCAAGCACTTGAAAGCCCCAGTGCCCATGCGCCTCGAATGCTACAAGATCTACGATGTCGCCCCGCAGATCGTCCCCGGCCGGTCCGACCGCGCCTGGATGGACGCCTTCATCGACCGCCATCCCTATCGCTGCCTGCCGCTCACCATGGCGAACTCCACCGGCTGGGAAATCCTCTGCCCGATGGACATCAAGATCCAGTGGAACGGCGGCCCGCGGATCGAGGATATCAACCTGATGACCACCGGCGACCCCGCCGCCATCGCCAGCTTCGCTGACAGCCATTTCATGCGCGGCATCGTGACCTTCCACACCGGCCACCTTTTCCGCACGCCGCCAGGTTGGGGTGTCTGGGTCACCGGCCCGCCCAACTGGCCGAAGGACGGCATCGCCCCGCTCACTGGCCTCGTCGAAACGGACTGGCTGCCGTTCCCCTTCACGATGAACTGGCAGATGACGCGCCCCGGCGAAGTCGTCTTCCGCAAGGGCGAACCTTTCGCGTTTATAACTTTGATGGAACACAAGCGCCTCGAGGAAATCGAGCCCG
>JBBRVJ010000090.1:0-14783 GCA_038246975.1 Rhodobacterales bacterium | reverse complement strand
CCGGTTTCGCAATGCGGAAATCCTGACGCTGTATTGGCGCACCGATCCTGTGGCGATGGCCTTTCTGTTGCCGCCCCCGTTGCGGGCGACCGGGGACGTGGTCTGCGTCCATGTCTACAAGATGAACGACACCGACTGGCTGGGGCCCTATACCGAGGCGAATGTGATGTTCGGCGCGGCGCTTGGCGACCGGATGGGCGCCTATTCGCCCTATCTGGTCCTGTCGTCCGATATCGGCTTGGCCCATGGCCGCGAGGTGCATGGCCAGCCGAAAAAGCTGGGAAAACCGATGCTTGAGGCGCGGGGTGATCTGTTTGTCGGCACGGTCGAGCGCAATGGTATCGCCGTGATCACCGGCACCCTGCCCTATAAACAGCACGCCGTCACCGCAGACGCCCTGAAGCCGCATTTCGATTTCGCGACCAACATCAACCTCAAAGCGGTGGACCACATCGACGGGCGGCCCGCTATTCGCCAACTGACCTCGCGCAAACTGGCCGAAGTGGTCGTGCACGAGGCATGGGAAGGCCCCTGCACCGTCGATCTGCGCGGCAATGCGCAACTGCCCGTCAGCCGCTTGCCCGTGCTGGAACCGCTGCGCGGGTTTTACTGGCGGGCGGATTTCACGCTGGTGGCGGGCGAAATCATTCACGATTACCTGGAGGCTGCGGAATGAAGGTTGTCGTTACGGATTACACCTTCCCCGATCTTGCGCAGGAACAGGCGGCGGCGGGTGCGGATTTCACCGCCCACCAATGCAAGACCGCCGCCGAAGTGGCCGCAGCGGTCGCCGGGGCCGATGTGGCGGTGGTGCAGTTCGCGCCCTTTGGACCCGAGGCTGCGGCGGCGGTCAAACCGGGGGCGACGGTGATCCGGTATGGCGTTGGGTACAACAACATCGACGTTACAGCCTGCCGGTCACATCGGCTGCGCGTCGGCTATGTGCCCGACTATTGTACCGATGAAGTGGCTGACCACACGGCGGCGGCAGCTTTGGCGCTGTTGCGCAAACTGGCTCCGATGGATGCGTCGGTCAGGCGCGGGGAATGGGCGGCGGTCAGGATTTCCAAGCCGATGAAACCGTTCATGGAAACCCGCTTTGGCTTCTTTGGACTTGGGCAGATCGGGCGGGCTGTTCTGGGGCGGCTCAGGGGGTTCGGGTTTCAATTTATCGCGTCCGATCCCGGACTGTCGGCGACGGAGGCCGCAAATCTGGGCGTCATGCTGGTGTCGCAAGACGACTTGCTGACCCAAGCCGATATCCTGTCGCTGCACGCCCCGGCCACGGCGATCACCACCGGATATTTCAACGCCGAACGGCTGGCTACCATGCAGCCCCACGCGATGATCGTGAACTCGGCGCGGGGGCAGTTGATCGTCGAAGCCGATCTGGCAGACGCGCTGACCCGTGGCATTATCGCTGGCGCAGCACTCGATGTGTTCGCTGTGGAACCCCTGCCGGCTGACAGCCCGCTGCGTCACGCCCCCAACCTGCTGCTGACACCCCACGCCGCCTGGTATTCCGAGGCGGCGATCCACCGGCTGCAGGCGTTGGTGGCCGAGGATATCATCCGCGCCGGTCAGGGGCTGGGCCCCCGCAAACCCGTGCCGGAATAGCGATACCGCCCTGCTGCGGCGGGGCGGGAGGAAGACCGGGCACGGGGTAACGTGCCGATCACTCTGGGAGGAGACGATGATGAAGTTCGGAAAACTGATGGGGGTCGCTGCGACCCTGATGCTGGGCGGGGCGTCCTTCGCCTATGCCGACGCGATCAAACTGGAGGCGGGCAAGGCCACCGACATGGTGCTGCTGCCCAAATTCCTCGGGATCATGGTCTTTGATCAGGCCAACGAGGGCGCGCAGGAAGCCCACATGGAAATGGGCAATACCGGCGAATTGCAGTTCGTCGGCCCCACCCCCGAAAACTCCACCGCCGGGCAGATCGAGATCATGACCACCGCCGCAACCCAGAAGGTCGGCACCGTGATGCTGTCGAACAATGCAGGCGACCAGATCACGCCTTCGGCACAGGCTGCGCAGGCGGCAGGGGTCAAGGTCGTGACATGGGACAGCCCGATTCCCGGCGGCACGGGCGAAGACGTGTTCGTGGCACAGGTCGATTTCGGCTCGATCGGGGTCGTGATGGCCGACATGGCGCTGTCGATTCTGGGTGGCACGGGCGAGATGGCCGTGCTGTCGGCCAGCCCCGATGCATCGAACCAGAACGCCTGGATCGAGGCGATGAAGGGCGCGCTGACGGCGGACGCCAAGTACGCCGGGATCAAACTGGTCGATGTGGTATACGGCGACGATCAGGCCGAGGTCAGCTATAACCGCGCGCTGGCGCTGGTGGACAAGTATCCGAACCTCGGGCTGATCATGTCGCCGACCACGGTGGGCATTCAGGCCACCGCCAAGGCGATGCAGGACGAAGGGCTGTGCGACAAGGTGAAAACCTCGGGCCTTGGGCTTCCGTCGGAAATGGTGTCCTACACGATGAACGGTTGCGCACCGGAATTCGCGCTGTGGGACTTCCGCGATCTGGGCTACCTGACTTACATGACCGCCTACGGTCTGGCCACGGGGCAGTTGACCGGAGCACTGGGCGAGCAGTTCACCGCAGGCCGCATGGGCGATTTCACCATCGAGGAAGATCCCGGTCGCGCCGGGGCCAAGCGCATCCTGATGGGGCCGTTCACGGTCTACAATTCGGCTAACGTCGAAGCGGCGGCGAAGTAAGCTATTGGTGCGGCAGGGTTTCCCTGCCGCACCTCTCCTTGGGAATCCCAGATGCAACCAATGCTCGCCCTGCGGGACGTGTCGAAATCCTTCGGCATGACCGCCGCCCTGTCCGACATGACGCTGGAGTTATTCCCCGGCGAGGTTCACGCAATCGTCGGCGAGAATGGCGCGGGCAAATCCACCATGATCAAGATCATGACCGGGATCCATCAGCCAACGTCGGGCAGGCTGGAGGTGGACGGTGCAGCGGTCGTGCTGGCGGGGTCCAAGGCGGCGCGGTTGCGTGGGATTGCCGCGATCTATCAGGAACCGATGGTCTTTCCCGATCTGGACGTGACCGAGAATATCTTCATTTCCGCCTCCGGCGTGCTGATGAACCGGGCCGTCATGCGGCGGGCGGCGCTGGCGCTGATTGCGCGGGTCGGCATGTCGCTGGACGTGGACCGGGTGGCGTCAGGGCTGACTTTGGCCGAACAGCAAGCGGTGGAAATCGCCCGCGCCCTGTCGCAGGACGTGCGCGTTCTGATCATGGACGAACCTACGGCGTCGCTGTCGGCACACGAGGCCGCCCAGTTGCGCCATATCGCGCGGGGGCTGGCGGAATCCGGTGTGTCGGTCGTCTATATCTCGCACCGGCTGGAAGAGGTGTTCGAGGTTGCCGACCGCGTGTCGGTGATCCGCGACGGGCGGCATATCTCGACCAAACGGGTGGGCGACACCGATCCGCAAACAATGATCGCCGAAATGGTGGGTCGCGAGGTCGGCAACTATTTCACCAAGATGCCCTCGACGGCCAAGCCCGAGGTGCTGTTGTCGGTGCAAGGGCTTGGCGTCGACGGCATTTTTGACGGCATCAGTTTCGATCTGCACCGGGGCGAGGTTCTGTGCATGGCGGGCCTGATCGGCGCGCGGCGGACCGATGTGGGGCTGGCGCTGTTCGGGATGCTGCGGGCGACCGCGGGCACCGTGACTTACAAAGGCGCGGCGCTGTGCATTGCCTCATCAGCGCAGGCGATTGCGGCGGGGATTGCCTATGTCTCAGAGGATCGGCGCAAGCTGGGGCTGGCGATGGCGCTGCCGATCCGCTGGAACATGTCGCTGGCCACACTGGGCCGTTTCCTGTGGCGCGGGTTGGTGGATGTCGGGGCCGAACGCGCGATGGCCGAGGATTACCGCAAACGCCTTAACATCCGCACGCCGGATGTTGAAATTCCGGTAGGCACCCTGTCGGGCGGCAATCAGCAAAAGGTGATGCTGGCCAAATGGTTGACCATGCAGCCCGACCTGCTGATCGTTGATGAACCGACGCGCGGCATCGACGTGGGTGCCAAGGCCGAGGTTCACGCCCTGATCCGCCGTTTCGTGGCGGCAGGCGGGGCGGCACTGGTGATCTCGTCCGACCTGCCCGAGGTTCTGGCACTTGGCGACCGGATTCTGGTAATGCGGGAAGGTCGGCAGATGGCGGTGATCGACCATGCGCAGGCCGACCAACGCCGCATCATGGCATTGGCCACAGGACAAGCGGCATGACGCTGTTGCACCGGATCAGCCCGCAAGGATTGCGCCTGCTGGCCCTGCTGGCGGTGCTGCTGCTGGTCGTGGTGTTCTTTGCGTCGCAGATCGAAGGCTACCTGAACGGGCGGCTGTTCAACCGCATTTCCAGTTCGGTTGCCATCATGGCGTTGATCGCCACCGGGCAGACGCTGGTGATCCTGACCCGCAACATTGACCTGTCGGTCGGGTCGGTGGTTGGTTTTTCGGCCTTTGCCACGGGCAGTCTGATTTCAGCGAACCCCGATCTGCACCCCCTTGTGCTGCTCGGCTATTCCGCCCTGATCGGCACCGGGTTCGGCCTGTTGAACGGGCTGCTGGTCGCCTACGCCCGCATTCCGTCGATCATCGTGACCCTCGCCACGATGGCGCTGTTCCGGTCGGCCCTCGTCGAGTTTTCCAACGCCAAATCCATCACGTCGGACGCGCTGCCGAAATGGCTGGTCGATTTTCCCAACATGGCGGTGTTTTCCCTGGGCGCGCTGGAGTTTCGCGCTGGCTTCTGCGCCGCAGTTCTGGTTGTGATCCTCGTCCATCTGTGTCTGACCCGCCTGCGCCCGGCGCGGCAGTTGTTCGCGGTCGGGTCCAACCCCGAGGCGGCCGACATGGCGGGCATTGACGCCAAACGAGTGGTGTTCGCGGCCTTCGCCCTGTCCGGACTGATGGCGGGGCTGGCGGGGTTCATGTTTCTGGCGCGGTTCGGCAACATCACGGTGGTTGCGGGGCTGGGGTTCGAACTTAAATCGGTCGCCTCTGCCGTCGTCGGCGGGGTCAACATCTTTGGCGGGTCGGGGTCGGTGATCGGGGCGTTCCTGGGGGCGGTTCTGGTCGACCTGCTGGAAACCAGCCTGATCCGTTGGGCCGTGGTCAGCGAATTCTGGCGCGAGGCGGTGCTGGGCGCGCTGATCCTGATGGCGGTGGCCACCGATACCGTGCTGTCGCGCAGGCTTGTCGCAGCCCGCGTCAAACGCGCAGCCAAAGCCGCAAGGGAGGCCGCATGATCAAGCGCTTGCAAAGCTGGGAAGGCCTGCTGCTGGCGGCGCTTCTGGTGATTTTCACCGCAAATGCGGGGCTTGCACCGCAGTTTCTGGGCATCGGCAACCAGATCAATCTGTTCCAGCTGTCGATCGAAAAGATCATCGTGGCGCTGGTGATGACGCTGATCATCATCAACGCCGAGATTGATCTGTCGGTCGGCTCGATGATGGGCCTGTCGGCCTGCGCGTTCGGCTATATGTTCCAGCAGGGGCTGGATGCGCGGGTGGCGATGGCGATCTGTCTGGGCATCGGCATGGTCGGGGGGGCGGTGAACGGCTGGTTTATCGCCCGGCTGGGTCTGCCGTCGCTGGTCGTCACGCTGGCCACGCTGATCGGGTTTCGCGGTTTGGCGCGGGTGATGGTCGAGGATCGTGGCATCACCGACTTCCCCGACTGGTTCGACGCGCTGGGGCAGCAAGGGCTGATCGGCCCCATCCCCTTTGCGCTGATCGCGTTCGTGGTGCTGTTCGTCGTTCTCTATGTTGTGCTGGAGCGGTCGGGCTTTGGCCGGTTGACCTATGTCATCGGGTCGAACCGCGATGTAGCCGAATTTGCGGGGGTCAATACCGCGCGGCACAAGATGATCCTGTTCATCGCCTCGGGGGTCGTTTCAGCCTTTGCGGGGTTGCTGTATGCCGCCCGCGTGGGGGCGGTGCGCGGCGATGTGGCGATGGGGTTCGAGTTGGACGTGATCACCATCGTGCTGTTGGGCGGAGCCAGCATCTTTGGCGGATCGGGCACGCTGGTCGGCACCCTGCTGGCGACGCTGATCGTGTTGAACCTGCGTAACGGCATGGCGTTGATGAACGTCACCGGGCACATTCAGACCGGGGTGATCGGCCTGCTGCTGATCGCGTCCGTCCTCGTCCCCCGCATCCGGCTGCGCCGTAAGGTTGCGGCATGAGCGATCCCGTCCTGGTCGAGTTCGACGCCCCGATCGTCCGCGAATCCGTGGCGGAAATGGTGGTGCGCCGGATACTGGACATGGTGAAGGCGGGCGTTCTGAAGGCAGGCGATGCGTTGCCACCCGAACGCGATCTGGCGGTCAGCCTGAACGTCTCGCGTCCTTCGGTGCGCGAGGCGATGCGCGGGTTGACGGTGCTGGGCGTGGTGCGAACGCGGCAGGGCGGCGGGGCCTACATCACCGACCTTGGGCCGGACGCGCTGTTGGGGCCGATCCAGTTCTATCTGTCGCTGGAGCAGATGAACATCCGCGAGTTGTACGACGCGCGGTCCCTCATCGAAAGCGACGTGGCGCGGCGGGCGGCGGTGAACATGACCGACGCCGATCTCGCCCGGATGGAGGCGTTGTTGACCGCCCAGCACGACACGATCCTCGACCCGATTGCGTTCCGTAAATCGGATTACGAGTTTCACGAAATCATCTGGATCGGATCGGGCAATGCATTCCTGAAACGCATCGGTGAAAGCCTGAACGTGCTGGGGCTGGAGTTTCGCAAGCGGGCGTCAGAGGCGCCGGGCGTGCTGGAGCAGTCGCTGCGGGATCACCGCCGCCTGCTGGACGCGTTGCAGGCGCGCGACCCCGAAGCCGCCGCGCAGGCCGCACAACTGCATATGCAGAATGTCTATCAATCGACTGTGGCACAGGGGGACTGAATGGCGAAAATCGGAGTCGTTGGCATTGGCTGGTGGGCCTGTTTCAACCACATCCCCACCCTGCAGCGCAGCGCGGATGTAACGCGGATTGCGATCTGCGATCTGGATGCGGGGCGTCTGGCGGTGGTGGGCGATCAGTTCGGCATTGCCGCACGCTACAGCGACGTGGCCGAAATGGTGCGGGCCGAGGGCTTGGATGGGGTCATCGTCTCGACCCCGCATGTCGCCCATGTGGGGCCGGCCCTCGCCGCCTTGCAGGCAGGCGCGCATGTGTTGGTCGAGAAACCGATGGCGACCAGTGCCGCCGATGGCCGTGCGATTGCGCTGGCGGGGGTGGCGGCGGGACGGCAAGTGGTGGTATCAACCGGACTGAACTTCACCCGATTTACCGCCGTGGCGGCAGATTGGGTCCGTTCGGGGCGCATCGGTCAGGTCCGGCACGCGGTTTGCCAGATGGGCAGTGCGCTGGACGATCTGATGGCTGGCGAGCCCATGCTGGAAACCACCAACCATCTTTTCCGCCCTCCCGCAAGCACCTGGGCCAATCCGGCCAAGGCGGGCGGCTATGCATGGGGGCAGATGAGCCATTCGCTCGGCTGGTTCTGCCATGTGGCCGACGTGGCGTTTGAAAGCATCTATTGCCTTGATGGCAAATCGAAAACTGGCGTGGACTATTACGATGCCGCTGTGGGGCGCTGTACCAACGGCGCGACGGTGGCGCTGTCGGGGTCGTCCACCGTGCCCAAACATCGCGGAATGCACACCGACGTTCGGATCTACGGCACCGAAGGCGTGATCTGGTTCGATTGCGAAGGTCATCGAGCGCGGCTGGAACTGTCGCGGATGGACGGCAGCACCGACGTATATCCGATGTCGCCGGGCGAGGCCGATTATGACGGCACCCTGCCCGTTACACATTTCGCGGCGCTGTGCGCGGGCAAACCCGTCGGCAACCCCGCCGACGGCGAAAACGGCGCGCGGGTGACCGAGGCAATTGCGGCGATGTATGCCTCTGCCGCGTCGGGTCAGGTGGTCAGGATCGGGGGGTAGGATGCAGCTTTCCGTCACCGCATGGTCTTTCCCGGCCTGCAGTCTGGCCGAATGCGCCGCCATCTCTTGCGCCTTGGGGATCAACGCACTGGACGTGGGACTGTTTTATCGCTCCGCACTGGACAAGGCACTGATCCTGTCGGACCCACGGGCGGCGGCGAAAGACGTGCGTCAGCTTGGCATCGCGATCCCCAACTACTATCACCTGTTCGGCGACGGGCTGGCAGGGCGCAACCTTTCGCTTCCCGGCACCATTGCGCAAAATGTGGCGGACGCTGAACAGGTGCTCACCTTCGCCGATGCCGCCGGAATAGCGTCGGTGTTCATCCTGCCCGGCATCATCAACCCCGGCCAGTCGCGGGACGATGCCGCCCGCCAATCCGCCCGATCCCTGCACGAACTGCTGCAGGTCGCCGGTCATCACCGCGCCAAACTGTGTATCGAGCCGCATGTTCTTAGCTGGGCCGAAAGCCCCGCCCTCGTCCGCCGTCTGATCGACGACACCGGCATCGGCCTTGCGCTGGACTATAGCCATTTCGCCTGCTTGGGCTACCGTCAGGACGAAATCGACCCCCTCGCCCCCCACGCCGTCCACGCCCACCTGCGGCAGGCGAAAATGGGTCATCTGCAAGCCAAATTCGCCCAAGGCACCCTGAACTTCCCCGCCATGTTCGCGACCCTGCGCGATGCGGGTTATCGGGGCTGGCTTGCGATCGAAGCTGTCCATCAAGACTACATGAACACCCTGAACGACGATGTTCTGACCGAAACCATCAGGCTGCGCGACTGCTTTCGCGCCTGGAAAGGGGACTGACATGCCCGGATACGCCTGGATTCTTGAAGTTCGCCCCGGCTACGAGGCCGAATACCTCAAACGCCACGACGAAATCTGGCCCGAAATGCTGGGCACGCTGCGCGCCGCAGGCATTCGCAACTATAACATCTTTCGCCACGGGCTGACCCTGTTCGGCTATTTCGAAACCGACGATCTGGAGGCGACCAAAACCGCCCTGCGCGCCAGCGAGGTCGACAAACACTGGTCCGAATGGATGGCCCCGATCATGAAGGTTGACGTCGATCCGACCACCCAGTTTCCCTATCTGCTGCCCAGACAATTCTACATGGCCTGACGCACAGCTTTCACCGTTGTGTCATCAGGCGGTCATCCGGCCCTTCTAGCCAGCATGGACAACAGTTTCGGAGATCTGAAGATGACCCAAGACCTTCCCGTGATCGGTGCTGCGTTGACCGTTGATGACTTGGCCCAGTACCGCGACTGGGTTCTGGAAAAACAGCGCGACGTCGAAATCCAGTCTTTTCATGCCGCCGAGGTCTTGAACGGCGACTGGTCGGCCCTGGCGCTGGAAGCCAAACGGCTGCTTGACGGCCATACCGGCCGGCTGGGCATCCACGGACCGTTCTGGGGCTTTACGGTTGACACTTCCGACCCGGATGTGCGCGTTGTGGTTCAGAAACGGATGATGCAGGGGCTGGACGTCTGCGCCGCAATTGGCGCCACGCAGATGGTCCTGCATTCGCCCTTCACCACCTGGGACTACAACAATCTTGACATGACGGCGGGCCAACGCGACCGGCTGTTTACCAATACGCATTTGACGCTGGACCCCATCGTGGACCGCGCCGAGGAACAGGGCGTCACGCTGGTGATGGAGAATATCGAGGATATCGACCCTGCCGACCGCAAGCTGCTGTGCCAAAGCTTCGGATCTCGGGCCTTGAAAGTGTCAATCGACACCGGCCACGCCGAATACGCGCGCGGCAGCACAGGTGCTCCGCCGGTCGATTACTTCGTGCGCGCGGCCGACGACATGCTGGACCACATCCACTTGCAGGACGCCGATGGCCATGCCGACCGTCATTGGGGGATCGGCGAAGGCACCATCCTGTGGACATCGGTGTTCCGGGCCATCGGCGAGTTGCCGGTCAAGCCGCGCCTGCTGTTGGAACTGCGCGACAAGGCGCAAATCCCGTCGTCGATGGCCTATCTGGCGGCCCAGGGGTTGGGGCAATGATGCTGAAGTTTCTGGTGATCAGCGACCTGCATCTGGTGGGCGAGGGCGAAACCTCGATGACGCTGGATACCGCCGCGCGGCTGGACAGTTGCGTGGCGACGATCAACGCGCGCTACGGGGACGCCGATTTTGTCGTGGTGGCGGGCGATCTGGCCGATCTGGGCGAAGAGGCGGCTTATGTCCGGTTGCAGGCGGCCCTTGGGCGGCTGACGATCCCGGCCCATGTCACGCTGGGCAACCATGACGACCGCCCGACGTTTCTGCGGGTTTTCGGGGCGGACAAGGCGGATGAGACGGGCAACATCAACCACGTGATCGACGCCAAGGGATACCGGGTGATCGTGCTGGACTCATCGGAACCCGGTAGGGTGGACGGGGTGCTGGAGCCTGTGCAGATCGACTGGCTGACCGCCCGTCTGGCCGAGGCGGCGGACCGCCCGGTGATCGTGGTGCTGCACCACAACGCCAACGCCCTGCACATCGCCGCCGACAATATCAAGCTGATCGACGATGCGCCGTTCCTCGCCGCGCTGAAAACCCACCCCGACGTGCGGCAAGTGATCGCGGGGCATGTGCATCTGACATCGACCGCGATCTATCATGGCATCCCCTTCACCACGCTGGCGGGCGGGCATTATTCGGTGTCGTTCAACGTGAACGCCCCTGACCAGCCGTTCCGCGCGCTGACCGGACCAGGTCAGATGGGGGTGGTGATCGGTCTGCCGCACGTGACCACGGTGTTGTTCGAAGATTTCATCGACGGCAACGGCGTGCTGGCGGAAATCACCGACTGAACTGCAGACGAATCCGTCAACAACACCTCCACCGCAGATTGCGGTGGAGGTCGCATGTCATACAGGGTCTTTCCGATTTTGAAATTCATTTCAAAGCCTTGCGCAATCCCCGTCATCGCGGCGTCATCAAACCGAAATCGAAACGTCGCGCATTTGTCGGATGACTGTCAACCAATCCGACTATCCGGACCAAGGCTCGCAGCGACTGCGAGATCACCATTCGGGAGATTGACATGAACCGGACGACCACCACCGTCACCGCTCTGGGCCTTGCCCTGATCGGCTCCGCCGCCGCTGCGGAACCTGTGAAATTCGAATACTGGTACGGCCTGACCGGCGATCTGGGTGCCGCGCTCGCCGAAACCTGCACCCGCTTCAACGCGGCGCAGACTGTCTACGAAATCTCTTGCGTAGGCTATGACGGCTACGAACTGGTCGTGCAGTCCGCCATCGCCGCCTTCCGTGCCGGCAAGGCCCCGACCATTCTGCAATCGTTTGACGCAGGCACTGCCGATCTGATGATGTCGGGCGAGTTCTACCCCGTGCAGCAGATGATGGCCGATTTCGGGATCGAGATCGACTGGGCGAACTACTTCCCCGGCATCACCAACTACTATGCTTCGTCCAAGGGCGAGCTGTTTTCGATGCCCTTCAACTCGTCCACCGCCGTGATGTATTACAACGTCGCCGATCTGGAAAAAGCCGGCGTAAAAGCTCCCGAGACTTGGGAAGACTTTGAGGCCGCGATGAAGGCCGTCAAGGCCGCCGATCCGGCCCGTTGCGGTTTTGCCTACGAGCCGTCGGTCTGGATCGATCTCGAGCAGTTCTCGGCCATCCACAACCTCGGCATCGCCACCAACAACAACGGCTACGACGGTCTGGATACCCAGTTCACCTACAACACCACCCTGCACGTCAAGCATATGGAAAACATCCAGCGCTGGATGACCGAAGGCCTGGCCGAGATGAAGACCGCCGCCACCGGTGCCACCTCGCAGGACACTTTTGCGCAGAACATCTGCACGTTCTACTTCGGCTCCATCGCGTCGCATTCGTCTGTGCACCTGAAAGCCGTCGAAGGCTTGACATGGGACGTTGCCATGTTGCCGATCTATGCTGGAACAGAGCGTCGCAACTCCGTCGTGGGCGGGGCCTCGCTGTGGGTTCTGTCGGGCAAGTCGGAAGCCGAATATCGCGGCGCTGCCGAATACATGAAGTTCGTGGCCCTGCCCGAACAGGAAAAGTGGTTCGTCGCCAACACCGGCTACATTCCGGTGACCAAGACCGCCTTTGAAGAGCTGACTGCCGAAGGCTTTTACAACGACGCCCCCTTCAAGGGCCGCGAAGTGGCGATGAAGCAGTTGACCTTCACCGAGCCGGGCCCGCTGACACGCGGCTACCGTCTGGGCAGCATGATCCAGACCCGCGCCGAGTGGAAGTCCGAAGTCGAGGCCGCGTTCAACGGCCAGAAGACCATGCAGGAAGCGCTGGACACCGCTGTGGAACGCTCCAACGCCATGTTGGCAAAGTTCGCCAAGACCTACGCCGGCAAGACCCTGCCCTGATCTGACCCAACAAGACAACCTTCCCCGGCCAAGCGCCGGGGAAGGTATTTTCAGACCGGGGATACAGACATGAAACGCGCGGTTTTCAATAACAACTGGGTAGCGGCGCTGATGGTGGCCCCGCAACTGCTGATCATTTTCATCTTCTTTTACTGGCCGACCTCGCAGGCGATGTATTGGGCCTTCACTTTGGAACAACCTTGGGGCGGCGGCAACACGTGGGTGGGGTTCGAGAATTTCATCGCCCTGCTGACGGATGACCTTTACTGGTATTCGGTGCAGGTCTCGGTCATCTACGCCATCGGATCGACCACACTGGCAATCGGCATGGCGCTGATCCTTGCGATCTTCGTGGACCGTCAGTTGCGCGGGTTCAAATCCTACAAGATCGGCCTGATCTGGCCCTATGCCATCGCGGCCCCTGCCGTGGGTCTTGCGTTCCGGTTCATCTTCAACCCCGGCGCGGGCGTGATGCTGTATGTCAATGACGTGTTTCCGGGGGCGTGGAACCCCAATGCCAACGGCACCCATGCGATGATCATGGTGATCGTTGCGGGCGCGTGGAAGCAGGTCGCCTACAACTTCATCTTCTTTCTGGCGGGCCTGCAATCCATCCCGCGATCCTTGCTCGAAGCCGGCGCGATGGACGGCGCGCGCGTGCTGCGCCGGATGCGCGACATCCAACTGCCGCTGCTGGCGCCGACGTTCTTTTTCGTGCTGGTGATCAACATCACCGACAGTTTCACCGACAGCTTCGGCATCGTCGACACGATGACCGGCGGCGGGCCTGCGCGGGCGACCAACCTGATGGTGTTCAAGATCTTCAACGACGGGTTTCAGGGGCTGGATTATTCGGGCGCTGCCGCGCAGTCGATCATCCTGATGTTTTTGGTCGTCTCGCTGACCTTCGTGCAGTTCCGCTATATCGAAAAGAAGGTGCACTACACATGATCGAGCGAACTCCCTGGCTGAACATCGTAACGCATCTGATCCTGCTGTCGGGTCTGATCCTGATGCTGTTCCCGATGTATCTGGTGTTCGTGGCGGCCTCGCTGTCGCTGAAAGACGTCTCGGCCATTCCGCCCCACATTCTGCCCGGCGATCAGCTTTGGGTGAACATGGGGGCTGCTTGGGAGAAGGCGAAGTTCGGCGAAAAGTTCGTCAACACCTTCATCGTGGCTTTCGGCGTCGTGGTGGGCAAGATCACGCTGGCCTGCATCACCGCCTTCGGCATCGTGTTCTTTGATCACCGGTTGCGGATGCCGATCTTCTGGGCGGTGTTCATCACGTTGATGCTGCCGCTGGAGGTGCGCATCGTGCCGACCTATGCCGTGGCCGCAAACGCGCTGCAACCGTTTCAGGTGCTGCTGGATGTGACGGGACTATCGTGGCTGATCAACACCGTTTCCGGCATCGAGGTCGCGCTGGAATGGAACCTTCTCAACTCCTATACCGGCCTCATCATGCCGCTTGTGGCTACGGCTACAGGCACGTTCCTGTATCGGCAGTTCTTTCTGACCATCCCGGATGAACTGGTCGAGGCCGCCAAGATGGACGGCGCAGGCCCCGTCCGGTTCCTGCGCGAGATTCTGATCCCGCTGTCGGTCACCAATATCGCGGCCCTTGCCACCATCATGTTCGTCTATTCCTGGAACCAGTATCTGTGGCCGCTGCTGGTGATCACCGACCAGAGCTACGGCATGGTCGCGGTGGAACTTGGCCGACTGGTGCCCAAGATCTCTTCGACAGGCGGCGAGGTTGCCAAATGGAACATCGCGATGGCTGGAACGCTGATCGTGATGATCCCGCCGATTCTGGTCGTCATCCTGATGCAGCGCTGGTTCGTGCGCGGCCTGATCAACACCGATAAATAGGAGCCTGTCATGGCCAATATCTCGATCCGCGACGTGCGCAAATCCTATGCCAAGGATCAGGTCGTGCATGGGGTCAGCCTTGAAATCGCCAATGGCGAATTCATCGTGATCCTGGGTCCGTCGGGATGCGGCAAGTCCACCCTCCTGCGGATGATCGCAGGGCTGGAAAGCATCACCAGCGGCGAAATCGCCATCGGCGGCACGGTGGTGAACAAGCTGGAACCGCGCGAGCGGGGCTGTGCGATGGTGTTCCAGAACTACGCGCTGTACCCGCATATGACGGTGGCCGAAAACATCGGCTATGCGCTGAAAGTGGCAGGTGTGTCGCGCACGGAACGGGCTGCCAAGGTGGCGACAGTGGCCGCCTCCGTCGGTCTGGCCGAATATCTCGACCGCCGCCCCGGCCAGTTGTCGGGCGGCCAGCGTCAGCGCGTCGCAATGGCCCGCGCAATCATCCGCAAACCCAAGGTATTTCTGTTCGACGAACCCCTGTCGAACCTCGACGCCAAACTGCGGGT
>JBBRVJ010000089.1:0-15030 GCA_038246975.1 Rhodobacterales bacterium | reverse complement strand
CTGCCCGTTCCAGACTCGCTGCCGTTGGAAATCGCAGGTGACGCCTGTCGGCTTGTGCGACCGCGAGATGCCCCCGGTCCGCGTGCTGGGGGGCAATCACCAGATCAAGTGCCACTTGCCCGATGCCGTGCTGGCGCAGATGGAGCCGGTGATCAAAACCGTCGCGGCGGAATAGCGCCTGCGTTGACGCGGCGGGCGCACCGCCCGGTTTTGCGCAACAAAAGGCCATCGGGCAAAATGCCCGACGTTTATCTGACGAAAACCGACACTCGTCCGACGGATATCCGACGCGATGCAAACGGCGGGGCGGTGGCCGCTGCCTATCCCGAGATCGCCTTCACATAGGCCTTGGTTTCGTCATAGGGCGGGATTCCGTCGTGCTTCTCGACCGCGCCCGGCCCCGCGTTATAGGCAGCAAGCGCCAGCCGCCATGTGCCGAACTTGTCATACATCTGCCGCAGATACCGCGCGCCGCCCTCGAGGTTCTGATGCGGGTCGTTGGGGTCCACCCCCAATGAGGCCGCGGTGCCCGGCATCAGTTGCGCAAGTCCCGTGGCCCCTTTGACCGACACCGCGCCGGGATTCCAGCCCGACTCCTGCTGGACCAGCCGCAGGAACAGATCCTCAGGCACCGCATGTTTGCGCGCGGCGGCCTTGGCGACCTCGATATACTCTCCCTTGTATTTACCTGTGTAGCGCACCGCAGGGGTGGTGTCTTCGCTCTTGCCGGCATTGGGCTTCAGACGCACCGAAAAGTCGTATTGCTGCGACAGGCGGCCATCAAGCAGGCTGGTTTGCGACTTGAACAACGAGGCGCGGTTCTTGCTGGACCCCGACAGATTGAGCCCCTCCGCTCCGGCAGGCCCAAACCCGAAGGCCAGCCCGAACCCCAGCACAACCATCCCGCGAACCACCCGCATGCCCATCCCCGCACCCACCCGACGAGCGGACTATAAGTGGTTCTCCCGATTTTTCCAGCGCAATCCCCTGGCAAAAAACCACTCGCCTTGATTGCAGCGGGCGTCCGCCAGCGCTATAGATGAAATGTTAACCAGTTCCGGCGAACCTGCTGGAACATGTGCCATCAGGGGGTCGTTATGGCGGGATCAGTCAACAAGGTCATCATCGTAGGCAACCTCGGCCGCGACCCCGAAGTCCGCAGCTTTCAGAACGGCGGCAAGGTCGTTAACCTGCGGATCGCCACTTCTGAAACCTGGCGCGACAAGGCAAGTGGTGAACGAAAAGAGCGGACAGAATGGCATTCGATCGCAATTTTCAACGAAGGTCTGGCAAAGATTGCCGAGCAATATCTTAAAAAGGGCTCGAAGGTCTATATCGAGGGTCAGTTGGAAACCCGCAAGTGGCAAGACCAATCGGGCGCAGACCGGTACTCCACCGAGATTGTTCTGCGTAACTTCGGCGGCAGTCTGACGTTGCTTGATGGCCGCGACGGCGGCTCGGGCGGTGGCGGTGGCGGTGGCGGCCAGGAAGATCGCGGCGGCCCGTCCGATTATCAGGGCAGCAGCAGCTCAGGTGGCGGTTATCGCAGCGGCGGGGCGAGCGGCGGGTCCAGCCGTCCCGATCTGGACGATGAAATTCCGTTCTGATGGATATCAAACGCCTGGCAAGAAATCGGCGCTCTTGAACCCACCCAACTCAGACACTGGACCTCTGCCTTCGTATTCCCTATATAATTGGTCAACTAACCAAGCGAGGGGGCGATGAACCAACAGCAGGACAAGATCGAAGGGGCGCCGCTGATCCGCCCGTCCAGCACCGAACACCCGCTGTTCGACAGCGTGGTCGAGGCCTGCCGCACGGTGTTCGACCCTGAAATTCCCGTCAACATCTATGACCTCGGCCTTGTCTACACTGTAGATATATCGGCGGAGAACGAGGTGGAAATCGTGATGACCCTGACCGCCCCCGGCTGCCCCGTTGCAGGCGAGATGCCGGGTTGGGTTGCCGAGGCCATCGAACCGGTCGCAGGCGTAAAACAAGTGAACGTCGCGATGACTTTCGATCCGCCTTGGGGGATGGAGATGATGTCCGACGAGGCGCGGCTGGAACTGGGGTTCATGTGATCCCGGGGCAAGTCTAGAGTCTTGCATCGCCGCCAAGCAGGTCCAGGGGCTTGCATTTCAATTTGCAAGGCGTCAGACTTGCGGCATGTCCAAAGTCGTGACCATCTTCACCGGGGACCTTGTTGGATCCACCAAAGCGGGCCAACACACAGTCGACCGCGCCATGAGCGTTCTGCAAGATGCCGCTCAAGCCGTGGCGCAGATGGCGATGGCAGACACGCGCTTTACACGGTTTCGCGGTGACGGATGGCAAATTTATCTGGACTTACCGGGGCTTGCCCTTCGCGGTGCGTTGACGATGACCGCCCGGCTGGGTGCGGCCGACCTCGGTATTTCGACCCGGATCGCAGCAGGGACCGGCTCGGTTGACCGCGTTGGTCCGATCCATCTTTCCGATGCCAGCGGCGATGCGTTCGTCATTTCCGGTCACGCCCTTGACGCAATGCCCCGCAATCGCCGGTTGGTGACAGAAGGCCGCGACCATGTGCCGGACTGGCAGGCGGCGATCTTTCAACTGGTCGATTGGCAATCCGCCCGTTGGTCGCCTGCACAGGCGCAGGCGGTCTCGGCGGCGCTGGAAGCTGACACAACCCTGACATGGGCCGAGATTGCAGTACAGATCGGCATTACCCGGCAAGCCCTGCAAGCCCGGCTCAAAGGTGCAGGATTTGACGCGCTGGAGGGTAGTTTGCTGGCCTTCGAAAGCCACGATCATGATAAGGTTTCCCGATGACCGAAACCTTCGCCGCCCTGCTGTTTGCGCATGTCATCGCCGACTTTCTGTTGCAAACCAATTGGATGGTGCGCGGCAAGACCCGTCTTCTGCCGCTCTTCGCCCATATTGCCGTCGTGCTTGTGGCCGCGTTCGCCGCAACCGGCACGCTGCATCCTGTGATCCTCGTCCTCGCCGCAGCGCATCTGCTGATTGACGCGCTCAAGTCGGGATACTTCTCGGGCAAGTTGGGGCCCTTCCTGTTGGATCAGGCGGCGCATCTGGCCACCCTTATTGTTGCGGCGCAACTGGCACCGGATTTGTGGGAAGGCGGGTTATGGTCGGACATCCTCTCCTTGCCCGCCCTGATGGCGTTGGCTGCGGGGGCCATCCTCGCGACGCAGGCAGGGGGCTTTGCGGTCGGCATCCTGATGCAACCGTGGCTCACCGCCGCGCCGGAGGGGTTGCCGAACGGCGGCCGGATGATCGGCATACTTGAGCGCGGGCTGATCTTTCTGCTGATCCTGACCGGGCAGGCCGCAGGCATCGGGTTTCTGATCGCCGCCAAATCGCTTCTGCGATTCGGCGCAGTCAAGGATGAAGGACGCCTCAGCGAATATGTCATCATCGGCACGCTGGCGTCCTTCGGTTGGGCGATTGCGATGTCGTCGGCGACGATCGGACTACTCGCGCTGCTGCGGCCCCTTGGAATTCCCGACCTTTCGCCTTAGGTTGGTGAAAAGCGAGGTTCCCCATGTTTGGCATTCCCGGAAAAGCTGCCGTTACCCTGACTAAACCTGCCGTCACGCAGATTGCGCGGCTGATGGCCAGACAAGGGTCCAAAGGTCTGCGCATCGGCGTCAAGAAGGGCGGCTGCGCGGGCATGGAATACACCATGGATTATGTGGCCGAGGTCAATCCTCTGGACGAAGTGGTAGAACAGGACGGCGCGCGGGTGCTGATCGCCCCTATGGCGCAGATGTTCTTGATCGGCACCGAGATCGACTATGAAACCGAGTTGCTGTCCGCCGGGTTCAAATTCCGCAATCCCAACGTGGCCGAGGCCTGTGGCTGCGGGGAATCGATCAAGTTCAAGGACGCGCCCGCCGCCTGACCCCTTTCCCTTTGCCGCCGCGCGGGCTACGCCTGTCGGGCAATCAGGGAAATGAGATGCGCAAACTGGCCGCCGGAAACTGGAAGATGAACGGCCTTGCCGCCGCACTGTCCGAAGTAGACGTGCTCTGCACCGCCCATACCGCGCCCATAGCCGAAATGTTGTTGTGCCCGCCTGCGACGTTGCTGGCGCAGCTGGCTTGGGCCACGAAAGGCACAGCGTTGCGGCTGGGCGGCCAGGATTGCCACACCAACGCCTCGGGGGCACATACCGGCGACATTTCTGCCGCGATGCTGGCCGATGCCGGGGCGGCTTACGTCATCGTCGGCCACTCTGAACGCCGGACCGACCACGGCGAGACCGACGCGCTGGTCATGGCAAAGTCACAGGCCGCCCGATCGGCAGGCCTGATCTCCATCGTCTGCGTCGGCGAGACCGAAGCCCAGCGCGGTGCGGGCGACACGCTGAACGTAATCGGTCGCCAGCTTGCCGGCGCCGTCCCCGACACCGCCACTGCCGCCACACTGGTCCTGGCTTATGAGCCGGTCTGGGCCATCGGTACCGGGCGCACCCCGCAGCTGGACGAGATTGCCGAGGTCCATGCCTTCCTGCGCGCCCAGATTACCGCGCGGATCGGGGCCGAGGGGGCAGGCGTCCGGCTGCTGTACGGCGGGTCGGTCAAGCCGTCGAACGCCGCCGACATCTTCGCCCTCCCGCATGTCGACGGGGCTTTGGTCGGCGGAGCCAGCCTGAAGGCCGCCGATTTTGGCGCGATCGTCGCAGCGCTTTCTGCCGCCTGACGGCAAATCCCGTCGCAGACAGGACAGCGCCGCCCCCCGCCCCTGAATAAACCGGACTGCATGACAACCTCCCCTGCCATCCCCCAGGGCATCGCAACCGCGAACCTGATCTGTATGGCCTCCATGGTGGTCTGGGCTGCGGGTCTGCCTGCTGCCGACCTGATCATCCCGCTGATCCCGCCCGTCGCACTGACGGCGATGCGGACCGGACTGGCCGCCGCAGTTCTGGTCACCGTCTGGCTGCTGGTCGAGGGCCCCCGCGCGGTTCTGTGCGCCAACTGGCTGCGCGGCATGGCGGTGGGCGGCATCTGCATCGGCTTGGGTGCGGTGCTGCTGGTGATCGGGCAGGCCTATACCGACGCCATCACCGTTTCGATCATCACTGCCACCATGCCGATTATCGGCATCGGGCTGGAGGTGCTGCTGGATGGCCGCCGGATCACCAGGGCGTTGATCCTTGGGATGATCCTCAGCCTTGCGGGCGGCGTCATAGCACTTGCCAAAGGCGGATTCAGCCTTGATCTGGGCTTGGGCGCGCTGGCCGCCTTTGCCTCGTGCTGCGCCTTTACATGGGGATCGCGCGCCACTGTCACGCAATTCCGCGATCTGACTCCGCTCGGCCGCACCGCCATCACCGTCGGCGGGGCGTTTCTGGTGATGTTCGTCGTCAGTCTGGGTTGGGCGGCGATGGGCGGCGCGCCGGTACAATGGGCGGCTTTGGGGCCAAAGGAATACGCGGCCCTTGCAATTTTCGGTATTGGTTCCCTGGCACTCAGCCAGATCCTGTGGATCATCTCGGTCGAAAAATTGGGTATCGGGGCGGCCAGCCTGCACATGAACGCGGTGCCGTTCTATGTGATGATCATCGCCTTCGCGCTGGGGGCCGAGTGGAGCTGGCTGCAAACCTTTGGTGCCGTCATCGTGGTGCTGGGCGTGATGATCGCCCAAGGCATGATTCGCCTGCCCGCGCGATGACACCGCTGACCCAGTCGCCCAAAGACCCCGAGTTCGTCCAGAACCCCTATCCGTTTTACGAGGCTGCCCGCGCGAACGGCCCGTTCTTTCACTGGACGGACTACGGCCTGCCCTGCACGGGCAATGCGACCGCGGTCAACGCCATCTTCCGCGACCGCCGATTTGGCCGCGAGGCCCCGCCCGAGAATGCCTTCGCAATCGCCCCCCACACCGCCGCATTCTACGCAGTCGAAGCGCATTCGATGCTGGAACTGGAGCCGCCCCGCCACACCCGCCTGCGCAGTCTGGTGCTGCGCGCTTTCACCACGCGCCGGATCGCCGCGTTGGGGCCAGAGATTGCCGCGCTGACCCATCAGTTGATCGACGCCTTCCCGTCCGGCGGTTTCGACCTGCTGCCGCATTTCGCCACGACAATCCCGGTGATCATCATCGCCCGCCTGCTGGGCGTGCCCGAAGCCATGACCCCCGACCTGTTGCGCTGGTCCAACGCGATGGTCGGCATGTATATCGCAGGCCGCACCCGCGACGCCGAAGACCGCGCGACGGCGGCAACCGAAGCTTTTACCGCCTTCCTGCACGCCTACATCGACGCGCGCCGCGCCCGGCCCGCCGATGACCTGATCACCCACCTGATCGCCGCCGAAGCCGAAGGCGAGCGTCTCACGACCGACGAATTGATCTCGACCTGTATCCTGTTGCTGAACGCCGGTCATGAGGCGACCGTCCACACCATCGGCAACGGCGTGAAAACCCTGCTGGAAACCGCTACGCCCCACGCGGCCCTCGCCCCCGATGCCGTCGAGCAAACCGTCGAGGAAATCCTCCGTTTCGACCCCGCCCTGCACATGTTCACCCGCTGGGCCTACGAAGACGTCACGGTGATGGGCCACACCTTCCATCGTGGCGACCGCGTGGCGCTTTTGCTCGCCGCCGCGAACCGCGACCCCGCCAACTGGCCCGACCCCGCAAGGTTCGACCCCACCCGCCCGATCAAACCCCACGCCAGCTTCGGCGCGGGCCTGCACTTCTGCGTCGGCGCGCCGCTGGCCCGGTTGGAGTTGCAGGTCGCCGTACCGATCCTGTTCCAACGCCTGCCGGGCCTGCACCTGACCGAACCGCCGCACTTCGCCGATGTCTACCACTTCCATGGGCTCAATTGCCTGATGGTCGCCCGCTGACCGCATTTTCTGTCCACAAATATCCTCGGGGGGTGAGGCCAAAGGCCGAGGGGGGCAGAAGGCCCCCCTTTCCCCTTTACAGCGCCAGCACCGTCGTCGACTTGATCTCTTCCATGCTCAGCAACGCCGTCACGTTGTAAATCCGCACTTCGGAAATCAGCGCCTGATAAAAGGTGTCATAGGCCCGCGCATTGCGGACCCGCACTTTCAGGATATAGTCGATGTCCCCCGCCAACCGGTGCGCCTCCATCACTTCGGGCCGCTCTTTCAGCGTTTTCAGGAACTTGCGTTGCCATTCCGCCTCGTGTTCGCTGGTCCGGATCAGCACAAAGAAACAAGCCTCCAGCCCCAGCGCCTCGGGGTCAAGGATCGTGGTCTGCCGCAGAATCACTCCGGCTTCGCGCATCCTGCGGATACGGTTCCATACCGGGGTTTTCGACGACCCCACCTTGCGCGCGATCTCGTCCAGCGACTGGCTGGCATCGAGTTGCAACTCGGTCAGGATTTTCCGGTCAATCTCGTCCAGCCGGACCGCCATTCGCCACACTCCCCATTTTGCAGAACACCCTCCCATCCTGGTCAGTTATCGGGACAACATTCCTTATCTGCAAGGGCCACTGGCCCAAACATGGGAAAATCTCCTATATTGGTGGCAGAAAACAGGATCATTCCGATGCAAGATGCGCCGACCTTCGCCACCTCTACCGCCGCCGTCACCTTTGTCGGTGCCGGCCCCGGTTCGGCGCAGCATCTGACGCTTGGGGCGTACAGGGCGCTGCAAGGCGCGGATGTGGTGATCCACGACCGTTTGGTGGGGCCTGAAATCCTTGCGCTGATCCCGCCCGCGACCCGTCGTATCGACGTGGGCAAAGAGGGTTTCGGCCCCTCCGCCGCGCAAGCCGACATCAATGCGCTCCTTGTGGCGCACGCCCTGACCGGCGCGCGCGTCGTGCGTCTCAAGGGCGGCGATTGCGGCATCTTCGGTCGTCTGGATGAGGAAATCGAGGCGCTGGAGGCGTCCGGCTTGTCCTTCGCCATCCTGCCCGGCCTGACCGCCGCCACCGTCGCCGCGGCCACCATCGGCCAAAGCCTGACCCGCCGCGGCCGCAACGCCAGCCTGCGGATCGTGACCGGCCACGATATCGCAGGCTTCGCCGAGCAGGATTGGCGCAGCATCGCACGGCCCGGTGAAGTCACCGCGATCTACATGGGCCGCAAATCCGCCCGCTTCATCCAGGGCCGCCTGATGATGCATGGCGCATCCCCCACGACGCCCGTCAGCTTGTGCGAAAACGTCTCGCGCGCCGATCAGCGCATCCTGCCCGCCACCCTCGCCACCCTGCCCGAGGTCGCCGCCCGATTGACCGGCCCGGCCGTGATCCTGTATGGCCTGATGCCGCGTCAGGCCGCCGCAATGACTGTCCTCAAGGAAGCCCAAGCATGAGCCGCCGTTTTGTCCCGCAGATCGTGACCGCCAATGACCTGCGCCTTGGCGATGCGGTATATCTGACCGCCGATGATTGCTGGTCGCGCGACCACCATCAGGCCGAATTGGTCGAGGATGAGGCACACGCCCAGATGCGCCTGCTGTTCGGTGCGGCGCAGAAACTGGTCGTCGTGGGCGTCTACCTCGCCAATGCCAAACCCGGCCCGAACGGCCCCGAGCCGATCCATTTCCGCGAGGCGTTCCGCACCCGTGGCCCCTCCAACTATGCCCATGGCAAGCAGGCCGATCATGTATAGCTATTCCGACTTCGACGAGGCTTTCGTCCGCGCCCGTGTGGCCCAGTTCACCGGGCAGGTCGAACGCCGCCTCGACGGGTCGCTTACCGAAGAAGAATTCCGCCCCCTGCGCCTGATGAACGGACTTTATCTGCAACTGCACGCCTACATGCTGCGGATCGCCATTCCCTATGGCACGTTGGCCCCCCGCCAGATGCGCCAACTGGCGCTGATCGCCGACACCTGGGACAAGGGCTATGGCCACTTCACCACCCGGCAAAACATTCAGTTCAACTGGCCGGTCCTGGGCGATGTGCCGGCCATCCTGCAGGCACTGGCCGATGTGGAAATGCACGCCATCCAGACCTCCGGCAACTGCGTGCGCAACGTCACCGCCGATCATTTCGCCGGCGCTGCGGCGGACGAGGTCGAAGACCCCCGCCCCTATGCCGAACTGCTGCGCCAATGGTCCACCGACCACCCCGAGTTTCAGTTCCTGCCGCGCAAGTTCAAGATTGCCGTCACCGGCAGCCCGAATGACCGCGCCGTAACGCGCGCCCACGACATCGGCCTGCGCATGCACCGCAACGCGGCTGGCGAGCCGGGGTTCGAGGTGATGGTCGGCGGCGGCCTTGGCCGCACCCCGATGATCGGCCACACCGTGCGCGACTTCCTGCCCACAGCCGACCTGCTGCCCTATGTCGAGGCGGTGCTGTCGGTCTACAATACGCTTGGTCGCCGCGACAACAAGTACAAGGCCCGCATCAAGATCACCGTCTTTGAAACCGGCCCGGTCGAAATGACCCGGCTGATCGAGGAACGCTTCGCCGAACTGCGCCCGCTGTTCGGCGGCAATGACCAGAACCTTCTGGCCGAAATCCGTCAGGCTTTTGCCGAACCCGCCTACCGCGACGCGCCGACCGACGGCTATGATGCGTTCTACCGGAACGACCCGGCCTTCCGGTCCTGGGCCGACACCAATCTGGCCACCCACCGCAACCCGCAATACGCTATCGTGACGATCAGCCTGAAAGCTCACGGCGAAACGCCCGGCGACGCGACCAGCGCGCAGATGCGCCTGATGGCCGACGTCGCCGAACGCTATGGCCATTCCGACCTGCGGATCAGCCACGAACAGAACGTCATCCTGCCCCACGTCCACAAATCCGACCTGCCCGCGCTGCACGCCGCCCTGCAACAGGCGCGGCTTGGGACGGCGAATGTCGGCCTGCTGTCCGACATCATCGCCTGCCCCGGCATGGATTATTGCAGCCTCGCCACCGCCCGCTCGATCCCTGTGGCGCAGGAATTGGCGACGCACTTCGACGCGCTGAAGCTGGAGCACGACATCGGCCCGCTGAAGATCAAGATCTCGGGCTGCATCAACGCCTGCGGGCACCACCATGTCGGGCATATCGGCATTCTGGGGCTGGACCGTGCGGGGGTGGAAAACTATCAGATCACGCTTGGCGGCGACGGCACCGAAACCGCCGTGATCGGCGACAAGACCGGCCCCGGCTTTGCCTATCACGAGATCACGCCCGCCATCGAACGCATCCTGCGCCAATACCTCGCCCTGCGCGAGGATCGGTCCGAAACCTTCCTGCAAGCCTACCGCCGCCTTGGCCTCGGCCCGTTCAAGGCAGCGCTCTATGGCGAGGAAGCAGGCAAAGATGCCGCGTGACTTGCATGCCGGCGATGTGGCCGAACGGGTCGCGACGCTGAACACCCGCTATCGCCACCACGGGGCGACGGCGGTGCTGGAACATGCGTTGAAGGATGCCGATCTGGGCAAGGTGGCCCTCGTGTCGTCTTTTGGCGCAGAATCGGTCGTGCTGCTGCATCTGGTGTCGGTGATCGCTCCGGAAACCCCCGTGCTGTTCATCGACACCCGCATGTTGTTCCCCGAAACGCTGGAATATCAACGCAAACTGGCCGAAACTCTGCCGCTCTGCGACATTCGCACCATCCGCGCCGCCCAACCCCGGCTTGACTTCGAGGACCCCGACAACACCCTGCATCAGTTCAACACCGATGCCTGTTGCACCATCCGCAAGGTCGCACCCTTGGAACGCGCGCTGAAAGAACTTGACGGCTGGATCACCGGGCGCAAACGCTATCAGGGGGCGGCGCGCGAGGCGGTGCAGTTCTTCGAGGCCGAAGGCGATATCCGGATCAAGGTCAACCCACTGGCTCATTGGGGCCGCGAGGATGTCGAGGAATACATGGTCGAAAACCGCCTGCCGCGTCATCCCCTGGTCGCCAAGGGCTTTGCAAGCATCGGCTGCGCGCCCTGCACGACGACTGTCAGGCAGGGTGAAGATCCTCGTGCAGGCCGTTGGCGTAACACGGAAAAAGTCGAATGCGGCATTCACTTCATCAACGGCCGTGTCGTCCGCACCCCACAGGAGAACGCCGCATGAGCGTGATCGTCACTGACGCGGGTTTTGCCCCGGCTACCGAGATGGGCTTTGTCCCGCTGACCGATATTACCCACCATCAGGGTGCCGTCGACCTGACGCACACCGACAACCCCGAAACCCTGCGCAGCGCCCTGCCCGACCTGAACCTGATCCGGATCGTCTTCCCCGCTTTCAACGACGGGCGCGCATTCACCGTCGCCCGCCGCTTGCGGATGATGGGCTATAAAGGCACGCTGCGCGCCCTTGGCCCGGTGATTGCGGACCAATACACCATGTTGCGGCGTGTGGGCTTTGACGAGGTCGAAATTCCCGACGATCTGGCGCAGCGCCAACCCGCCGACCAATGGGCGTTCCGCGCCGACTGGCAGGCGCATGACTATCAGGCCCGGCTCAAGGCGTAACCCCTTTCGCCCAGCCCGCGAACCTCTTATCGAAAGCCATCCGCCATGAACGAAGCGTCTCCGATGACCGCTGCCAAACCCCACCTGCCCGACGCCCAGACCGTGACGCAAGTCACCCACTGGACCGACCGGCTGTTTTCCTTTCGCGTGACCCGGCCCCGGTCCTTGCGCTTCCGGTCTGGCGAATTCGTGATGATCGGACTGATGGGCGACACCGGCAAACCCCTGCTGCGCGCCTATTCCATTGCGTCACCCGCCTGGGATGACGAGTTGGAGTTCTACTCGATCAAGGTTCCCGATGGCCCGCTGACCAGTCGCCTGCAACATATTGCGGTCGGGGATGAGATCATCCTGCGCCCCAAACCCGTGGGCACTTTGGTGCATGACGCCCTGCTGCCCGGAAAGCGGCTGTGGTTTCTGGCCACAGGCACCGGCTTTGCGCCTTTCGCCAGCCTGATGCGCGAACCCGAAACTTACGAGAAATACGATCAGGTCATCATGATGCACACCTGCCGCGAGGTGGCGGAACTGGAATATGGTCGTGTTCTGGTCGAAAGCCTGCGGGAAGACCCGTTGATCGGCGACATGGTGGCGGGCAAACTGCTGTATTATCCGACCACCACACGCGAACTTTCGGCTCATATGGGGCGGATCACCGACAACCTGACCTCGGGAAAGGTGTTTTCCGACCTTGGCCTGCCGCCGATGGACGCAGCTTCTGACCGCGCCATGGTGTGCGGCAGCTTGGCGTTCAACGTCGATGTGAAAGCGGTGCTCGAAGGCTTCGGCCTGCGCGAAGGGGCCAATTCGGAACCGCTGGAATATGTGGTGGAAAAGGCATTCGTCGGCGACGGCATCTGACGCATCACGACCACGATTGTCATTTGAATTGCGTCGGGCAATCGGGCTAATCTCGGGCGGTCAATGCCTTACATGAGACCGACATGAAACTCGCCCTTGCCTTTGCGCTGCTGACCGGACCCGCCTTTGGCGGGGACAAACTGACAATAGATTTCCAGAACACCTCGACCCAGAAAGTCAGCATCATAGGGGTCTACCCGGAAGCGATCGACGACAATCTGGGATCGGCTTTTGAGATACCCCCCGGTGAAACCCGCACAGTCGATCTGTCGCTGACCAGATGCATGCGGGTTGAAATCGGTGCCAGATTTGCCGATGGCGAAGAGGTTTGGGGCCGCACCGATCTGTGCAGGAACCGCACGATCATCCTGCACGACTGATTCCGGACATCCACTTTAAAAAGGCCGCGCCATCGGCGCGGCCTTTTTCGTCAATTCACCCGATCACAGACCCATCGCGGTCTTGATCTGGGCAATCGTCGGCTCGATCAGGGCTGCGTTCGACGCAGCGGCGGTCACGGCGGCTTTCAGCGTGGTTTTCACGTCGTCAGCCAGCGTCGAGCCGTCGATCATCGCGGTCACGGCAGTCGCGTCGAAGTTCGCCGGGTCCAGAACGGCCATCGCATCGGTGGCCGTCGACGTTGCAGCTTCGGTGGTGGCGGCTGCCGCGTCGGTTGCGGCTGCGGCAGCGGCGGCGGCCTCTTCGGCGACCTTGGCTTCGGCTGCGGTGGCTTCTGCCTCGGCAGCAGCAGCATCTGCCGCAGCCTTGTCAGCAGCGGCTTTGACTTCGGCGTCCTGCATGGCGACCGCGGCCGCTTCCTGCGCGGGCTTGTAGCTGAATTGATAATACCCAGCCGCCGCCACGACAACGACCACCAAGCCGATGATCACATTCTTGTTCATCTGATAATCTCCCTACACCGACACACCCTCGGTTGACGGTCATATCGCACGAAACCCGCCAAAAGAAAAGTCCCGCCCCGCGCCCCGGCAAAAGCGCACTACATTACCGGGTTGAAGACGGCGCGCGGCATCGTTATCTTGCGCACCGACGACCAACCACTCAAGGAACGCCACCATAGCCCGCAGACCACACAACGCCCCGCCGCAACGCGAAACCGGCCCGCGCATCAACGATCGCATCCGGTCGCCTGAAATCCGCCTGATCGGCGCGGATGGCGAGAATATCGGCGTGGTGACCCCGGCCCGGGCGATGTTCCTGGCCGAAGAGGCTGGCCTTGATCTGGTCGAAATCTCGCCGAACGCCGAACCGCCAGTCTGCAAGATCATGGACTTCGGCAAGTTCAAGTACGAAAATCAGAAACGCGAGGCCGAGGCCCGCAAGAAACAGCACATCATCGAGATCAAGGAAATCAAGTTCCGTCCCGGCACCGACACGCATGACTATGACGTCAAGATGCGGTCAGTGATGAAGTTTCTTGAGGAAGGCGACAAGGTCAAGGTGACCCTGCGCTTTCGCGGCCGCGAGATGGCGCATCAAAGTCTTGGACTGGAACTCCTGAACCGCGTTTCGGCCGACGTGGGCGATGCAGGCAAGATCGAATCGATGCCGCGCCTCGAAGGCCGCCAGATGGTGATGATGATCGGCCCCAAGTAAGCATTCCCCCGTCCCGACACGAACCCCCGGCCCGTCCGGGGGTTTTTCATTTCAGCGCGGCATTCAGGCAAAGGCTTTCCGTCGGCCCCGTCATGTGTCGCAGAGTGGCGGCAAGGCCTCGTTCGCTGCGGTTGAACGCGGTGGACGACACCAACGCCTCGACCGGCGATCCCAGCGGCATCATCCCCCAGTAACCGCCCAAACCCCTCAGCGCGGCCGGGCGGCATTGACCTGCGGGTTCGTCGGGGCACACCGTTTCGCACAGCGCCACGATGGCATCGGCCTCCGGCACCTCCGCCGCCCAATCCGCAAAGCCCGCAATGTCTGGCTCAATCCCCAGAACCGCGCGCTGCGGATCGGCGGGGGCGATGGTATTCAACGCCGCAACCGCCTGCGCAGGATCGCCCTCCTGCCACTCCTGCACGGCATAGGCAAGCAAGGCCACCGGGTATGCCGGATCATCCGCCATCGCGGCGAACCCCTGCCGCTGCCTCCGGGCCAGTGTCAGCCCGGCAAACCGCGCCGCCCTGGGTTCCCCCAAGCCCGCAAAGTCGACAATAATCTGCGCCGAAACCTGCGTATCCCACAGCCGTCCCCAGGCCGCCGCGACCGGGTCCTGCGCCAAGCGCGTCCACCTGACCCCCGAAACCCCGCCCGGTGCGCGCAACAGCGCAATCCTGTCCACCCGGCCAATGCCCGCCAGCCAATTGCCCTGCAACGCCGGAAAGCTGTCGATCTGGCCCAGCAAGACTTGCGCCGCCGTATTGCCCGCCGCTGCCAAGCCTGCCAGCGCGGGCAAGGCGTCAACCTCGTTCCCCGCCAGCCAGTCCCCGACGGCCGCCTGAAATTCGGGGTCGCGCTGGCCGGCCATCTCGGCTCGAACGGCCCCTGCCAAACCGACCACCATCATGAAACCCAGTATCCACCGCATCGCGTTACTCCGGTTCGCGCAACTGGGGCCGGATCCGGATTTCCTTGAGCAACCCGCCGACTCCCATCCCTGCAATATCATCATCCGTCACCGCCAGCCCGCACGCCAGTCGTTCCAGCACCCAATCGGCGCCATTCAGCGCAGGCGAGCGCGCGCACCCCGGCAATCCGATCACCGGGCGCACACCCAAAGACCCGAGAAAAAGCAGGTTG
>JBBRVJ010000088.1:0-15042 GCA_038246975.1 Rhodobacterales bacterium | reverse complement strand
GAAAGGGCCGATACCAGAGCCCTGAAGTCTTGAACGAAGGGGAGTAGCTTTGAGGGCTGTCGCGCTGTATTGACTTTCAGCCCCTGAACCAACGAAAGACCGCTCCATGTCGTCCCGCTTTGACCTGCTGTCGACCAAAATCACGCACCTCAAATCACCGATGTCCGATACAGCGAGTGCTGATGCACAGGTGACCGAAACGGTCAAGCAGATCATCGCCGACGTCCGGGCCCGCAAGGATGCGGCCGTGCGGCATTACGCGCAGGAATTCGACAAATCCGATCTGACCCGGTTTCTGGTGACGGATGCCGAACGGCGGCAGGCACTGGCAGATCTGGACAGGCAGACCCGCGCGGATACCGAATTCGCAATCGACAATGTGCGCGCCTTTGCCGAAGCGCAACTCAAGACGATTCTGCCGCTAGAAATCGAATTGCGCCCCGGCTTGCACCTGGGTCATCGCGTCATCCCGATAAGAACCATCGGGGCATATGTTCCCGGTGGCCGCTATCCGCTGCTTTCCGCCCCGGTCATGACGCTGGTGCCTGCCAAGGTCGCGGGCTGTGATCAGGTCATCGCCTGCCTGCCGCCCAACGCACATCCCGCAATGATCGCCGGGTGTCATTTGTCGGGTGCCGATCAAATTTTCCGCGTCGGCGGCGCGCAAGCCATTGCGGCGATGGCCTACGGGACTGAATCCATCCCTGCGGTCGACAAGATCGTCGGCCCCGGCAACGCCTATGTGAACGAGGCCAAGCGGCAGGTCTTCGGGCAGGTCGGCATCGACCAGCTTGCAGGTCCGTCCGAGATTTTCACCGTGGCCGATGAAACGGCCAATGCGGCGATGATTGCCACCGATCTTCTGGCGCAGGCCGAACATGATGTGTCGACCCGAGTGGGCCTGATCACCACCGACCGCGCCCTTGCCGTCGCCACTCTGGCCGAGATGGAACGCCAGCTTGAAACGCTTTCGACGGCGAATGTCGCTGGCGTCGCATGGCGCAACCATGGCGAGGTGACGCTCTGCGCGGATGAGGCGACGATGATCGCCTATTCCGACCTGATCGCCGCCGAACATCTGCAGGTTCACACCGCCGACCCGCAGGCAACCGCCGCAAAGCTGCGCAACTACGGCTCACTCTTTATCGGGGAAATGGCGTCGGTCGTGTATTCCGACAAATGCTGCGGCACCAATCACACGTTGCCCACCATGGGGGCGGGTCGCTATACCGGCGGGCTGTGGGTCGGATCCTATGTCAAGATCTGTACCCATCAATGGCTGGACGCGCGCGGCGTGGCGGCGGTGGCCCCTCCTGCTGCCCGTCAAGCCGCAACCGAGGGCATGGAAGGCCATCGTCGCGCCGCAGTTCTGCGGATGGACCTGCAATAGCCGCAAGGCTTCGGCGTGCATCTTCGTCAGGTGCGCGAATCCATCTTGAACGATTGGCGGACTCGTGCATCATTCACCTTGAGTCGTGGCGATGGCGTCGCCGCAGGGAGTGTTTCTCCGAAACTCGCAGATCTTGGGTCTGCCACTGTCCTGTACGCCGGGATCTTTCGGGGTCCCGCGCCATGTTGGGCCCCCTAACAGAGGCCTGATATGACATTAGAGCGCCCGGCACAGTATCGTATGCACAATGGAACAAAGGTTGACCTGCCCTTCGCTGCAGAAGAATATCACGCGCGTCTTGCGCTTTTGCGCGCGACCATGGCCGAACAGGGTCTTGATGCGGCTGTGCTGACCTCGATGCACAACGTGGCCTATTACTCGGGGTTTCTGTATTGCTCGTTCGGTCGGCCCTACGCTTGCGTTGTCACGCCGACCGACTGCGTGACCATCTCGGCCGGGATTGACGCGGGGCAACCGTGGCGCCGCAGCATTGGCGACAATATCACCTACACCGACTGGAAGCGTGATAACTGCTGGCGCGCCATCGCCACCGTGACCGGCACCGGCAAGACGATCGGGGTCGAGGCCGACCATCTGACCATGGACCGACAGGACCGGCTGAACGCCTTCCTCAAGCCCAAGCGCGGGATCGACATCGCACCGGCCACCATGTTCCAGCGAATGAAGAAATCGCCCGCTGAAATCGCGTTGATCCGCCACGGCGCACAGGTGGCCGACGTGGGGGGGTATGCGATCAAGGAGGCCGTCAAGATCGGCGCGCGCGAAATCGACATCGCGATGGCCGGTCGCGACGCGATGGAGATGGAAATCGCCAAACGCTTTCCCGATGCCGAGTATCGCGACACCTGGGTCTGGTTCCAGTCGGGGCTCAATACCGACGGCGCACATAATCCGGTCACCGGGCGCAGGCTGCAACACGGCGATATCCTGTCGCTGAACTGCTTTCCGATGATCTCGGGGTATTACACCGCTCTGGAGCGGACGATGTTCGTAGGCGGGGTCGATGAGGCCAGCCTGAAGGTGTGGGAGGCCAACGTCGCGGCTCATGAATATGGCATGACGCTGCTGACGCCGGGCCATTCCTGTGCTGAAATCACTCACAAGATCAATGATTTCCTTGCCGAGAGGGACCTTCTGCAATACCGCACCTTCGGTTATGGCCACAGCTTTGGCGTGCTGTCGCACTTTTATGGACGCGAGGCGGGGCTGGAGTTGCGCGAGGACATCGACACCGTTCTGGAGCCGGGAATGGTGATCTCGATGGAGCCGATGCTGACCCTGCCCGAAGGCATGCCGGGTGCCGGCGGCTACCGGGAGCATGATATTTTCGTCGTGACGGAAGGTGGCAACGAAAATATCACAGGCTATCCCTATGGCCCCGGCTTCAACCTGATCAGCTAGCCGGCAGCCCTATGGGGCTGTGACGGTCAGCACGTCCGGAGGGCGCACTGCAGCGTGCAGCCCCCCAACTATTCGCCAAAGAATTAGGCATTTGTCAGTTTTGCTGTCATCAGCTTGTGACAAGGCGCGCTGTTCTTCGTCCCCTCTGCGATCCATTGTGCGACTGCACAGAAAAAAGACAGAAAGAATCGATCTTTGAATCTGATCTCCAGCGATACCAAGGCATTCGTCGAATTCGCCCATGTGCAGAAAAGCTATGATGGTGTGTCGCTGGTCGTGAAGGACCTGAACCTGGCGATCGGAAAGGGCGAATTCCTGACGATGCTCGGCCCCTCCGGGTCTGGCAAGACCACTTGCCTCATGATGCTGGCAGGCTTTGAAACCGCGACCCATGGCGAAATCCTTCTGGATGGCCGCCCGATCAACCAGGTGCCGCCACATCAGCGCGGCATCGGTATGGTGTTCCAGAACTACGCGCTGTTTCCGCATATGACGGTCGCCGAGAATCTTGCCTTCCCGCTGGAAGTGCGTGGGATGGGGAAATCCGAACGTGAAACCAAGATCCGCAGCGCGCTTGACATGGTGCAGATGTGGCCCTTTGCCAACCGCCGCCCCTCGCAGCTTTCGGGCGGGCAGCAGCAGCGTATCGCGCTGGCCCGCGCGCTGGTCTTCGACCCCAAGCTGGTTTTGATGGACGAACCGCTTGGCGCGCTGGACAAGCAATTGCGCGAACACATGCAGTTCGAAATCAAGCACCTGCATGAAAACCTTGGGATCACCGTGGTCTATGTGACCCATGACCAAGGCGAGGCGCTGACAATGTCGGACCGGATCGCCGTATTCAATGATGGCCGCATCGAGCAACTTGCCACGCCCGCCGATCTGTATGAACGCCCCGAAAACAGCTTTGTCGCGGGATTCATCGGCGAAAACAATAAATTGCCCGGCGTGATCGAAGAGATCCGCGAAGGCCACGCGCTGGTGCGGCTGGCCAACGGCGAGTTGATCGACGCTGTTCCCGTCAATGTTTCTGCCAAAGGGCAGAAGACGCTGGTGTCGATCCGCCCCGAACGCGTCGAGTTCAAGCCCGAACTGCTGGCCGTCGATACCCATACCATCGAGGCCGAGGTGATCGAGGTCATCTATATGGGCGACCTGTTCCGCACCGTGCTCAAGGTCGCCGGGCAAGCGGATTTCGTCCTGAAAAGCCGCAACACGTTGGGGCAGCGCGTGCTGGCTCCCGGCGAACGCCTTCGCATCGGCTGGGCCCCGCAAGATGCCCGGGCGCTTGATGCGTGACGCCCTTTCCGCGCGCCCCTCTGATCGGGGGCGGCGGACAAGAACCTGTGGTCGCAAAAGGCCACGGACCAACGACCAGAACCAAAAACCTAGGGGAGCTAAAATGAAGCGAATTCTAACCACCACAACGGCACTCATGCTGGTCACCTTCTCTGCTCAAGCGGAGGAAATCACCGTCATGTCCTGGGGCGGCGCCTATGCCGAAAGCCAGATCGAAGCCTATCACAAACCCTTCACCGCCCAGACCGGCATCACCGTCGTTTCGGTCGATGCCGACAATCCGGCAGTTCCGGTTCAGGCGCAGGTCGAAGCGGGCAACGTCTCGATCGACGTGGCTGACCTTGAATATCCCGACGCCGTGCGGATGTGCGACGAAGGTTTGCTGGAACCCATCGACGCGGCAACTTTGCCACCTGCGCCGGATGGCACGCCGGCGGTGGACGACTTCCTGCCGGGTCTGCTGCTGGAATGCGCCGTGACCACCATCACCTTCTCGACGATCTTCGCCTATGACATGACCGTGTTTGCCGATGGTCCCAAGGTCATCGCCGACTTTTTCGATCTTGAAAAATTTCCCGGCAAGCGGGGCTTGGGCAAGCGTCCACGCGCGAACCTTGAAATGGCATTGATGGCGGATGGGGTTCCCGCACCCGAGGTTTATGCCGTGCTGTCGACCCCCGAGGGCGTTGACCGCGCCTTTGCAAAGCTCGACACCATCAAGTCCGACGTCGTCTGGTGGGAAGCGGGTGCCCAGCCGCCGCAGCTTCTGGCGGACGGTGAAGTTGCGATGACCACCGCCTATAACGGTCGTATCTTCAACGCTGCAGCATCAGAGGGAAAGCCGTTCGTCGTCGTCTGGGACGGCCAGATTCAGGAATACGACCTGTGGGTCATTCCGAAGGGCGCCCCGAACAAGGAAGCTGCTCTGGAATTCGTCAAGTTCTCGACCGACACCCAGCGTCTGGCGGATCAGGCCAAGTACATCGCCTATGGCCCGGCCCGCAAATCTTCGGCAGCCCTGATCGGTCTGTACAAGGACGGCAAGACGGAAATGGCCCCGAACATGCCGACGAACCCGGCCAACATGACCAACGCGCTGGGCTCCAACTTCGAATTCTGGGCCGATAACAACAAGGATCTGGAAGAGCGTTTCAACGCCTGGCTGGCGAAATGATCTAACACGACTTTGGCAGAGCGGGTGACCCGCTCTGCCTGCATCTTACCGGAGACCGCGATGGCCGACACTTCGACACTTGGCGCAACAGCTCCCCTGACGACGGCGGACGGTCGACCGCTCCGCGCGGCTCTGGCACAGGCCCATGCGAAATCCCGCCGCAGTGCTTTTTTGTTGGTGGCCCCGCTGCTGGTCTTTGTGTTGCTGACCTTCATTCTGCCCATCGGACAGCTTCTGGTCCGCTCGGTCTCCGACACCGATTTTGCCGACAACATGCCCAATCTGGGCGCATGGTTCGACGCCAACCCCTCGGGGTCCGAGATTGATGAAAGCGCCTATGCCGCATTGGCCGCCGACCTGCAGGCCGCAAAGACCAACAAGACAGCAGGCAAAGTCGGCGAGCGCATCAACTATGATGTCTCGGGCAGCCGGTCCCTGTTCACCTCGACCGCCCGCAGCGCTGACAAGCTGGAACCGCCCTACAAGGCGGCGCTGCTTGGCATCAAACCCGGCTGGGATGACCCCAAGCTGTGGCAGGCCATGCGTCAGGCGTCCAACACGCTGACCCCGAACTTCTTTCTGGCAGCTGTCGATCTGCAGCGTGGCCCCGACGGCGGGATCGAACGCGCCCCGGAAGAGCGGCGGGTTTATATCTCGATCTTCATCCGCACCTTTGCGCTATCGGCGCTGATCACCTGCATAACCCTGCTTCTGGGCTATCCGATCGCGCATCTGCTGGCGACCATGCCGCTGCGCTATTCCAACATCCTGATGATCATGGTCCTTCTGCCGTTCTGGACCTCGCTGCTGGTGCGGACCACCTCGTGGATCGTGCTGCTGCAAAGTCAGGGCGTGCTGAACGACCTGCTGGTCGTTGCGGGCGTGATCACCGAGGATGGCCGCATCCGGATGATCTACAACCAGATCGGGACCGTTATCGCGATGACGCATATTTTGCTGCCGTTCATGGTGCTGCCGCTGTATTCGGTCATGCGGCAAATTCCGCCGTCCTATGTCCGCGCGGCCCGCAGCCTGGGGGCGACCAGCTGGACCGCCTTCCGCCGGATTTATCTGCCGCAAACCCTGCCCGGCCTTGCCGCAGGGGCGCTGCTGGTCTTTATTCTGTCTGTCGGCTATTACATCACCCCGGCGCTGGTCGGCGGGGCGAAGGGGCAGTTGATCTCGAACCTGATCGCGTTCCATTTCGAGAATGCCAACTGGTCGATGGCTGCCGCGATTGCCACGATTTTGCTGGTGGCCGTCTTGATCCTGTATTGGGTCTATGACCGGCTGATCGGCATCGACAACCTCAAGCTCGGATAGGTCTCATGGCGCTTCCCATCTATGCCACGCCGCTTGAACGCCTTTGGCGCTATGCGTACCTGGTTGCCTGCGCCCTGATCTTTCTGTTTCTGATGGCCCCGATCCTGATCGTGATCCCGCTGTCGTTCAACGCTGAGCCTTATTTTACGTTCACTCCCAAGATGCTCGCCCTCGACCCTGAGGGCTATTCGACACGCTGGTATCGCCTGCTGCTGGATTTCGGGATGGCCGCCCCCGAGGCCACCACGGGCTGGTGGGCCGATATGTGGAACAATGCCGCATGGGTGCGCGCGGCCAAGAACTCGCTGATCATCGGGTTTTTCGCGACAGTGGTCGCAACCAGCCTTGGCACATTGGCGGCCCTTGGCCTGTCGCGCCCGGAGATGCCGTGGCGCCGCCCGATCATGGCGATGCTGATCTCTCCGATGATCGTGCCGATCATCATCACGGCGACGGGGCTGTTCTTTTTCTACTCCAACCCCTGCGGCATTCTGGGCGTGTTTGGCCCCGCCCCGGCTTGCGGGCGCCTGACCGGATGGATCGGGGTGATCCTGGCCCATGCCACCCTTGGCATTCCCTTCGTCATCATCACCGTCACCGCCACCTTGACCGGCTTTGACAGATCGTTGTCGCGGGCCGCCGCCTCGCTGGGAGCCACGCCACGGCAGAACTTCTTCCGCATCACCTTGCCGCTGATCCTGCCCGGTGTCGTTTCTGGCGGGCTGTTCGCCTTTGTAACCAGCTTTGACGAGGTGGTGGTCGTGCTGTTTCTGGCCGATGCCAACCAGCAAACCATCCCGCGCCAGATGTGGAACGGCATCCGCGAGGCGATCAGCCCGGCGATCCTGTCGGCGGCGACGATCCTTGTGGTGATCTCGGTCCTGCTGCTGACCGCGGTCGAGGTATTGCGCCGCCGCTCTGAACGTATGCGCGGTGTTTCCCCTGGGTGAGGCTGCAATCCCTACTTGGTGCGCTCGTGAAAGATGAAGCCCAGAAAGTTCAGCAAGACCTGTGCGGCCAGAATGGCGGTGCTGCCGGAATGGTCGTAATCAGGTGCCACCTCGACCAGATCAATTCCCACCACGTCGTGCGCCCGCGCCACGGCCTGCAACATCTCCAGCACTTCGTAGTAAAGAAACCCGCCATGCGATGGCGTGCCGGTGCCCGGCGCGATCGACGGGCAGAACCCGTCGATATCCAGCGTCACATAGACCCGTGCATCCTTGGGGATACGGTCGATCACGCATTGCGCGCCCAAGGCCCGCATCTGGCGCACCGACAGGATGTCGGACCCCATCGCGCGGGCGGCCTCATACCCCTCCCGCGCGGTCGATGACACGTTGCGGATGCCCACCTGCGTCAGCCCCGTGACATAGGGCTTTTCCGCCGCCCGCCGCATCGGGTTGCCGTGCCCGTTGCGGACGCCGTGGCGTTCATCGACGAAATCAAGATGCGCGTCGATTTGCAGGATGTGGATGGGGCCGCGCCCTTCAAAAGCCTCGATGCAGGGAATGTTGACCGAATGATCGCCGCCGATCACGACCGGCAAGGCCCCCGCCGCCAGCATCGCCTCGACGCCTTGGCGAATGTTGGCGTGGCTGGTGACTGTGTCGGTATGCACGATGTCGGCGTCGCCAATATCGACGATCCGCACATCCTGACCCAGATAAACGCAGTCGTCTTCATGATCGTAAGCGCCGGCATGGCCAAAGCTGAACAGGGTGGATGCCTCGCGCACCGCGCGCGGGCCGAACCGTGCCCCTGCGCGAAACTGCGTGCCAAAGTCAAAGGGTGCGCCCATCACCGCTACGTCGGCGTCGATGACGGACCAATCACTGACGTAAGGGCGCTTGCCAAAGGTCGAAATCCCCACGAAGGGCAGGTTCAACCGCCCGGCCGCATAGCCATGTTCATCGCTCACTTTATCCCCCTGACGTTCGCCGCTCGACGTTGCGACGGTTTGAGCCGCAGAGCGGCCTTGCCGATGTGACTGCCCGCCGACGGACTTGACGTGCCGAGGGTGCAGGTCCGATACGACCCACAAACGAGGGCAGTCAAATCATCACAGCCTTTTGGCACCAATTCTGGAAACCGCCAGTGCTGACGACACCAGTCTCAGTAAGTTGCCCGCCCCCCGCTCAGATCAAAGACGGCGCCGGTAGTGAAAGAGTTTTCCTCGGTGCAGAGCCATGCGATCATGGTAGCGGCTTCGTCCAGTTCCAGAAACCGGTTGCGGGGGATCTTCGACAGCATGAAGGCGATGTGGGCCTCGGACATCTGGTCGAAAATGCGGGTGCGGGCGGCGGCGGGGGTGACGCAGTTGACGGCGATGTTCTGCCCCGCATGTTCTTTGCCAAGGCTCTTGGTCAGCGCGATGACTCCGGCCTTTGATGCGGAATAGGCTGCGGCATTGGGATTGCCCTCTTTCCCTGCGATCGAGGCGATGTTGACGATGCGCCCGTAACCCTGCGTCATCATGTGGGGCAGGACCGCCCGGCAGCAGTGGAACACCCCGTTCAGATTCACCTCGATGATGCAGCGCCAGTCCGCGACGGGATAATCGACCACTGGCGCATTCGGACCCGCGATGCCTGCGCTGGTCACCAGTGCGTCGATGCGGCCCAAGGATTCGGCAGCGGACCGGGCCGCCGCGAGGACGGCATCGGCGTCGGTCACGTCGACCGCGGCACTGTCGGCAGCCGCTCCCAGCGCACGCGCCGCGTCGCGCGCCAGATCGCCGTCCATGTCCCAGATCCGCACGCGCGCGCCCGATGCGCAAAGCCTGCGCGCCACCGCCAACCCGATGCCTTGTGCGCCCCCGGTCACCAAGGCCACCCGGCCCGTCAGATCATACATGTTCATCTTTTTTCCGATCTTTCTGCCTGCCGGCACTGAGGGTCAGCTTACGGTATAGGCCTCAAGGGCCGCTTCATCGAGTTCGATCCCGAGGCCGGGCTTCTGTGACAACGGTATGCAGCCTTTCAGCAATGCCGGTTCCAGTTCCTCGAACGCCAGTTCCGGCGCACCGTCTCGTGGCACAACTGCGGCGGAAGGTCTTCGATATAGGCGCAATGCGACGTGGCAAAGGCCAAATATGCTGCCGCCGACCGGGAAAATGCGGTCTTCCAGCAATGCGGCACGTTGGTCACACCCCGCGCGGCTGCCGTGTCGCAGACGATCCTGGCCTCGCACTACCCGCCTACACGGCCGACATCGGGCGGCGCACCCTGCCCATATCCCTCAACTCGCGGAATTCACACCGCGTGGCCAGCCGTCCCCCCGGAGGCCACCTTCATCGGGGCATCGTCGCGGACCTTGCGCAATTCGTCCCAGTCGTCCGACCAGACCGGCGTTTCCAGAAGGAAGATGTCGAATTCGGCCCAGTCGCGGACCATCTCGAGACAAGACGCAGCATCGGGCCAGAGATAGCCCACATCGACCATCAGCACCGCATCCCGCCCGATGGCCTTGCGCACCGCCGCGACCACATCGGTATGTCGGTCACAGCTTTCGCGCAGCCCTTCATGGGTGTAGCAACCGTTCAACAGCACCTCGGCCTTGACCGCGCAAAACCCCAGATCGCGCGACCGCACCGCCGCCTCGCGATGTCGAACGGGTCGGCCCCGATCAGCATGTCGCGGATGCACAGACCCATCGTATGGCTGCCGGGTGCCAGGATCGCGGCCTTGGCCATCCACGGGTTCACATCGGATACGCCGATCCCGGTCACGCCTTCGTCGGTGTGGATCAGCACCACCAGACTGTCCTGCGCCGACGAGGTCAGGGTCGGGTCCATGTTGGGGGCCAGAACATTATGCACGTCGATTTCGGTGATCTCTATGGCGTGAGTTTTCTTGTCGGCTGGTTCAAAGAGCGGGGGTTGCATACAGCGTGCGGCCCTTGGCGCGAATTTCGACATCGACCAGATAGGGGCGCATGCCTTCGGGGCTGGCCGCGATGCCTAGGCCGGGGGCATCGGGCGCCACGATCTGCCCGTTCGCATCCGGCAGCAAGCGGCCGTCCGACAGATCGACCGACACCGATTTCGGCGCGATGGGATATTCGCAAATCTCGTGCCCCTGCAGTCCCGCATAGGGTTGCAGCGACGCCGACAGCGCAAGGTGCGAGGTGAAGGTGTGGTTGACATAAATCACGCCGCGCGCCGCTGCATAGTCGGCGACCTTCTTGGCCGGGCCGATGCCGCCGATCCGGCCACAGTCGATCTGCACGAAGCCGGGCTTGCCATAGTCGATCAGTTGCCGCGCCATGAAGACGTTGTGCGCGCCCTCCCCCCCCGCCAGTGCAATTCGGCTGCGCCCGGCCAAAGCACCATAGGCCTCATAGGCGTGGGCCAGAAACGGCTCTTCCAGCCAGGTCGCGCGGACCTGTTCCAGTGCCGGCAGACGCAGGGCCGCCGCATCGACGTCCTCGCGCCAGATCTGCCCGGCATCGACCAGGAGGATGCCGTCCGGGCCAAGCCCTTCGCGTGCGGCATGCAACTGATCCACATCGGCGGCAAGACTGCCGCGCCCGAACGGGCCCCACCCGCATTTGATCGCGCGAAAGCCGGAAGCCACGGCGGCACGCGCCTGTGTCAGGGTTTCCGCCGCATCGTCGCCGAACAGCATCGACGCATAGGGTGTCTTGGGAAATGTGCGCGGGTAGCCCAGCAGGTTCCAGACCGGGCGACCCGCCTTGCGCCCCAGCAGGTCCCACATCGCCATTTCGATCCCCGAGAAGGTATGCGGCGTCTGCAGCAGGTCCATGCTGTTCAGGTCCAGATCGGCGGCGATCCGCGCGATGTCGTCGGGCGAGGACAGGTCCTTCCCCAGCACCGAATCCACCACCGGGCGGCAGGCCCCATGCGACATCGGGCAGACATAGGCGGCAATCGACACCAGCGGCGAGGCTTCGCATTCGCCCCAGCCGATATGCCCGCCCGCCGCCACGCGCACCACCAGCGCATCCTGACTGCCATCGCCCGCGTCGGTCACGACGGGCATCGACAGGTAAAAGAAATCGACGGCTTCGATCTTCATGCTTGGCTCTCCACAGGGGTTCTTTCAGCAAGGATGCTCAATTCGGGCAAGCGCATATGGCAGCGCAGTCGCAGCCCATGCGACGTCTCTTGCCATGGCGGACGCGCGGTGTCGCAGATGGTGCCGACCTTCCACACGCAGCGGGCGGCATGGCGCAGCCTACCGTTCCGGACACTTCCGGGCCGGTCAGGCGCGATGCAACCCTTTGCGGACGTTGCAGGGTGCGGGACACCTATCGCAGCAAGGCACGGATAAAAGGGAGATGCGGCGGGGCAAGGACCTGTGCTGTCGGGCCGGTCTCCATCATGTCGCCTTGGAACAACACGGCGATCCGGTCTGCCACCAGCCCCACCACCGCCAGATCATGCACAGCGCAGACAGGACATCGTCGCACAGCAGGATATCGTACCGGGCCAGCAGCGCGCGGGCGGTGGCAACACGCTGCCGCTGGCCCCCCGACAACAGATCGGCACAGCGCCCGGCATATCCCGGCTTCAGCCGGACGATATCCAGCGCCTGCGTCACCAGTTGGGCGCTGCGGGGGCAGTCTGCCGGGAAAAAGCAGTCGACCGGCCGCCTGAGGATGCGCATGATCCGCGCGAGCGGGTTCAGCGAGGCATCGGGGATCTGGAACACCAGTTGCACAAGGCGGCGCTGTTCGTTGCTGCTCGCTCCCACAAGCGGGGCAAAGGGGTGCCCCGCCGCGTGATTTTACCCCCCGCCGGGACGATCAGGCCGCTGATGTCCCGCACAACGGTCGATTTGCCGCTGCCCGACCCCCCGACCAGCGCCAGCGTTTCCCCCGCCCCAGCGTCAGCGACACGTCTCGCACCACGGACGCGGCGTTGCCATAGGCGACGGACAGGCCCTGAACCGACTACACCAATTCCGCCGGGGCCGCGTCGCGCGGGATGACTGCAAGGGCGGGGGAAGGCCCGAGCTACAGACTGTCACAGCGTCAGCAGGCAACGGCATACTCAGGGCCGATATCGCGCAGGGGATGCACCACAGGGGCGCATTCCGGCAAGGCGATATCGCCGGGCAGAACCTTCAGCATCATGAACACGATCAGCGACACCAGCAGCAGCGTCACCCCCGCAAGGCCGACACTCCGATGATCATGGGCAGGATTGGGCGCGGTTCTTGGCCAGTCCCCTGTAGCGGGTCTTCACATGACCGAACTGGCGCTTGATCACCCGGAACGGATGCTCGACCTTGGCACGCACCTTGGCAATGATGCGGTTGGCCCGCTCGTCGAGAGGATGCAGCACGCCGCCTTTGGTGGCCTTGCGCATTACACCCCAGTCCTTGCCCGGCTTCTTCTTCGTCGCATCGCGCAGGCCGGGAAAGGCGGGCTGTTTCGGCATCGGCAAGGCTCCTTGTAGGGATGCCAAAGCCGATCACGTCAGGCCAAAAGTGGCAGGTCTTTTAGACGTTCGTCAGGAATGCCGAGAGGTTGGTGCGCAATCTTCGGCCGCAACCGTATCCGGCGCGCTTGACCGATCCGGCCGAAGCTGAAAACACTCGGGCTTTGCAGCAACCCGGACAGGCACGCCCCATGAACCAACCGTCACCGCCCGGCCCGGCGCTGCTACAAATGCGTGGGTTGACCATCGAGGGTCAGTCCGATGGCGGGTGGAGCACGATCGTCCGAGATATCGACCTTACGCTGAACCGGGGCGAGATCCTGGGGCTGATCGGGGAATCCGGGGCGGGGAAATCCACGCTGGGGTTGGCCGCGATGGGCCATGTGCGCGACGGGTGCCGGATCACGGGCGGGCAGATCCTGTTCGACGGCATCGACCTTGTGACAGCGTCGCACGAGACGCGCCGCAGGCTGCGGGGTGCGCGCATCGCCTATGTCGCGCAATCGGCCGCCGCTGCCTTCAACCCGGCGCACCGGCTGATCTACCAGCATGTCGAGGCGCCCGTGCTGCATGGTCTGCGGTCGGCCAGCGACAGCGCCGAGGATGCGGTCGAGTTGTACCGCCGCCTGCGCCTGCCGAACCCCGAAGAGATCGGCTTTCGCTATCCGCATCAGGTGTCGGGCGGTCAGTTGCAACGCTGCATGACGGCCATGGCGATGGCGTGCCGCCCCGATCTGATCATCTTTGACGAACCGACGACGGCATTGGACGTGACGACGCAGATCGAGGTGCTTGCCGCGATCCGCGACGTTGTGCGTCAGTTCGGCACCGCCGCGATTTACATCAGCCATGATCTGGCCGTGGTGGCGCAGATGGCCGACCGCATCAAGGTGATGCTGAAGGGTGCCGAGGTCGAGGAAGCCGATACCCGCACCATGCTCGCCGCCCCGCGCGAGGACTACACCCGCAGCCTTTGGGCCGTACGCCACTTCACGAGGCCGCTGCGCCCGCCGCCCGTGGCGGGCGCGGTGCCGGTCGTGGCGGTCGAGCATGTGACGGCAGCCTATGGCCAGACGAAGGTGCTGGATGACGTTTCCTTTGCCGTGCATGCCGGGCAGACGGTGGCGGTGGTCGGCGAATCCGGCTCGGGCAAATCGACCGCAGCGCGGGTGATCACGGGGCTTTTGCAGCCCGTCTCGGGCGGGGTGGCGTTCGATGGCAAACCCCTGCCCGCCGGGTTTCGCCAGCGATCCCGCCAGCAGTTGCGCCAGATCCAGATGATCTATCAGATGGCCGATACCGCGCTGAACCCGCGACAGACGGTGGCAGAGATCATCGGGCGGCCGGTCCGGTTCTATCTTGGCCTGAGAGGTGCGGCGCTACGGCGGCGGGTAGACGAGTTGCTGACCCAGATCGAAATGGAGCCTGCCGAGTTCCGCGACCGTCTGCCCGGCGAATTGTCGGGCGGCCAGAAACAACGTATCGGCATTGCCCGCGCATTGGCCGCCGAGCCCCGCGTGATGATCTGCGACGAGGTCACGAGTGCCCTTGACCAACTGGTGGCAGAGGGCATCCTGCGCCTGCTGGACCGGTTGCAGCGCGAGCTTGATCTGGCGCTGATGTTCATCACCCATGACATCGCGACGGTGCGCGCCATCGCCGATGAGGTGGTGGTGATGCAGTCGGGCCGGGTTGTCGAGGCGGGGCCAAAGGCCGCCATCTTTGCACCCCCGCATCACCCATATACCGAACTATTGTTGTCCTCGGTGCCCGAGATGGACCCCGATTGGCTAAGCCAATTGCTGGCCGCGCGCGGGGCCGAGGGACTGGGCGAGGCGGCGACGGCACGGCTGCGCTGAGGCCGGTCAGGGTGTCTGCGCGCCGTCGGCTGCCGCTATCGGGGACGCGCACCCGACCGAGCATGCGCCCGACATGGGCCGGGGGATGGCTCCCCGGTCCGAAAGCTCTGACCGTTGCGGCGGAACCGTCAAAGAGCGGGCGTCAGGATTGCAGAAGCCGGATCGCGTG
>JBBRVJ010000087.1:0-15229 GCA_038246975.1 Rhodobacterales bacterium | reverse complement strand
GGCCGCCTGAACCCGATCGGCATCCTGCTGGCGGGTCTCTTGATGGCGCTGACCTACATTGGCGGCGAAATGGCCTCGACCAACCTCGGCCTGCCGTCGGCCGCGATTCAGGCGTTTCAGGGGATGCTGCTGTTCTTTCTGCTGGCGGTCGACGTGCTGGCGAACTTTCGCATCCGGTCATTCTTCAAGGGAGCCGCCTGATGGATTTCGGTTCAATCAACCCGGCGGTTCTGGTGGCCTCGCTGATGGTCGCGTCGGTTCCGATCCTGCTGGCCGCGATTGGCGAGTTGGTGGTGGAAAAGGCGGGCGTGCTGAACCTCGGCGTCGAGGGCATGATGATCATGGGGGCGATCTGCGGCTTCATCGCGGCGGTCAGCACCGGCAACCCGTTCATAGGCTTCCTTGGCGGGGCGGCGGGCGGGGCGATCCTGAGCCTGATGTTCGCCTTTCTGACCCAGACCCTGCTGGCCAATCAGGTGGCGACGGGGCTGGCGCTGACCCTGTTCGGTCTTGGCCTGTCGTCGCTGATGGGCCAAGGCTACAACGGCATCAAGCCGCCCTTGACCGGTGCCGTGCCCTTTGGCCCGCTGCGCGATATTCCGGTTCTGGGCCGCATCCTGTTCAGCCATGACTGGGTGGTGTATTTCTCGGTCGCGGTCATCGCCGCCGTGTGGTGGATGCTGAAGTATTCGCGCGCAGGCCTGATCCTGCGCGCGGTGGGCGAAAATCACGACGCGGCCCACGCCTTGGGCTACAAGGTCGGCCGCATCCGGCTGCTGGCAATCCTGTTCGGCGGGGCTATGGCGGGGATGGGCGGGGCTTACCTCAGCCTGATCCGCGTGCCGCAATGGACTGACGGCATTACCGCAGGGGCCGGGTGGATCGCGCTGGCCATCGTGGTGTTCGCCAGTTGGAAACCGTGGCGCGTCCTGATCGGCGGCTATCTTTTTGGCGGCATCTCGGTTCTGCAGCTTAATCTGCAGGCATCGGGGTCGCGCATCCCGGTCGAATACTTGTCGATGTCGCCGTATCTGATAACCATCCTCGTGCTGGTCATCATGTCCTCTGGCAAGGGCCGCGCGTCGCTGAACGCGCCCGCCGCCCTTGGCCAGAATTTCCATGCCTCACGCTAGGGGCCAATCAACGGGGCGACACGCCCCATCCAACGGGAGAAGAAGATGAAAAAACTGCTGCTTGCCACCGCCGCGATGGGCTTTGCCCTGACCGGGACGGCCTTTGCACAAGACAAGACCAAGGCCTGCTTCATTTACGTCGGCCCGATCGGCGACGGCGGCTGGACCTATCAGCACGATCAGGGTCGCCTCGCGGTGATCGAGGCATTCGGCGACAAGGTCGATGCCACCACCTATCAGGAAAGCGTGCCCGAAGGCGCCGATGCCGAACGCGTGCTGACCCAGATGGCGCTGAGCGGATGCGACATCATCTTCACCACCTCGTTCGGCTACATGGACCAGACCAACGCGGTCGCCGCCAAGTTCCCGGACGTGAAATTCGAACACGCCACCGGCTACAAGCGCGAACACCCGAACGTCTCGACCTATGACGCCCGGTTCTACGAAGGCCGCGCCATCATGGGCACCATCGCAGGCTCGATGACCAAATCGAACAAGATCGGCTACATCGGATCCTACCCGATCCCCGAGGTCATTCAGGGCATCAACGCGTCCTTCATCCATGCCAAAAAGGTCAACCCCGACGTGACGATCTCGGTCGTCTGGGCCTACACATGGTTCGATCCGGCGAAAGAGGCGGACGCGGCCAAGGCGCTGATCGAACAGGGCGTCGACGTGATCCTGTCGCATACCGATTCGACCGCCCCGCTGGCCGAGGCCGCCAAGACCCCCGGCGTGATCGGCTTCGGTCAGGCATCCGACATGGCGCAATACAAACCTTCGCCCCGCGTGTCGTCGATCATCGACAACTGGGCCCCCTACTACATCAAGCGCGTCGGCGCGCTGATCGACGGCACCTATGCGCAATCCGCAGCCTGGGAAGGCATCGCGGGCGGTGAGGTCGAGATCGGCGAAATCACCGACGCCGTCCCGGCCGAGGTCAAGGCCGCCGCCGAAAAGATGCGCGACGACATCGCGGCGGGCACCTATCACCCCTTCACCGGCCCGCTGAACAAGCAGGACGGCTCGGTCTGGCTGGCCGATGGCGTGGTGGCTGCCGACGGCGAACTGGCCGGCATGAACTTCTATGTCGAAGGCATCACCGGCGACATTCCGAAGTAAGCGGTACAGGGGGCAGCGGCACATCCGCTGCCCCCTTTCGCTTGGCCGCGCATCGTGACACCTTGCCCCGCATGACCAAAGATTTCCTCATCATCGGTGGCGGCATCGCAGGCATTTCTGCCGCAGCCCGACTGTCTGCGTTGGGCTCCGTCACCCTGCTGGAGGCGGAACCCCACCTCGCCCATCACGCCTCGGGCCGCTCGGCCGCGCTTTATGAGGCAAGCTACGGAAATCCCTCCGTAGTCAGATTGTCGATGGCCTCCGGCGACGAATTTCGCGCCCGCCCCGGTATCCTGTCGCCGCGCGGCTTGATGATCCTTGCCCGCGCCGATCAGGCAGACGCCTTTGCCCATGACATCGCCGAAATGGACCTGACCCCGATCCCGGTGGATCAGGCGCGCAGCATCGTCCCCATCCTGAACCCTGCCGTCATCGCCCACACCGCCCATGCCGATCACGCCTGGGACATCGACACCGACCTGCTGATCCAGACCTTCGCCCGCGATGCACGCAAGAACGGCGCAGAGATCCTGATCTCCTCCCCCGTCACCGCGATATCCCGCAACGGCACAGGCTGGCACGTCACCACCCCCACCGGCACACATACCGCCCACACCCTGATCAACGCCGCAGGTGCCTGGGTCGACCGTATCGCCGCACTTGCCGGGGTGGCCCCGCTCGGCTTCCAACCGATGCGCCGCTCGATGGCCCGGATTCCGGCACCGGGCGGCCACGACGTCAGCCGCTGGCCGATGCTGTTCGGCACGGGCGAGGCGTGGTACGCCAAACCCGACGCAGGTGCCCTGATCGTCTCGCCCGCCGAAGAGCACCCGATGGACCCGCACGACGCATGGGCCGACGACATGGTGCTGGCCGAAGGTCTGGCGCGCTACGAAGAGATGATGACCGAACCCGTCACACGGCTGCTCAGCAACTGGGCCGGCCTGCGCACATTCTCGCCCGACCGCGTGCCGGTGATCGGCCGCGACCCGGTGCAGCCCGCGTTCTTCTGGCTGGCGGGCCAGGGCGGCTACGGCTTTCAAACCTCGCCCGCCGCCAGCCAGCTTGCCGCCGACCTGATCGCAGACCGAACCCCGGCGCTGGATGCCGACCTCGTAGCCGCCCTGTCTCCGGCCCGTTTCATCTGAACCCCTCATTCCCGGTCATTGTGCCGCAGCTACCGCACGCCTATCTGTCCCGGACCGCAGGGGAACCAAACATGCCGGACGATGAAAAACGCCTGAACCGCCAGTTCGAAACCATCGCCCGCCTGGTCCCGGCCATGCGTGGCCCGATGACCGCCCTGCGCCGCGACAGCTATCGGCTGATCCGCCTGCCGCTGGCGGTGCTGCTGATCATCGGCGGCCTCTTGTCGATCCTGCCGTTCCTCGGCATCTGGATGCTGCCCTTGGGCCTGCTGCTGCTGGCCGTCGATATCCCGGTCCTGCGCGGCCCGATCGCGGCCCTGATGATCCGCGCCCGCCGTCGCATCGGCATCTGGACTGCGTGGTGGAAGGCGCGCCGCGCAAAATGATCGGCAAGCTGGCGGCAATCCCGTGACACGCCGACCCGGCTGCGCACCGTCGCCGCCCACCCGTCACAGACCTGCCCCGGCCAACCCTGGACCTTCCGGCAATATTCCTGCACGGCCTCGTCGCAGGCTCCACTGGCAAAACCGACCTGAACGTGTTTTCGGGCAGCAAATCCGCCTGGGCGGACTGGCTGGGCACACGGTCACAATAACCGGTCCCCCGCTTCCTCCTGGTCAAAATATCCCGGGAGGTGAGCCGCAGGCGAGGGGGGCAGCGCCCCCCTTTCTGCCTACCCGTCCACCCTGATCCGCGCGTTGGTCGGGTCGAACGGGCTGTCTTCCACCACCACACAGTCCCACAACTCCCGGTTCATCCGCACTTGCAGTTTCGTCCCCACCGCCGCCTGCGCCACCGGCACATAGCCCATGCCGATCTGCTTGCCGAACGCCACCGAATACCCGCCCGAAGTCAGCCGTCCGACTTTCTGCCCGTCGAACAACAGCGCCTCCTTGCCCCATGGATCGGTATCCGCAGGCCCGTCGATCAGAACCGTAACGCATCTGCTGCGGATACCCACCGCCTGCATCGCGGCCTTGCCCTGAAACTCCTTGGACAGATCGACAAAGCGGTCCAGCCCCGCCTCCAGCGGCGTCGCGTCACGACCCAGCTCGTTGCCGAAGGCGCGATAGGATTTCTCCTGCCTGAGCCAGTTCTGCGCCCGCGCGCCGGCCAGTTTCATCCCGTGTCTGGCCCCGGCGACCAGCAACTGATCCCAAAGATAGCGCTGCATCTCGATCGGATGGTGCAATTCCCAACCCAATTCGCCGGTATAGGCCACGCGGATCGCATTGACCGGACACATGCCCAACTCGATCTTGCGCGCCGACAGCCACGGGAACCGCTTGTTGGTCAGCGCCGTCGCCGGGTCGGCATCCTTGATCAACTCGGCCAGAATCCTGCGGCTGTTCGGCCCGGCAATCGCGAAAACACCCCACTGGGTCGTGACATCATGGATGTCGATGTGGCCGAATTCGCCCGCCTTGTCCTCGGCACATTTACGCAGGTAATCCGCATCATAGGCGGTCCAGGCCCCTGCCGAGACAAGGTAATAGTCGTTCTCGCCGTTGCGCACGATGGTATATTCGGTCCGCGTCGTGCCCGATGGGGTCAAAGCATAGGTCAGGTTGATCCGCCCCACCTTGGGCAGCGCATTGCAGGTGAACCAGTCCAGAAACGCCGTCGCCCCCGGCCCCCGCACCACATGCTTGGTGAACGCCGTCGCATCGATCAGCCCCGCCGTCTCGCGGATCGCGCGGGCCTCGTCCACCGCATATTGCCACCAGCCCCCACGGCGGAAGCTGCGCGCGTGATGATCGAAATCGGCAAGCGCATCCAGGGGACCATAATAGATCGGCCGCTCCCACCCGTTCACCTGCCCGAACTGCGCCCCCAGTGCCGCCTGCCGGTCATAAACCGGGGCGGTGCGCAGCGGGCGGCAGGCTTCGCGTTCTTCATCCGGGTGATGCAGGATGAAAACGTGGTCGTAACATTCCTCGTTCTTGCGCGCGGCATATTCGGTGGTGATCCACGACCCGAACCGCCGGGGGTCCAGCGAGGCCATGTCGATCTCGGCCTCGCCGTCGACCATCATCTGCGCCAGATAATACCCCGCACCGCCCGCCGCCGTGATCCCGAACGAAAATCCTTCGGCCAGCCACATGTTGCGCAACCCCGGCGCGGGCCCCACCAGCGGATTGCCGTCGGGCGTATAACAGATCGGCCCGTTGAAATCGGCCTTCAGCCCCACGGTTTCCGACGACGGGATGCGATGGATGAACGACATGTATTCCGCCTCGATCCGTTCGAGGTTCAGCGGGAACAGATCGGCGCGAAAACTGGCGGGCACGTCATAAAGGAACCGCGCGGGGGCGTTCTTTTCGTACGGCCCCAATATCCAGCCGCCGCGCTCTTCGCGGACATACCACTTGGCGTCGGCATCGCGCAGCACCGGGTGCTGGTCGTTGGTCTTGCGCCATTCGACCAGTGCGGGGTCGGGTTCGGTCACGATGTATTGGTGTTCCACCGGAATGGCCGGACTCTTGATCCCAAGCAAACGCGCCGTGCGTTGCGCGTGATTGCCCGTGGCGGTCACGACATGCTCGGCATGGATCTGAAACTCGTCCGACGCCACCAGATTGCCGCCCTGTTCGACCATCCGCGCGCAGGTCACGATCCATTCGGACCCGGTCCAGCGATAGCCGTTCACCTGAATCTTGCGCTCGAAGGTGCAGCCGAACTGCCGCGCGCCCTTGGCCATCGCCTGCGTCACGTCCGCTGGATTGATATATCCGTCCTGCGGGTGATACAGCGCGCCGATCAGATCATCGGTCCGCACCAGCGGCCAGCGATCCTTGATCTGCGCAGGCGTCAGGAACTCGTGATAGACCCCCGCCGTTTCCGCCACCGACGAATAAAGCATGTATTCATCCATCCGCGCCTGATGTTGCGCCATCCGCAGGTTGCCCACGACGTAAAAGCCGGGGTTCAGCCCGGTCTCAGCCTCGAGCCCCTTGTAGAAATCGACGCTGTATTTGTGGATATGCGTGGTCGCATACCCCATGTTGAACAGGGGCAGCAGCCCCGCCGCATGCCAGGTAGACCCCGCCGTCAACTCGTCGCGCTCGACCAGCATCGTCTCCCAACCCGCCTTGGCCAGATGATAGGCGATGCCCGTACCAACAGCACCTCCGCCGACGACCAAAGCTTTGACATGGGTTTTCATGGGGGCGGACTCCTTAAGGGGGCTATCGGCCCTATGTGCCAAATGCGCGCTTGCGGGGGCCAAGTCCACCCGACACTTGCGGGCCGAAAACGACATGAGACGCGCAAAACCGGCGTCGGTTTGCGGGGCAACCGCCGGAGTTTTCACAGCCCCGCCCATTTATTGGTTCTCGAACCAATGGCGCACCGATATATGCACCTTTGGGATATTTGGGGACAGATGAAGGGGGCGGGATCAGTTCCTGATCAGCCGACCAACGCTGGCCGTCGCCGCGAACACCGCTGCCGCCGCCACGATGATCGACGGACCGGCAGGCGTATCCTGCCACAGCGACAGCGCCAACCCCGCAAGGCAGGCCAGCGCGCCGATCGCCGTGGCCCCCGCCGCCATCGCCTCGGGCGTGCGCGCCAAACCCCGCGCGGCGGCTGCCGGGATGATCAGCAGGGCGGCGATCAGCAGCGCCCCCACCACCTTCAGCGCCACGGCCACCACCACAGCCAGCGCCAGCGTCAAAATCAACCGCTCGCGGTCCGGTTTGATGCCCGACGCATAGGCCAGCTCCTCGCTCAAGGTCGCAGTCAGCAGCCCCTGCCAGCGCCAGACCAGCAACCCGACCACCAGCACCGCCCCGCCCCAGATGAACCCCAGATCGGCGCGCGAGACGGCCAGAATATCGCCGAACAGCCATGCCGAAAGATCGGTCCGCGCGCCGGGCACAAAGCTGACCGCGACCAGACCCAGCGCCAGCGCGGAATGCGCCAGAACCCCCAGCGTCGTGTCCATCGCCCAGCCGCGCGCCGCCAGCCCCGCCACCGTGGCCGCCATCGCCAGCGCCACCACCAGCGTGCCAAAACCCACCGGCAGATCGGTCGCCAACGCCAGCGCCACACCCAGAATCGCCGCATGCGCCGTGGCATCGCCGAAATAGGCCATCCGCCGCCACACCACGAAACTGCCCAGCGGCCCGGTGGCCAGCGAAAGCCCCACCCCCGCCAGACCCGCCCGCACCAGAAAGTCGTCAAGCATGGTCATGCCCCGCATGATCGTGCCCGTCGTCATGCGAATGGTCATGCACATGCTGATACAGCGCCAGCGCGCCAAGCGTTCCCAACCCGAACAGCGCGCGATACTCGGGGGCCGACGACACCACCTGCGGCGTGCCTTCGCAGCACACATGGCCGTTCAGGCAGATCACCCGGTCGGACGCCGCCATCACCACATGCAGATCATGGCTGACCATCAGTACCGCCACCCCGGTCGCGTGCCGCACATCCTCGATCAACCGGTAGAACGCCGCCTCGCCCGACTGATCCAGCCCTTGGGTCGGCTCGTCCAGGATCAACACCTGCGGGTCCGACAGCAGCGCGCGGGCCAGCAGCACCCGCTGCAACTGCCCGCCCGACAGCGCCGCCATCTGCCGGCCCGCCACCTCGGGCAACCCGGCCCGAACCAGTGCTGCCGCCGCCTGCGCATCGGTCACGGCCACCGGCAGCGACAGGAACCGCCGCACCGTGATCGGCAGCGACGGATCAATCGCCAACCGCTGCGGCACATAACCCAACCGCAACCCCGCCGTCCGCACCACCCGGCCTGCCGTCAGCGGCACAATTCCCAGCAGCGCGCGCAGCAGCGTCGATTTGCCCGACCCGTTCGGCCCCAGAATCGTGACGATCTCGCCCGCAGCCACGGACAGGCTGACCCCGCGCAGCACGTCCGCACCGCCCAGCCGCACCGAAATCCCCTCCGCCGCAATCAGGCTCATGCCGCGACCTTGCACGCCGGGCACAGCCCCAGCGCCTCGATGGTCGCGCGTTCCACCGCGAACCCCATATCAGCCGCCGCCGATCCCAACGCCGCCCCGACAGCCGCCCCCGGCGCTTCGGCCACCGTCTTGCAGACCCGGCAGATCAGGAACACCGGCGCGTGAACCTCGCCCGGATGCATGCAGGCGACAAACGCGTTCAGCCGCCGGATCCGATGCGCAAGCCCATGTTCCGTAAGGAAATCCAGCGCGCGATAGGCCACCGGCGGCTGATTGCCGAAGCCTTCGGCCGCCAACCTGTTCAGCACGTCATAGGCCCCCAACGCCTGATGCGCCTCCAGCAATATCTCCAGCACCCGCTTGCGCACCGGGGTCAGCCGCACTCCCCGCGCCACCAGCAACGCCTCGGCCCGCGCCAGCGTGTCAGTGGCACAAGAGCCATGATCATGCGCCGAGAACGCCAGATCGGGGGCGGCGCAGCCGGGACAGGCGGGATCGTGCGCGTGGGGAGCTTCCGTCATGGTACGGCCCCTTGACATGTTATGATATTACATAGTGTATGCATCGCATCGCCCCAAGGGAAGATCGAACCGATGCGTTATACCATATCAATCGCCCTCGCCAGCCTGCTGTCCCTGCCCGCCGCTGCCGAGGTTCCCCGCGTGATCACCGACATTCCCCCGGTAGGCGCGCTGGTGGCGCAAGTCATGGGCGACCTCGGCAGCCCCCAGGTTCTGCTGGACAAGGGCGCGAACGCCCATGCGTTTCAGCTTCGCCCGTCGCAAGCCGCCGACCTTGCCGCCGCCGGTCTGGTGGTCTGGGTCGGACCCGACATGACGCCCTGGCTGGACCGCACGCTCGACGGCCTGTCCTCCGCGCCACATCTGCAACTGCTGACGACGCCCGGAACCATGCTGCTGGACTACGCCGACAGCGGCCATGACGCCGATGATCACGCAGACCACGCCGCAGAGGCCGATCACGGCAAAGCCGACGCCCATGATCACGATCACAAGGGGCACGACCACAAAGGCCACGACCCCCACGCCTGGCTCGACCCGGCCAACGCCCGCGTGTGGCTCGCCGCCATCGCCGCCGAACTGTCCACCCTCGACCCCGACAATGCCAGGACCTACGCCGCCAACGCCGCGACGGCACAGGCGGCCATCACCACGCTTGACGCCGAACTCGCCGCCACCCTTGCCCCGGCCAAAGGCCAACCCATCGTGCTGTTCCACGACGCTTACGGCTACTTCGCCGCCCACTACGGCCTGACCATCGCCGGCACGATAGCCATGGGCGACGCCGCCTCGCCCGGTGCACAGCACCTGCGCGACCTGCAATCGGGCATGACCGATACCCCGATCTGCATCTTCCCCGAGGCGAACCACGATCCCAAACTGGTCGCCGTCATGGCCGAAGGCACGACAGCCCGCATCGGCCAACCCCTTGATCCCGAAGGCTCAACCCTCGCCCCCGGCGCAGGGCTATATGCCGACATGATGCGCAAACTCGCCTCGACCATCGCGGCTTGCATCACCGGCTGACTAGACCCGCCCCCCCCCGGATCGTCCACCGTGGCGACGCATCAGGGAGGGGCCGCATGACCATCGCGGATTTCGGCACGACGGCCACGGGGCTCCTTGTCCACAAGATCACCCTGCACAACGCCGACCTGACCGTCACCCCGCTGACCCTCGGCGCGATCGTGCACAGCGTCCATCTGCCCGGCATCCTCCACAACCTGACCATCGGATCGGATCACCTGCCCGATTACGAAGGCGACCTGCGCCACAACGGCTCGCTCATCGCCCCGGTGGCGAACCGCCGCAGCAACGCCGCAGCCCCCTTGCAGGCCAACTTCACACCTTCGAAGCCAACCAGAACGGCCAGCACACGCTGCACTCGGGCAACGCAGGCACCCACCTTCACGTCTGGACCTTCGCCGAGGCGACCGAAACCGAGGCAACCCTGCACCTCACCCTGCCCAACGGCGCAGGCGGATGCCCTCGCACGCGGCCGATCATTGCCACTCACGCGCTGCACGGCTCCACCCTGCGCCTGTACGTCACGGCGTCCACCGACAAGCCGACGCTGTTCGACCCCGCCAACCACAGCTGCTGGAACCTCGACGGCACGCCCGACTGGTCCGGCCACACCCTGCACATCCCCGCAGATCGCCACCTGCCCACCACCGACGCCTTCACCCCCACCGGCGAAATCCGCAACAGCCAAGGCACCCCCTGCGACTTCCGCACCCCCCGCACGATCACGCCGGACGCGCCGCCGCTCGACACCTGCTTCTGCCTCGCCCCCAACCGGCGCCCCCTGACCGAAGCCCTGACCCTGACCGGCAAAACCGGCGTGACCCTGACGGTGGCCACCACCGAACCCGGCATCCAGGTCTGCGACGACCGCCCCGGCTGCCACGGCCTCGCCATCGAACCCCAAGGCCGGCCCTACGCCCCCAACCATCCGAATTTCCCCGGCATCGACCTCGACCCCGGCCAACCCTATCGTCAGACCACCGATTGGCGCTTCACCGGCCTCTGACATTTTCTGTCTCTAAATATCCCCGCCGGAGGCTCCCACCCCCGCCGCACGAAACCACCGCACGATCGCATCCCGCTCTTGCGGCTCCATATACGTCAGATTGGCAGGCGGCATCGCATGGGTCACCCCCGCCTGCAGAAAGATCCGCCGCGCCTCATGGGCGATCTGCGCGGGCGTCTCCAGCACGACCCCCTTGGGCGGCCAGTACATCCTCTCCCACGTCGGCTCGGCTGCATGGCACATCGAACAACGCCCCTGGACGATGCCCGACACCTCGTCAAACCCCGGCGCGGACGCAAACCGCAGCGCCGTCCCGCTCAGCGCCGTCTCGCCCGCCACCACCCGCATCGGCGCGGCAGAAAGCCACGCGATGACCAGAAACAGCACCGCCGTCACCCCCCAGGTCCAGTGCGGATTGCCGCGGCGCGCATGCTTGGTGTTGAACCAGTGGCGGATGGTGACCCCCATCAGGAAAACGAGGCTGGCGATCAGCCAGTTGTATTCGGTAGCAAAAATCAACGGATAATGGTTCGACAGCATCAGGAAGATCACCGGCAACGTCAGGTAGTTGTTATGCGTGCTGCGCTGCTTGGCGATCTTGCCGTATTTGGGGTCCGGCTTGCGCCCCGCCTTCAGATCGGCCACCACGATCCGCTGATTGGGCATGATGACCATGAACACGTTGGCCGACATGATCGTGGCGGTAAACGCCCCCAGATGCAGCAACGCCGCCCGTCCGCTGAAAACCTGCGTGTACCCCCAGGCCATCGCCACAAGGATCACATACAACCCCACCATCAGCCGCGTGTTGTCATCGCCGAACCGGCTCTTGCAGATCGTGTCATACAGCGCCCAGCCCAGCACCAGCGATGCCAGCGACATCGCCACCGCCTGCCAAACCGCCAGATCGGCCACCGCCGGATCGACCAGAAACATCTCGGCGCCGAGGTAATATACAAGGATCAGCATTGCAAAACCTGACAGCCAGGTCGCGTAACTCTCCCACTTGAACCAGGTCAGATGCTCGGGCAACATGTCCGGGGCGACCAGATACTTGTTGATGTGGTAAAACCCGCCGCCATGCACCTGCCATTCCTCGCCATGTGCAAGCGGCGGCAGGCTCGGCGTCTGCCGCAACCCAAGGTCCAGCGCAATGAAGTAAAACGACGATCCGATCCACGCAATCGCCGTGATCACATGGGTCCAGCGCGCGGCGATCTCGACCCATTCCCACAACACTGCCCAGTCATACATCGCGCCCGCCTCCATTTGCCTCAAGGCTATACCGACGCGCACCTTTCTGTTAATCCGTCAAATGCCGGATCACTTTCAAACCAGCCCGGATAATTCCGATGTCCTACATCAACAACATCCGCATGTTCGTCCGTGTCTACGAATTGGGCAGCATGAGCGCGGCGGCCCGCGACCAACGGACCTCGCCCGCCGTGGCCTCGGCGCGAATCTCGGACCTCGAAAAGCACCTCGGCGTCCGGCTGTTCTCGCGCACCACCCGCAGCCTGCAACCCACCGAAAACGGCCGCATTTTTCTGGAAGGTGCCCGCCGCATCCTGGATGCCATCGACGACGCCGAAGCGGCGGTGATGGACGTGACCCAAAACCCGCGCGGCACGATCTTTGTCGCGGCCCCGCTGGGCGTCGGCCGCCGCTTCATAGCACCCCTGATCCCGCTGTTCAAAGACCTCTACCCGCAGATCGACGTGCGCCTGCGCCTGTCGGACCGGGTGATCGACGTGACGGGCGAAGGCATCGACGTGGCCTTCCACCTCGGCCTTCTGGACGACAGCACCCTGAAGGTTCGCCTGATCGCCGATTGCCCGCGCCTGCTCTGCGCCGCTCCTGCCTACATCGCGCGGCGCGGCAACCCGGCGGATGGCGAGGCGCTGGTCACCGACCGCCACGATTGCCTGAATCTGCGCTTTCCCGGTGCCAAGGAATTTCAATGGACCCTGCAAACCTCCGATGGCCCGCGCCGCCATGAAATCACCGGCCCGTTCGAAACCGACGATGGCGATGTGCTGACCACCTGGGCGCTCGACGGTCGCGGCATCATCCTGAAACCCCTGTTCGAAGTCGCCGACCACCTGCGCGCAGGCCGGCTGATCCCGGTCGCCACCGCGACTCCGCCCTTGCCGACCCAGCTTTCCTCGCTCAGCCAGCACCGCCGCCTGAAAGACCCCAAGGTGCGCCTGTTCACCGACTACATCGCCATAAACATCCGCGACGCCCTCAGAAAGGCCACGACGGGCACGGCCTGACCCCTTCATTTTCTGTCCCTGAATATCCCACAGGGGGTCCGGGGGGTGTGAAACCCCCCGGCTTGGCCACGCCAGACCAAAGACCAGCGTCGCCATTCGCCTACTGCACCCGCTGCCCGTTCACCGAAATCGACCCGTCCGCCTTGGCCTCGATCTTCGATACCAGCACGTCGTCGCCTACTCCTGCGTTCATGAACATCGCCATCATCATCCGCGCGCCGCCCGCGTCTTCCTCGGTCAACACGCCAATCGCGATCAGCCGGTCGATCAGCCCGTTGCCCCCGGTCAGCGTCACATCCGCCGTACCGACCGGCACCGGCTGTCCGGTCGTATTGTCAAAGGTGAACGCGCCCGTTCCGCTGAACAGCGCGCCCGCCACCGCAAGCGACACCTCGGTGATATCGAACGTCAACGGCTCGGGCGGCATGACTTCGACCATCCCCCCCGCATCCGCCGCCATCAGCGCCAGGAAATCGACCTTCATCGTCCCCGTGGTGTCGATCACCAGTTGCGCCGGATCGCGCGGCAACACGCCATTCGGGTCCACCACCGCCCAGGCCGCGTCGTTCACCACCACATCGGCCAGCTTCATCGTCAGACCAAAGGCCCCGGCCTCGGCCACCGCCATGATCGGCGCGGTCATCCCGATCACCAGCGCCCCGATCCCCAGATCCAACTGCGCAAACGGCATCATGGGCGAGCGGACCGAAACCTGCGCCCCGTCGGCAGTCGATGTCAGTGAAAAGCCGTTCTTGCTCAGGGCCATCTTCGACACCCCCGGCAAGGCGGAATAATCCACCTCCATCGGCAGGAATTCGTTGACGTCCTTGCTGCTGCCCTTCGACGCCCCCTGCACGGCATCCACCGTCAGCGACATCCCCTCGGTCAACGCCGCCGACCACGCCTCAGCCGTCGTCAGCCCTGCCAAGGCGGTGGTCGAAGGGGCCAGAAACGTCCCCTTGATCGCCACATCCTCGGTCACCGAGATCTGCACGGTCGAGGATTTCAGCCCCGCATCGTCCGAGTTCACATCATAGCTCAGGCTGTCTGCCGTCAGATCCACCACAAAAGTCCGGTTCAGATCGGGCGTATCGGTGATCTTCACCACCGGAGCCGTAATCGCCAAGTTGAATGCGGTCTTTGTCTTGGGCTTCGTGCCGTCCTCCAGCGTTATCAAACTGTCGGCCGAAATGTTCATCCCCAGAAACATCGACGTCGCCGTCACATCATACGCGATCGCACCCAGGTTTTCGGTGACCCGCATCGAAAACCCTTCTTGAGACAAGATGACGACGCCTCCCTCTTGGCCGTTCGACCTTGTAATCACAAGCTTCGGCCCGGGAACCAACGTCACCGTCCCATCGGTACCTTCCGTCAGTACGAGTTCGGAAATCACCCCGCCAGCCTGCACCTCGCCGCTGGCAGTCGGGGTGATCGTGACCCCGGTCAACCGCAACGTCGACCCTTCGCGCACCGAACCGTCCGCCTTGACCACCAACCCGGCATCGGCTCCGGCGCTCTGCCAGGCGGCCCACAACTGATCCGCCGTGATCGCAGCCTGTGCCGCTCCGCCGCCGAACATCAGCAAAACCGCGACACAGGTGCTGCGCGTTCCAAAACTCATGGTTCTTCCTTTCAGAAAAATGCAGCGCCAGATCACCCGCAAAGACCCCCCGGCACAATTCAGGTATCAACTACCCCGGTACGTCGAATAGGCAAAGGGGCTGATCAGCAAAGGAACGTGATAATGCGCGCCCGGTTCCGCCACGCCAAAGCGGATCGGAATCACGTCCAGAAACAACACCTCCGCCCCCGCCTGCCCGGTGCGGCGCAGATAGTCGCCCGCGCCAAAGACAATCTCGTACGTCCCCGCCGTCAGCGCGTCCCCCGCCAGCAACGGCGCATCGACCCGCCCGTCCGCGTTGGTGACGGCTTCCATGACCTTGCGGTGGTTCTGCCCGCTGATGCGGTACAGCGTGATCGCCACCCCCGCCGCCGGCACCCCCCGCGCCGTGTCCAGCACATGTGTCGTCAGTCTGCCGCCGCTCATCCGCGCATCTCCGCCTGTT
>JBBRVJ010000086.1:0-15277 GCA_038246975.1 Rhodobacterales bacterium | reverse complement strand
TGCGCGTCTCGCCGGGTTTCAGCAACGGCATCGGCAGGTCAGGCACGCCGTCCTGCACGTTGGGCGGGATCTGGCCATGCCGGTGGATGATCGTTTCCATATCAACGCTGTTGGTCAGATCCACCCGGAACTGCTGACCGGGATCAAGGATCAGGCCCTGTCCGCCCGCGGCATTGGCGAGGCCAAAAACCGTGGCCGCGCGACCGTCAATTTCCAGCACCCGCGTGGTTGCGGTCAGCGAAAGCGGTGCAGTCTGCCCGAAGGCAAAACCTGGCAAGGTGGTTGATGCGGCCATGGCCGCGGTGGCGGCGAGAAAGCCGCGGCGCGTGAAATTGTTATGCATCATTGTGCTCCACAAGGGCCGTTCGGACCCAACGCAAACGGGATGTGCCGCAGACCTGCGGCACGCATTCAGGCTTTGCGGAGCGGGTCGGGAGGGCGCAGGGCCGCGTCAGGCGCAACCGAAGGCCAGGCGCGTTCTGTGTCGCCAAACCACGGAACGAAACGAGTTTGAAGAACCCGCTGCGGAATGGCCGGGCTTTCAAGCCTGTCGGTCCCAGGGCAGAGGGTCGCACAAAGGGTTCCCCCCATCTTGTCATGGATGTTCCCGGCATCCGTCATTGCATCATGGGTTTTACCCGCATGCATCATCGCCGTCGCTGGTTCCTGCATGCCAGCGGCCATTCCAGGATGGGGAACATTCAGCGCAGTCAGCATCAGCAGAATGAAACAGAAGCGAAGCGCCCTGTGCAAAAAGCCAGAAGGGGATCGATTGCGGACCATCAAGCAGAAACAGGCCCTTGGGGGCATACTGGGCAAGTCACGATTTCGCGCAGCCCGGGTGCGAGGGAAATACACCCCACCAATAAGTCGTGCGGGTTCCTGGGGATGTCCCGGCCGAGCGGGCGGCGGCCTTGGTGCGGGCGCGGCGTGGGGTGGCGTGATCGTCGCTAGCCAGCGGCTGCCGATCGTCGTGGCGACCAGGCCCGTCGACTCCTGCGCATCGCGGCCCTCTACAAGGTCGAGGACGCGATCCGAAGCTCCAGCCCCGACCATCGCCGCACGGTCCGTCAGGACCTGTCCCGCCCGCTGGTGGACGCCTTCTTCGGCTGGCTCATTGCCCAGGCCGCCCGGGTCTCGCGCAAGTCCGATCCTGGCGAAGCCATGGCCTGCATGTTCCGCCGCCAGAACGGCTTCCGGCTGTTTCTCGACGACGGCCACCTCGACATCGACTCCAACCTGGTTGAGAACGCCATTCGCAGCCCGGCCATGAACCGCCGCAACGCCCTCTTCGCGGGCCACGACGAGGGCGGTCGGTCCTCGGCGTGCTTCGCCAGCCTGATCGGCACCTGCAAGATGAACGGGGTCGAGCCCTACGCCTACCTCGTCGACCTGTTCACCCGGCTCGCCGATGGCCACCTCGACAAGGCCATCGACACGCTGATGCCCCGGGGCTTGCATCCCAGCTCCAAATCCCGAGACCGCCTCAAATCCGGAGAAATGACCTCACGTGGGATCCCCCAGTGAGCTCATATCACTCCTCACGATCAGCGATCGCCCGTCGCCAACGCCAACGAGCCGTCACGCACATGAAACATCAATGGGTCGCAGACGGCGCATACCCAAGACTGCTGCCAACGCCCGCAGATTCTCGCGCGATCTGCACAGGGCCTGCCCGATCCGGATTGCCAGGATATTGACGGATCGAGCCAATGGAATGCCATTGGTCGCAGCGACAATGGCGAGGGGAAAAAAGTTCACAGACCGGCTCTTTGCCTCACGCGCACGGGCACCTTCCGGCGAGCACGAGTTCGACCAGCTCTGCACCGAACTGGGCACCGAACTCAGCATCCAACATCGCCTGACACCGCCGAAGTCGCCCCAGACCAACGGAATGGTGGAGCGGTTCAACGGCCGCATCGGAGACGTGCTCAAAACCAACCGTTTCGACAGCGCCCTTGACCTGGAGCAGACCCTGATGCGCTATGTCCAACTTTGCACCCCGCAGTTGCCGCAATCAGCCTTGGGGAGCAATACGCCAAGGCAAGCCATGACGAACTGGCACAAGTCACACCCGCACCTGTTCGTCAAATCACCGCGCAATCGTGCGGGATGCGACACCTGCTCCTTTACCTCGAGGCGTTTCCATTCAAGCCGGGACACGGCATAATCCTGCCTCAGGCTTGGATCGACATTTGTTCCTTATCCGCGACAATTCCATATACATCAGCGCGTGCGAGGATCCTTTTTGCCCACCCCCGATGAGTTGCCGGTTCCAGCATCATGCCCGCGGCCCGGGAGACGGCGCTTAACCCGGGCATCAACGTCTGATGCGCAAGGGCCACATCCTGCCGACAGGTGGCAAAGCCCTGATGAATGATATCTATCTGATCGGGATGCACGGCCGTCTTGCCGACAAAGCCGAAATCGGCGTCGCGTGCACATTCGCGGGCGAGGGTCACGCTGTCATCGAGGACGTCAAAGACTGGTGCTGTCAGGGGATACCCACGCGAGCCCAACTGGCACATGATCTGCGACAGCCCCCAGGCGAGAGGGCCATCATAGATCGTTTCCCCGCGCACCCGGCGCAATTGCAGCGTGGCAAGCAGATCATTGCCACCGACCCGCAGCGCAATCAGGCGGTGCCGCGACTGCGCATCCAGAACGGCTGCAAAGTCGCTGAGCGCGCCGGGATCGAATACCCACGAAGACTCGAGCGTCGGCATCAGGCGCATGTCTGCATCCCCCGCCAGTTGCCACCAGTCCTCGACCTGACTGATCGTGATTTTAGGGACCACGAGCCCGTCCACCCGGCCGATGCCGTGCAGCCCGCAAATGACCCGGGCCATATCCAAGTTGCGTGGCCGCACAAAAAGCCATGGATGTCCCGCACCTCTGACCGAACCGTCAAGATCGTCCATCAACCTGCCCAGCAAATGCAGCCCACGGTCAATGTCAGAAACATGGAGCGCATCCTCCAGACACAGGACGGTCGATTTCAGGTTCGGGTATTTCACGCCGGTAACGATGTCGCGGACGGCCGGATGCAGGATCGGCACATACATCGTTGCACCGAGCGACATCGCCTCGGCAGTTTCAGACAACAGGGTGGTCACCGGGGATGTCGGGATCAGCGGCTGGATCGACACGAGACAGGTTCCTTTCGGGATGGCAGAGATGGTTGCACCGCAGGGCAGGGCAGGCGGTTGGGATGTCAGGACGGCGGGATTTTGGCGAGGTTGCCCGTACCAGCATCCGCAAGAATGGTGACAGCCCGGTAAGGAAACAACGGCACATGAGACCTTTCAACCAAGACTGCCCTGTCGTGCGCAAGATATCTCAGGCCGTCCAGATCCTGGTCATCATCCCCCGCCACCAAAACCCGCTCGGGTGCGCGCCGCAGTACGGCCCGCGTCGCCTCGGCAATGCCCGGCTTGATGCGGTTGCGGTTCGCAACCCCAAAATGCTGTGCGATGGCGTCGACGACGGCGCTGGCGGTCTGCCGGATGCCGTCCGCAGGCTCTGGCGCCTTTGCCGAAGCATCGGCCAGCGCTGCCCGCATAAGCACCGAAACTTCATCCACGAAGGGTCTCGAAACGTCGTGGTCCGCGAGGCCCTTCAGGTAAAGTGCCGCGTGAAATTCGCCAGGTTTGGTAAGACGGTCGTTTAGAATAGTCCGACTGATCAGCCCTGACACGGTGCAGCCCAGGATGCCCGATGGGATCAGCCAGTCGTCGTGCCCCGCCGACAGCCAGGCCCGGCCCGCAGGATCGGCAAGAACCACAAGGCGTTCGTGCAAGTCTGGCCAGTCGGCAAGAGTGCGCTCCAACTCATCCGCAATGGCTCCTTTGCCAGTCCACCCGTCTACGAAGATCACGCCTTCGGGTGGCCTTTGCCCCAGCACATGCGCCATAGCTGCGGCGTCAATTCCACGGTCGCGGATAATCGAGACGCCGAAATGCACCGTGTCGCGCCCAAGAAAGCCCAGCCCACGCTGCAACAGCACACCCAGCGGCACGCCGCCGCGCACCAGACTACATAGCGTAATCGGCCCGTCGATCCAGGCATGGATCGCGCGGACCAACTTTGCCACATCGCGCCCCATGCGCGCGCAATTGCGTGTCATCGCCGTCTGGAAAATCTTCATGTAGTCGGGGGTGGGAGCCCTTTCGGGCGTGATCATTTCGGAATAATGCCGCAGACCCTGCTGGATCAGCCGCTCTTTCGCGACAGGCTCGACATAAAGCCTGGACGCGGCCGCAGGATCGATCGGAGTGAGCAGAAATGTGACATCCGCAGGGTCGTAACTGCCGGAAAAGACAGCGGGGCCAGTCATGGCACAAGACCCACGATAGCGCGGTCAAGCTGCGATCCGGTGGGCGTCATCCACAAATCGCACAGCCGCATGAACTCCAGATCGCTGCTGCTGTCGCCCATGCCGATGGCCAGAACCGGCCCGTCCCGGCGCAGCCGTTCCAGCAAGAAGCCTGTGGCCGCCGCCTTCGAGATGCCGGGCGGGATCAGCGCCAGATTGTTGCCGTTCATGTGCACGCGCCACGGCCCTGCCACAGTTTCGCGCAATCGGGGCGCAATCTGCGCCAGAGCGGATTCGGGCGTTCCGGGCTCAACCTTGACGACCGCATAGACCCCGCCGCAAACCGGCTCTTCCACCAGCCAGGTGCGGATCTCGGCGCCGATCTGTGTCGCAGCCTTTCGCGCCTGATCCGGCATTTCGGAAAGCGCCGTGCGGTGCGGTGCAAGGGACTTCGTGACGCGGGCCTGCCATTCAAGGTCCGGGACACCGGTGGCATCAAGAATCACCGCGCCGTTTGCCACGATGGCCGGGCCGCCGAACCGCAGGGCCACGCGGGAGAATCCTTCGGAACTCCGGGCGGTGACCGGGATCGCTCGTTCAAGTGCGATCCAGTCCAGCAGCGTGGCCTGCGCCCGTGTCATCAACCCGTGATGCCCGTTCAGCGCACTCGCCACCTGAACCGCGCCGATGAAATCAGCTTCCTTCACCTTGCGCGCAGACTGGAACAGGGTGTCATCCAGATCGGTGAAGACGGCGATGCGGTGGGTCAAACTTTTGCGTCCTTCAGAACAAATCCGGTCGCCGGGGCCACGCCACGCATCAGGGCGGACAGATCGCTGCGGTGGTGAAACACTGGGCCCACAACCATATCCGCATCAAGCGCCGCAAGAAGCGCCGGATCAATCGCAGTCAGATCGGTGTCGACACACAGGATAATCCGGTCCGCGGACACAGGGTCCACATTGTAAAGGTAATTCGTGATCCCCAGCCCTTCGTGATCGCGAAACACATAGCCGCGCAAGATTGCATGCCCGGGCAAGATCGGTGACCGCGTCGTCGCCCCAAACCTCACGTCATGGCCCAACTGCTCCAGCGCCTCGGCAAGCAGGAAAGGTTCCCAGACATGCTCCCCGGTGCCGATGACCAGAAGTCGCGCGGGCGTCGTGCCGATGGCTTCACACAGGCCCACCGGGATTTCGGGAGCCGAGCGGACGGACCGCCCCAGCCGACCGTCGTCGTCCCGCCGGATCGGACGAAACGCGCCCTGGCGCAGCAGGTCTGCATCGGGAAGCCTGCGCACCGGTGCCCCCGTTTTGGGCGTCCATCGATACTTGCCCTGCACCAGCGCCCCCCGCGTCACGGTGATCTCGGGGCGATCCGGCAGCAGGTTGTTACCCGCCGGACTGGACCAGTCGGTCAGTACGACGGTGTGCACATGCGCGATCCGGTCAAGACCCGCGCCCACAAGAGCCGCCGCCAGATTTCGGAACGTTTCGCCCGAACTGGCCTCGTCGTCGACCATGACCAGGCTGCGGGCCGTGCGCAGCATGTCCAGTTCGGCGCGGTGCTGGGGCAGGTGCACGAGGTGATCTGACGCATGGCTGTGCTCTTCGCGGAACGTCGTCAAAAGGGGGGCGTCCAGCCGCGCCCGTGTCGTGCTGAGAAAGACCGTGTCTGTGCGGCCCGTCCGCGCGATCCACGCGTCGTGCACGCCGGCGCCCAGACCCACTGCCGTCTCGGCCATGCCGGTCATCACGACCGGTCCCGGCAAATCGGCAGGGATAATGTCGGCCAACCGGGTAAATGCCGTGCGCATCTTTGCCGGTGAGACGGGGATATGCCGACCCAGCACGCGCGACACAAACAGGAAAGACCTGCGCGGATTGTTACGCTCGCCAAACCCGAAAAGCGGTGTATCGCAAACGGCACCAAAAGCGACATCGAGGCGTCCGGTTTCCAGAACGCAGGATGCCGATTTTTCAAACACGGTAACTGATGTGGGCACGTTCATTTCATCTTTCAAGAGGCCGTAGGTGCTTGTGAAGTCATGTATTTTCGATTTACCGCTACCCTCCGCGAAGCCGTCGGGTTGTGACAGAAAGCCTCAAATCATTAGGCAAAATCAGTTGACCCGGTGCAGCGAACTTTCTAAATAAGCTGATAACATGATCAATCTGAAAGAACAGATACTTTCGGATGTCGCGTCCGCCCATCCTTGTGCAGGAGGGCGTTTTCACAAGGGGGGCAGAATGGCAGTTTCACTTTCCAAAGGCCAGACGATCAGTCTGGAAAAGTCCGGCGGCGGCATCACGCGGCTGCATCTTGGTCTGGGCTGGGACCAGGTCGTCAAGAAAAAGGGCTTTCTGAGTGGGCTGCTGGGCGGAGGCGGCGGTGGGGACATCGACCTGGACTCGTCCTGCATCGTTTACGATAGCGGCAAGTCGGCAATTGACACCGTCTGGTTCCGGCAGCTGAAGTCCAAGGATGGCTCGATCGTGCATACCGGCGACAATTTGACCGGGGCAGGTGACGGCGATGACGAGGTCATCAAGGTGGACGTGACTGCCCTCAATCCTGCGGCGCATCACCTCGTCTTCCTCGTCAACTCCTTTCGCGGCCAGACATTCGACGAAGTTGAAAACGCATTCTGCCGGATCCTTGACGACACCACGCGCGCCGAGTTGTGTCGGTATACCCTTTCGGAAAAGGGGCGGCACACGGGCGTGGTGATGGGCGTTCTTTCCCGCAAAGGCAGCGGGTGGGCTTTCAAGGCCGTAGGCGCGCCCGCCGCCGGACGCACGGCAGAAGAGATGGCCGCCGACGCAGTCCGCCATATCTGACGCGATCTGCGAGGAGCTTGTCATGGAACTGTCCAAGGGTGCAAACACCGCTCTGCCGTCCGGTCCTGTCACTGTCACGACCCATTGGTCCGGCCTCGCGTCTGGAATCGAAGATGTCGACGTCAGTGCCTTTCTGCTGAAAGCCGATGGAAAAGTTGCCGGCGACGAAGGCATGATTTTCTACGGCCAGCGCAAATCGGCGGACGGGGCGGTGGAAATCCCCACGCTGTCGCGCGACGGCGAAACCGTGCTGACGGTCGATCCTGCGCGGCTGTCGGCAGGACTGGTCAGGGTAGCGATCACCGCGACCCTGACAGCCGCGCGGACGCGCCCGTTCTCGGATGTCGGATCTCTTGTGCTTAAGGTGGAAAGTGGCGGGGCGAAGGTGGCGACATTTACGCTCGACACCAAAGGCGCTTCCGAGGCGGCGCTGATCATGGGCGAGATTTATGAACGCGGCGGCGCGTGGAAATTCCGTGCCGTAGGGCAGGGGTTCAACGGTGGGTTGCAACCACTGGCGGAAAACTTTGGCGTCAAGATCGACACCCCGGCAGAAGCCCCTCCCGCGCCGGTGGTTGCGCCCCCCAAACCGGTGGCAAAGCCCGTTAATCTGTCCAAGATATCGCTGAGCAAGGCCAGCCCGACCATCAGCCTTGAAAAGAAGGGCGGCACTCTGGGCGAGATCACAGTGAACCTGAACTGGAACCAAGGCGAGCCCAAGAAGAAAGGGTTTTTCGGCCTGACAAAATCCGGCGGGATTGACCTGGACCTATGCTGCCTGTTCGAACTGGCCGACGATACCCGCTTTGGCGTGCAGGCGCTTGGCAAGAATTTCGGCAACTATGCCACGGCACCCTACATCGAACTGGCCGGTGATGACCGCACCGGTGCGGTGTCGGGCGGCGAATGGATGCGGATCAACGGTGGCGAGTGGGCCAAGATCCGGCGTATTCTGATCTATGCAATGATCTACGAAGGCGTGCCGAACTGGTCGTCTACCGACGGTCTGGTCACGCTCTTTGCTCCGGGCAACCCGGATATCGAGGTGCGCATGGAGGGCACGTCGGCTGAACGACTTTGCGCGGTGGTCCTGTTAGAAAATGATCGGGGCAACCTTAAAATTACCCGGGAGAACCTCTACTTCAAGGGAGCACAGGATATGGACCGTCACTACGGGTTCAATCTAACATGGTCGGCAGGTCGCAAGTAGCGACATTGATTTTCACGAAGGACGATTGCAATGATGAACTGGCTCAAGACGAACGCCGCCGCTGCGCGGGCAAAGATGTCGGAAGAAATGACCAAGTATCGCAACCGCGATTTCATGGATGCGGTGGTGGCTGGCTGCGCGCTGGTGGCTGCCGCCGATGGGTCGGTTTCCAGCGAAGAAAAGCAGAAGATGATCGGATACATGCAGGCCTCGGACGAGTTGAAGGTCTTCAAGATCGAAGACGTCATAGCCTCGTTCAGTGCCATCGTGGCAAAGTTCGATTTTGACGCGACGATCGGCAAGGGCGAAGCCTTGCGCAAGATCGCCAAGATCAAGGGCAAAAGCGGCGCAGACCGGCTTCTGGTCCGGGTGTGCTGTGCCATTGGTGCATCCGATGGGGATTTCGATGCGAAGGAACGCGCGGCGGTTGTAGGAATTTGCACCGAACTGGGGCTGACGCCGGCCGAATTCGATCTTTGACCCCTTGATGCTGAAATGACGCGCCGGGTTTCCCTGACGTAGCCTGGCCGCTGTGCCCGGACCACTGGAGTAGACGAATTGACCCTTGAGCTTTCTACCTATGACATCGGCATCCTTGCCGCCGGGGCCATCATTGCGGGCATCTGGATGCTGGTTCTGGGCGGCAACTGGGCGATCAACGGTGCCGTCGCCATTGCGCAGCGCGCCAAGCTGTCGCGGATGTTCATCGGGGCCACGATCATCGCCTTCGGCACCTCGGTGCCTGAACTGTTCACCTCGGTGAATGCCAACTTGCAGGGCTTTCCCGGTATATCGCTTGGCAACGTCGTAGGGTCGAACATCGCCAATATCCTGCTGGTATTGGGCGCGGCTGCGCTTGTCTGCACGCTGGCTGTCAAGCCGGGCGAGGTAAAGCGCGATCTGGCGATCATGCTTGTGGCGACGACGATCCTGGTGGCGGGGATGCTGTACGGCATCTTCACGCTGTGGATGGGTCTGGCGATGTTCGGTCTGCTGGTGGCGCTGGTGGTGTGGCAGTACCGCAACGACCAGATCGACGCGTCCGAAGTCGAGGATGTCGACATGGGCGCAGGCAAGGCCGGTCTGTTCGTGGCGGGGGGCATTGCGGCGCTTGCTGTGGGGTCCGAATTGCTGGTGCAGGGTGCGGTGACCATCGGCGGCGTGATCGGTGTGCCCGAAGCGATCATCGGCATGACGGCGGTCGCCATCGGCACGTCGCTGCCCGAACTGACCGCCTCCATCGCCGCCGCCATCAAGCGCGAGACGAACATGATGTTCGGCAACATCATCGGGTCGAACACGTTCAACATCCTGTCAATCATCGGTCTGACCGCAATCCTGAAGCCGCTGCCCGTCGATCCGGCGATCGCCGATTTCGACATGTGGTTCCTGATCGCCGTGACCGTCGGTTTTGCCGCCATGATGATGGCCGGGGTCCGGATCACCAAACCGATCGGCATTGCGTTCCTCGCGGTATTTGTGGCCTTCACGGCCTATCAGTTCAGTGGCATGATCCTGGCATGATTTCAGGATGATGGCGATAAAGGTCAGGGATCGGGACGGGCAAGGTTCGCCCAACACGCGCTGCCCACCCCTTGACGACAAGACGATCAACCAAACCTGACTGCAACGGAGGATACCATGGCTGTTTCACTCAAAAAAGGCGGGAACGTCTCACTTACCAAAGAAGCCCCGGGGTTGACCGCGATCATCGCGGGTCTGGGTTGGGACACACGGACCACGGACGGGGCGGACTTCGACCTTGATGCGTCGGTCTTCATTCTTGGCGAAAACGGCAAGGTCCGCACGGACGCCGATTTCATTTTCTACAACAACGCCAAGTCGGCTGATGGTTCCGTCGAGCATCTGGGCGATAACCGCACTGGCGCAGGCGACGGCGACGACGAGCAGGTCAAGATCAACCTCGCGGGCGTTCCGGCGGATGCAAAGCGTCTGGTTTTTGCCGTGACGATCCACGACGGCGAGGCGCGCAAGCAAAGCTTCGGTCAGGTGCAGAACGCCTTTATCCGGGTTGTCAATCAGGCTGGCGGTGCAGAGCTTACCCGTTATGACCTGTCCGAAGATTATTCGACGGAAACCGCGCTGATCTTTGGCGAAGTGTATCGCAATGGGACCGAATGGAAGTTCAAGGCCGTTGGACAGGGGTTTGCAGGCGGACTAGCCGCCTTGGCCAAAGAGCATGGCATCAACTTGGGCTGACGATATCTGCGGGACGGCGCACCTGCGCGGCGTCCCGCCCTTATCCACAGACTTTACCGTGTTCCGTGGCTCTGTCGCACAAATCCGGTGAGGGATTCATCTTGTGAATCCAGCGTGGTAGCCGGAGGGCATGAACAGACCCCCACCCCTCGCCTGCAAGACCAGGAACCGGCCGTCCTGCAACGAAGCGCTCAGGCGTCTTGGGTCGCTGACGATCTGGTTCGATCCCGCCATGACCCGGGAAGCCGCCCCGACCGGCAAAAGGGGCCGACAGCCGGGCTATTCCCAATCGTGGATCAGACAAGACCGCAAACGATCGTCAGATCGGGACAACCCTTGCGATTTGTTGAAACTGAACGCGTTGCCCACCGACAGGAACGCCAAAGCCTGACAAATCCCGGCCCAAACTCATCAGCACCGCCAAGAGCGGCAGGTTTACCCCCGCAAGGCAGGCCATCGCCATTCCACCAGACATGCGCGGATTTATCTCCAATACCGCTTCACGCCCCGCCCCATCTTCACGGGTTTGCAAATTGCACAGCCCGTTGAGACAGTACCGTTTCGCAAGCACGCGGGCCATCTCGACTGAAGGCCCGGATGTTTCAAGCAGTTGAACCTTGCCCATTTTCATCCGCACGACCGCGCAAAGAAGCTGGCCGTCGCGGGCAACAAAATCGACGCTGCGTTCATTCCCCGGCAAAAACGGCATCAGCAACTGTTGCACCGGTGCCGCGGCTCCGGCGAGCGCCGCGCGATAGGCTTCCAGTGAAATCCGGAAAGCCGCATCGGGATCGCTTGACAAAATTCGCGCCAACTCGTCGCTGCCTTCTTCGATCCGACGAAACCCGGCACCGAAGATGCTTTGGGAGGGTTTGGCGCAAAGCCCGTCAGGTGCAAGACCTGCGGCGGTCATCTCTGACCAAGCTTTATCGAACTCTGCAAGTGTGCGGAACGGGAAGGCCGGGTGTCCGATCACGCCCTCCCGCACGACCTCTGGCGCGGCGATATCGGATTGAAACGCAATCTTGCTGTCGATAATCGCCCGAACCTCGCGTGAAGCCGCGATCTGCAAGCGAATGCCAAGCGCATCGAACTTATGCCTTGCATCCCATAGAGAGTTGGCGCGCCGTTGCACGACAACAAGAGCGATGTTTTTCCGAACCGCGCAGTCAAGCACCCAGTCCGCATAGGCGACACCCTGCAGGGTTTTTGGCTCTTCCAAAAAAATATCGGCAAATTCGCGCACGGGATTGTCTGCGTCCACGTGGCTTGCCATGAACATCAGATCTCGTGCAGCCGGGTCGGCGCGCATGAGTGCAATGGCTTCGCCGGTATTTGATAGACCCTTGGTGAACCAGATTCGCATCGGCAGAGTACCTCTTCGCTTTTCGGACGTATGGCTGAAATGCGCAACGCCGTGCGGCGCGACGAGAGCCAAGCTGAATGCTTTACCTTACCAGCACTGTCGGCGGGGACCACCAGCATGAGCGGCGAGAAATCCGTTCAGTTCGGCCTCGACCGCCTGTGCGATCAACTGCCGCGCGCCTTGGCGCAACAATTCCGTCAGGGGGTCGGGTGAAAATCCTTCTGGCGCGCGAAACGACCGGGCGGTGAAATGCTTATCCAAGGACCGCGCCGATCTGCTGGCGTTCTATGACTTCCCGGCCGAACACTGGAAACATATTCGCACCACGAACCCGATCGAAAGCACCTTTGCCACGGTCAGGCACCGAACCACCAAGACCAAAGGATGCCTCAGCCGACAATCCGCGCTGGCCATGACGCACCAACTGATGCTGTCAGCCAAGAAGAAATGGCGCAAGCTCGACGGGCAAAACCGCCTGCCCGAGATCATCCAGGGGGTTGAATTCCGCGACGGCATCAAGCAGGAATCAAAGCCGCCTGATCACACCGTGACCAGCTTTCGGGCATAGCACGGCAAACTTCCCGGATATCCGAAGCAACAATCGGTACTGACCGGACGAAACTGGTTGCATGCGAAGCTAACCTCTTTTCCCATGGGTATCAGGAGCAGGTTGGTTGGCGTCTGCAAAAGCTCTAGCGGCAGTCTGGAGGAAGGTCTTGGACCGACCATCCGGGAGTCTTTGGTCGTCCAAGCATTGGCTACCGCGTGACTGATGTTCTGGCAATGTTGAGTTGGGGCGACGGCGGCTGGGGTCGCCTGTTGTTTCAGGGGCTGTTGGTGACATTGGGCGTCGCTGCCATGGCTTTGCCGATCGGTTTGGCGGGGGGTCTGCTGCTGGCGCTGGGCGAAAGATCGGGTCCTATGACCTTGCGATGGTTCTGTCGGTTGTGGAAAACCGCCTTTCAGGCAATTCCGGAGCTTTTGACGCTCTTTATGCTGTATATCGGCATCGCCAAGGCGATCTCGGCCTTGGCCAAGTTGTTCGGTGTCGCGCAGGGTTGGACCCCGAGCCCGATGGTTGTCGGTGCGCTTGCACTGGGTCTTGTCTTTGCCTCGTTTGCCGCCGAGGTCTGGCGCGCGGCGCTGGACGGTGTCGGGCGCGGTCAAAGCGATGGGGCCCGCTCGATCGGCCTGAGCAAGGCTCAGGCGCTGTGGCTTGTCATCCTTCCCCAAGCGTTGCAATTGGCGCTGCCCGGTCTTGGCAACCTGTGGGTGATCCTGTTGAAGGACACGGCGCTTGTGTCGATTCTGGCGGTGCCCGATCTTCTGCGGCAAATCAACCTTGCGGTGGCCAGCACGCGCGAGCCGTTCCTGTTCTATCTGGTCGCCAGCTTCATCTATATCGCCTTGACCACGGTATCCGCCCTTCAATTCGGTGAATTCCGAAGGAACGCTGATCGGGCTGGATATCGACATCGGCAACGAGATCTGCCGCCGGTTGGAGGCGGAGTGCACATGGATCGCGGCCGATTTCGTCGGGCTGATCCCCGGCCTGCAGAACGGGCTTTATGACATGGTCATCGCGTCGCACTCGATCACGCCGGAGCGGACGGCCGTTGTCGACATGGTGCGCTATTACAGCAGCGATGCCACGATGATCTTCGCCAAGGAGAAGTTGCGCGACGATGTCTCGCCTGCCGGAATGGCGGGTGTTGCGATAGGCGTGCAATCGGGCACCACGCATGCCGCCGTGCTGGATGCGCAATATGGCGAGGCCACGATCCGCAACTATCCGACCGAGGTCGAGGCCTATGCCGACCTCGCCTCCGGCCGGATCGACGCTGTGATGGGCGACAAGATGGCGCTGTACGATTATGCCCAGACCGACGATGGAAAAGCCTGCTGCCTGCTGAGCGAGCAGGCGATCAAGGATCCGGTTCTTGGGGACGGGGTCGGTATCATCCTCGCCAAAGATTCACCTCTGCGCACCGAGGTTGACGCGGCGCTGACCGCGATCCGCGACGATAAGACTTATGACACGCTGACCAAAGTCTATTTCCCTTTCCCGATCTGGTAGGGCTCGGTGGACTTGAACGTGGCGTGGCGACGGCAGGCTGTCTTTGGCAACCATGCCGAGAAGATGCCTGCGGGCTGCCCTGAGCGACCCTGGATCAAGGGGCTGAACCCATCGGCTGGGGGTGGCAGCAGGGCGGCAGATCGGGCTGTGCGCATCGACCAACGTGGCACTCTACCGGGTCGAGGTATTGCGTGATGGCGCGATCGTCCATTTCCGCAAGGGCCGGGGGAAGGTGTTCCACGCCGGAACCTGCGATTGGGTTCCCGGGCTGGCGCGGTCCGACCCGATGGTGGAACAGGTCACGCGCACAGTGCTGCGGCGGTTTCTTGACGGTTCGGGCTGACCGATGCTTTGTTCGCCGTGCAGGGGTGGCTGCGGGGTCCGGGACACAATAACAGGATCGAGCACGCTTGCGAACGGACGGAGATCAAGCCGGTGAACATTCCTTCGAAACTGCCAGACGGTCAAAAGAAGCCCTTCGTCGAGAATGAGTTCGGCGTTCTTCGCCGGGTCGCGCTGTGCAGGCCAGACCATTTCGATTGGGCGGCCGAGAATGCGATCGTGGCCCAGGCGCGCCTGCGCGGCAAAAAGATGGACCGCGCCGCTGCCATCGCGCAACATGGCGAATTGCGCGCGGCACTTGAGGGGGCAGGGGTCGATTGCGTGATGCTGGCCCCGGATCCGCATTTGCCGATGCAGACGTTTACCCGTGACAGCGGGGTGATGACACCCTGGGGTCTGCTGATTTGCCAGATGGCCCGGCCCGAACGGCGCGGCGAATGGGCCGGCGTGGCCGACATAGCGCTGGCTGCAGACCTGCCGGTGTGGAAACGGGTCACCGCCGGATCGCTGGAAGGTGGCGACGTGCAGATTTTGCGGCCCGGCGAGGTGATCATCGGCATCAGCGAGGTCCGCACCACGCTGGCCGCCGCCACACAAGTGGCAGACTGGTTCCGCGAACAGGGCTGGACGGCGCGTCTGATCGCGGTGCCTGCGCATTTCCTGCATCTGGACGTGCTATTCAGTGTACTCAACGACCGACTAGCGCTTTGTGCGACGGATATCCTGGAGCCTGACGACGTGGCTTGGCTGGCAGAGCGGTTCCGGCTTCTGCCAGTGGGATACCGCGATGTGATGGCGATGGGTTGCAACGCCACCGCCCTTGGCAACGACCCGGTGCTGTCGGCGATGCAGCATGGCCGCATCAATGCGATGCTGCGGGCCGAGGGTCTGACGGTGCTCGACCCCG
>JBBRVJ010000085.1:0-15440 GCA_038246975.1 Rhodobacterales bacterium | reverse complement strand
GAAAAGATGTGCATCCAGACGGCGGTCGAGTTGACGCGCAACAACCGGGTGGCGGCGGCGGAAATGCTGGGGCTGTCACGTCAGTCGCTGTATGTGAAGCTGCGGAAGTTCGGGTTGCTGAGCAAGGACGACGACTGAGGCTGGTTTGCGGTGTTGAGTGCGGAGGGTTTCTGGCACCCTGTCCGGCCATGTGCCGGGCGTTCTTGGAGAGAATCCTCACCTGGAGGATATTTGATTTCTTATTTCCGCGTGCGATATCCCGACACAGAAAATGCGGGCGAAGCAGGGCGTGGATTGGTCTCTCGGCCGTCGAAGGTGTTTTTGAGCCGCGACAGATGCGACTGCGGGCGAAGAGGGGTCTTGAACGACTCAACAATGTAATGTTTAGTTGACACATGGATGTCTCGCAAAACTTACACCCCTCCTCCCTGCCCCAGCCGCGTGCGATGCTGGAGCTTATAAAGCCCATAACATGGTTCCCGCCGATGTGGGCCTATCTGTGCGGCATCGTGTCCGCCGGGGTGTCGCCGCTGGAAGCGTGGCCGCTTGTGCTGCTGGGCGTCGTGCTGGCCGGACCGGTGGTCTGTGGCATGAGCCAGGCGGCGAATGACTGGTGCGACCGGCATGTCGATGCGGTGAACGAGCCGCATCGGCCGATCCCGTCGGGCCGGATTCCGGGGCGCTGGGGGTTATGGATCGCGCTGGCGATGTCGGTCCTGTCCTTGGCGATGGGGTGGTTTCTGGGGCCATGGGGGTTTGCCGCGACGGTGTTGGGTGTGCTAGCCGCCTGGGCCTATTCGGTCGAACCGATCCGGATGAAGCGGTCGGGCTGGTGGGGGCCGGGGCTGGTTGGTCTGTGTTACGAGGGGCTGCCGTGGTTTACCGGCGCCGCCGTTCTGGCCGCCGGGTTGCCGTCGTTCGAAGTGATCACGCTGGCGCTGCTGTATTCGTTCGGGGCGCATGGGATCATGACGCTGAACGATTTCAAGGCGCTGGAGGGTGACAAGCTGCATGGCGTGCGGTCCTTGCCGGTCACCTTGGGGCCGGATGTGGCGGCGCGGGTCGCCTGTACAGTGATGGGGCTGGCGCAACTGCTGGTGATTGCGTTGCTGTTGGTGTGGGGCCGTCCGTGGCATGCGCTGGCGATTACGGTGCTGCTGATCCTGCAGCTTTGGGCGATGAAAACGCTGCTGAAAGACCCCAAGGGCAACACGCCATGGTACAACGGCACGGGGATCACCCTGTTCGTCAGCGGCATGATGGTCTCGGCCTTTGCGGTGCGCACGCTGGAGGTGGGGCCGTGATGCTGACCTGGGCCTCGATTGTCCGGCTAGGTCTGGTGCAACTGTGCCTTGGGGCGATCGTGGTTCTGACGACGTCGACGCTGAACCGTCTGATGGTGGTGGAACTGGCGCTGCCTGCGGTGCTGCCGGGGCTGTTGGTGGGGCTGCATTACGGGATTCAGATCACCCGGCCGACCTGGGGTTTTCGCAGCGACACGGGCGGCAACCGGACGGTGTTCATCATTGGCGGGATGGCTGTTCTGGCGTCGGGCGCGTTTCTTGCATCACTCGCGGTGACGTTGTTTGAGGGCAGCTTTGCGGCCGGGCTGGCGCTGTCGGTTCTGGCCTATGCGATGATCGGGTTGGGGGTCGGGGCGTCGGGGACGTCGCTCCTGGCCCTGCTTGCCACCGCCACGCATCCGCGCAGGCGGGCGGCGGCGGCGACGATCACCTGGCTGATGATGATTTTCGGCATTGCGGTGACGGCTACTGTGGTGGGCCATCTGATCGACCCCTACACGCCGCTACGTTTGCTGGAGGTGGTGGCAGGTCTGGGCGTGGGCGCGGTTGTGCTGACTTCGGCGGCGATCTGGGGGATCGAGGCGCGGCATGTCAGGGCAGCCGAGGCCGCCCCGATGCCGTTCCGTCAGGGTCTGGCCGAGATCTGGGCCGAACGGCGGGCGCGCTCTTTCACGATCTTCATCTTTCTGTCGATGGCCGCCTATTCGATGCAGGAGTTGATCCTCGAGCCCTATGCCGGGTTGGTGTTCGGTCTGACGCCGGGGCAGACGACGACGCTGTCGGGGGCGCAGAATGGCGGAGTGTTCATTGGCATGCTGCTGGTGGGCATCGCAGCCACCGGGTTGCGGGTCGGGTCGCTGCGGTTGTGGGTGGTGACGGGCTGCCTTGGGTCGGCGGCGGCGCTGCTGGCGATTTCGGCGGTCGGGATGCTGGGGGCTTTGGCGCTGTTGCAGCCTGCCGTGATCGCCCTCGGCCTGTTCAACGGCATGTTCGCGGTCGCGGCCATCGGGTCGATGATGGCGCTGGCCGGCGAGGGTCGCCATGCGCGCGAAGGCACACGGATGGGGCTTTGGGGGGCAAGTCAGGCGATTGCCTTCGGCTTCGGCGGGTTGACCGGGGCGGCGCTGGTCGATGTGGCGCGCACCTTGACCAGTGACGCGCAGGCGTTCGGGGTGGTGTTCAGCCTTGAAGCGGTCTTGTTTCTTTTTGCGGCCGGGATGGCCGCGCAAATCATCGACGGTGCAGGGCACCGGGTTTCACGCAACATGGTTCCGGGGGAATAGACAATGTATGACGTCGTGGTGGTGGGTGGCGGGCCTTCGGGCGCGTCGGCGGCGCAGATCCTGGCGCTGGCGGGTCGCCGCGTGGCGATGCTGGACCGGGACGGTCGGATCAAGCCCTGTGGCGGGGCCATTCCGCCGCGTCTGATATCGGATTTCAACATTCCCGACAGCCAGATCGTGGCCAAGGTGAACATCGCGCGCATGATCTCGCCCACGCAGCGCAAGGTCGATATCCACATCGAGGGCGGTTTCGTCGGCATGGTGGACCGCGAGCACTTCGACGAATTCCTGCGGGATCGCGCGACGGGTGCCGGGGCCACCCGGCTGACCGGCACCTATCTGCGGATCGAGCGGGACAGCGACGGCACCCATCTGGTCTACCGCGAGAAGGCCAGCGGCGAAGAGCGGCGCATCACCACGCGGCTGGTGATCGGGGCCGATGGCGCGCGGTCGAACGTCGCCAAGACCGAAGTGCCGGGTGGCGACAAGATCCCCTATGTCATCGCCTATCACGAGATCATCAAGGCCCCGCCTGCCAATGCCGACTATAGCCCGACCCGCTGCGACGTGATCTATGACGGCAAGATCAGCCCCGATTTCTATGGCTGGGTGTTCCCGCATGGCAAGACGGTGTCGGTCGGCATGGGGACCATGGTGGATGGCATCGACCTGAAGCAGGCAACGGCCGATCTACGCGCCTCGTCCGGTCTGACCGGCTGCGAGACGATCCGCCGCGAAGGCGCGCCGATCCCGCTGCATCCGATGGACCGTTGGGACAACGGGCGCGATGTGCTGCTTGCGGGCGATGCGGCGGGGGTGGTGGCGCCTTCGTCGGGCGAGGGGATTTTCTACGCAATGATCGGCGGCCGGGTGGCGGCGACGGCGGCGCTGGCGTTTCTGGCCTCGCGCAAGGCGAGCGATCTGAAACTGGCGCGCAAGCTGTTCATGAAGGACCACGGCACGGTGTTCAAAGTGCTGCGGTCGATGCAGGACGCCTATTACAAATCCGACATGCGGCGCGAGCGCTTTGTCAGCCTGTGCCATGACATCGACGTGCAGAAGCTGACCTTCGAGGCCTACATGAACAAGAAACTGGTCGCGGCGCGTCCGATGGCCCATATCAAGATCGGGTTCAAGAATGTGGCCCATCTGTTGGGATTGGTGAAGCCGTCGCATGTCTGAAATGGTGCCTGCCTTTGTGAACGGCGTGCTTGCTCCGGTTGAAAAGCTGGAGGTGCATCAGCGCGGCCTGCGGCATCTGGCGGTGTCGGTGTTCGTGATGGCGGGGACCTCGGTGTTGATCCAGCGGCGGGCCTTGGCCAAGTATCACACGCCGGGGCTGTGGGCGAACACCTGCTGCACGCATCCACGCTGGGGCGAGACGGCGGCGGATTGCGCCGTGCGCCGCTTGCGTGAAGAATTGGGGATCACCGGACTGGACCTGAGGCCCGCCGGGCAGATCGAATATCGCGCGGCGGTGGGCGACGGGCTGACCGAACATGAGGTGGTCGATATCTTTGTGGCCAAGGCCGATCAGGCTTTGCCCCTGACGCTGAACCCCGACGAAGTGTGCGAGACGCGCTGGGTCGGACTGGCCGAGTTGACCGCCGAGACGAAACGGTCGCCCGAGCGGTTCACGCCCTGGCTGCGGATTTATCTGGACGAACATCAGGACAGCATTTTCGGCGCGGCAGTCGGTGTGTGACGCCAATGGCGCTTGACGGGCGGGGGGTTTTTCGGCCGTACCCTGTGCCATGACCCCGCCGATTGACCTTGTGATCTTCGACTGCGACGGCGTGCTGATCGATTCAGAGATCATCAGCGCACAGATGCTGGTCGACTCGCTGGCGGGGTTGGGGGTGCAGATTGATCTGGCCTATGTGGCGCAGCATTTTCTGGGGCGCAGTTACCCCGTCGTGATGGCGCAGATCCGACGCGAGTTCGGTTTGGACCTGCCCGAGGATTTCGAGGATGTCTACCGGGCGCGGCTGTTGGCGGCGTTTTCGGATGGGCTGCGGATCATGCCGGGGGTGGCCGAGGTGATCGGGCGGCTGGCGCGGCCTTACTGTGTGGCGACCTCGTCCAGCCCCAAACGGGTGGAGCTTTCCTTGACTCTGGTGGGGTTGGAGCATTTGCTGGGGCCGCATCTGTTCACCTCGACCATGGTGGCGCGGGGGAAACCTGCGCCTGATCTGTTCTTGCACGCGGCACAGGCGATGGGGGCGGACCCTGCGCGCTGTCTGGTGATCGAGGACAGTCTGATGGGGATCAAGGCCGGGCTTGCGGCGGGGATGGTGGTGTGGCGGTTCACCGGGGGCAGCCATTTGCGCGGGCGTTCTCTGTCAGAACCGGACGACAGCCGACCCGCCTTGCATTTCGATGATTTCGCGACGTTTTTCGACCTCGCCCCCGAACTGGAACGCCGATGAGCCGCAGCGACAACGAGCCCAGCCTACATGACGAAGCCGCCCGCGCGGGATGGCTGTACTACGTCGGCGGTATGACGCAGGACCAGATTGCGACCGAACTTGGCGTCAGTCGGCAACGCGCACAGCGGCTGGTCAGTCGCGCGATGGCCGAGGGGTTGATCCATGTGCGGCTGAACCATCGGATCGGAGCGTGTCTGGACCTTGAGGCCGCGCTGACCGACCGGTTTTCGCTGACCCGCTGTCGGGTGGCGCCCAGCCTTGGCACAGGCGCCGATCCGGCGCGGGCGATTGCCCCTGCGGCGGCGGCAGAGTTGGAGCGTTATCTGCGGCTGACCGAATCGCAGGTGATTGCCTTTGGCACGGGGCGGGCGTTGCGCGGCATGGCCGAGCAGTTGGCCCCGACCGATGCGCGACAGCACCGCATCGTCTCGCTGTTGGGCAACATCGCGCCGGATGGGTCGGCGACGCTGTATGACGTGATCAGCCGGATCGCCGAAAAACTGAACGCGCCCTATTACCCGATGCCGGTTCCGGTGATTTCCGATACCCCCGAAGAGCGCGCGTTCTTCATGCGGCTGCGTCCGGTGCAGGCGGTGTTTTCGTTGGCGCAGCGGGCCGATGTCACCTTTGTCGGCGTGGGCCAGATGGGCAACGACGCACCCCTTGCGCTGGACGGGTTCGTGTCGCGCGAGGCGCTGAACGATCTGCAAGGCCAAGGGGCGATTGGGGAAATTGCCGGCTGGGTTTACGATGATCACGGCCGCTACATGGACAGTCCGCGCAATGCGTTGGTGGGGGGGGTGCGGGTCGAGCCGGGGCAAACCCGGCCGGTCATCGCGGTGGCGGCCGGAGTAAGCAAGGTGCGCCCGCTTTGGGCCGCCCTGAACGGGCGCATCGTCAACGGCCTGATCACCGACGAGGCCACGGCGGCGGCGATTTTGCTGCAACCCTGACAAGAATTCCTTCGCATCTGCAGCGGAAGAGAGGGATTGACGATGGGGGGGCGAATGTGAGTAATTGCCCACCAAGCGATGTATTGCTCATTCGCTGCTCAGGGAGGATACCATGAACAAGACGCTCCGCGCGCTGTTTGGCGCGACGGCCATGCTGACCCTTGCGGGTGTCGCGATGGCCGAAACCACGATCACTGTCGCCACCGTGAACAACGGTGACATGATCCGCATGCAAGGGCTTATGGACGACTTTTATGCCAAGAACCCCGACATCAAGGTCGAATGGGTGACTTTGGAAGAGAACGTCCTGCGCCAGAAGGTCACCACCGACATCGCACCAAGGGCGGTCAGTTCGACGTGCTGACCATCGGCACTTACGAGGTTCCGATCTGGGGCAAGCAGGGCTGGCTGGTGTCGTTGAACGACTTGCCCGCCGACTATGGATCCTGACGTGGAACGAGGCGTTCTGGACCTTGCAACTGACCACGTCCGATGCCGCACCGCTGACCCAGTTCATCGCCAGCTTTTCGTCACCGCAGGGCCTGTTCTACGCAAAGCTCTCAGCCGCCAGCACGATGGCGATTGCACCGATCCTGATCCTCGGCTGGTTCAGCCAGAAACAATTGGTCCGCGGCCTGACTTTCGACGCGGTGAAGTGAGGGGAACATGGGCAAGATAACGCTTTCCAAGGTCCGCAAGAGTTTCGGCGACGTGGACGTGATCCCCTCGATTGATCTGGAAATCAACGAAGGAGAGTTCGTGGTGTTCGTCGGGCCCTCGGGCTGCGGCAAGTCCACCCTGCTGCGGCTGATCGCAGGGCTGGAGGATACCACCTCGGGCACCATTTCCATCGACGGGATGGACGCCACCGACCTGCCCCCCGCCAAGCGCGGTCTGGCGATGGTGTTTCAATCTTACGCCTTGTATCCGCACATGACGGTGCGCAAGAACATCCTGTTTCCGCTGAAGATGGCCGGGATGGACCCCGCCGAGGCGCACCGCAAAGTCGAGGCGGCGGCCAAGGTGTTGAACCTCGGGTCCTATCTGGACCGAAAGCCGGGGCAGTTGTCGGGCGGGCAACGGCAGCGCGTGGCCATCGGGCGGGCGATCGTGCGCGAGCCCAAGGCGTTTCTGTTCGACGAACCGCTGTCTAATCTGGATGCCGCCTTGCGGGTGAACATGCGGCAGGAAATCAGCGAACTGCACCAGTCGTTGAAAACCACGATGGTCTATGTGACCCACGATCAGGTCGAGGCGATGACGATGGCCGACAAGATCGTGGTGCTGAACGCGGGGCGGATCGAACAGGTCGGCAGCCCGCTGGACCTGTACCGCGCGCCTGCAAATACCTTTGTGGCGGGGTTCATCGGCAGCCCGAAGATGAACCTGATCGAGGGGGCAGAGGCGGCCAGGCATGGAGCGGCGACCATCGGCATCCGGCCCGAACACATCGACAACGGTGACGGGCCATGGACCGGAACCATCGGTCTGGCCGAACATCTGGGGTCTGACACGTTCCTCAAGATCGCTGTCGAAGGCATCGGCACGGTCAACGTGCGGGGGTCGGGGGAAATGGGGTTGCATCACGGCGCGCTGGTGCGGCTGGCACCGCAGGCGGACAAGTTGCATCGGTTTGGGTCGGACGGAAAGACATTGGCATGAGACTGGCAGGAAAATCGGCGCTGATCACCGGAGCGGCGCGCGGCATCGGGTACGAGTTTGCCAAGGCCTATCTGGCCGAAGGGGCACAGGTCGCTTTGGCCGATGTTAATGGTGCAGCCCTTGATGCGGCGGTGGCGGCGCTGGGGCGTGGGGCCTTTGCCGTGCAGATGGATGTGACAAGGCAGGACAGCATCGACGCTGGCTTTGCGCAGGCTGTCGCCGCGATGGGACGGCTGGACATTCTGATCAACAACGCCGCCCTGTTCGATGCGGGGCCGGTGGTGGATATCACCCGCGCGACCTATGACAGGCTGTTTGCGGTCAACGTCGCGGGCACGCTGTTCTGCCTGCAGGCGGCGGCGCGGCAGATGATTGCGCAAGGTCAGGGTGGCCGCATCATCAATATGGCCTCACAGGCCGGGCGGCGCGGGGAATCGCTGGTGGCGGTTTATTGTGCGACCAAGGCGGCGGTCATCAGCCTGACGCAATCGGCGGGGCTGAGCCTGATCGCCCACGGCATCAACGTGAACGCGATTGCCCCCGGTGTGGTGGACGGCGAACATTGGGACGGGGTGGATGCATTGTTTGCCAAACATGAGGGCCGCGCGCCCGGCGAGAAAAAGCGGATCGTTGGTGCGGCGGTGCCGTTCGGGCGGATGGGCACGGCGGCGGACCTGACCGGGATGGCGATCTTTCTTGCCACGTCCGAGGCAGATTATGTAGTGGCGCAGACCTTTGGCGTCGATGGCGGGAATTGGTTGGCCTGAGATGGAACATGTCGCAATGCCGGGCTATGACCGCAGCACCCTGACCCCCGGAATCGTTCATATCGGTCTGGGCAACTTTCACCGCGCGCATATGGCGGTCTATCTGGACGATCTGTTTGCGCTGGGGCTTGACCATGACTGGGCCATTCTGGGCGCAGGGGTTCGGGCGGGGGATGCGCGGATGCGCGAGGCGTTGCTGGCGCAGGATTGTCTTTCGACGGTGATCGAGTTGGACCCTTCGGGCCACCGCGCAAGGCGCATTGGGGCGATGACCGGGTTTGTGGCGGTAGAGCCCGACAACGCCAGCCTGATCGCGGCGATGGCCGATCCGGCGATCCGGATCGTCAGCCTGACGGTGACCGAAGGCGGCTATTACATCGACCCCGCGACGGGCGAATTCGATGCGGGGGCAGCCGATATTCTGGCCGATGCGAACAATCCCGATCATCCGGCGACGGCGTTCGGCGCGATACTGGCGGCGCTTCGGTTGCGGCGGGCGGCGGGGGTGGGGCCGTTCACGGTGATGAGTTGCGACAACATTCCGGGCAATGGTCATGTGACACGGGCGGCGATGGCGGGTCTGGCGCGGTTGTCTGACCCGGCGCTAGCCGATTGGGTGATGGCCGAGGTTGCCTTTCCCAACGGGATGGTGGACCGGATCACTCCGGCCACCGGGCCGCATGAACGGGCAATTGCCGCCAGGTTCGGGCTGGACGATCCGGTGCCTGTCACTTGCGAACCGTTCCGGCAATGGGTGCTGAAGGATCACTTTCCGGCAGGCCGTCCGGCGCTGGAAAAAGTCGGCGTGACCTTCACCGATCATGTGCATGCGTTCGAGTCGATGAAGATCCGCATCCTGAACGGCGGTCACGCGATCATCGCCTATCCGGGCGGGCTGCGGGACATCGCGTTTGTTCATGATGCGATGGCTGATCCGCAGATCAGGTCCTTCCTTGACGCGGTCCTGACGCGCGAGGTGGTGCCGATCGTGCCGCCCGTGCCGGGGGTTGTGCTGCACGACTACATGGCGCAGGTCGTGGATCGGTTCAGCAACCCCGAGGTGGCCGACACGATCCGCCGCTTGTGCCTTGACGGATCGAACCGTCAGCCGAAATTCATCGTGCCTTCGATCCGCGACGGGCTGGCGGCGGGGCGGTCGGTCGAGGGATTGACGCTGCTGTCGGCGCTGTGGTGCCGCTATTGCTTTGGCCGGTCCGAAACCGGGGCAGAGATTGCGGCGAACGACCCGAATTGGGGTCGGTTGATGGAACACGCAGCCCGCGCAAAAGATACCCCCGCGGTGTGGCTGGAGTTGCGGTCGGTTTACGGCGATCTGGGCGGGAATGCAGGCTTTGCCGCCGGGTTTGACGGCGCGTTGCGGGCGGTTTGGGCCGAAGGGTCGGTTGCGGTGATTGCACGGTATCTGGCTTCGGCGTAACACTCGGCCCACGCGTTGGCAGCGGTTGCCGGACGCAGAGGTGGGCGGGATGGGCCTTGTCATCGACCTGAACTCTGATCTGGGCGAGGGGTTCGGCCCTTGGGTCATGGGCGACGATGCGGCGCTGCTGGGGCTGGTCACCAGCGCCAACATTGCCTGTGGCGGTCATGCGGGCGACCCCGACACGATGTTTCGGACCCTGGTTCTGGCGCGGGAGCGGGGCGTGACAGTAGGCGCGCATCCCGGCTATGCCGATCCGATGGCGTTTGGCCGTCGGGTGGTGCCGATGACACCGGACGAGATCGGGCGGATGGTCGCCGCACAGGTCGGGGCGTTGATCGGAGTGGCCGCGCTGGCCGGGGTCGCGGTCCGCTATGTCAAGCCGCATGGCGCACTGGCCAATCTGGCCGCCGACGATGCGGCGGTCGCGGGTGCGATTGTGCGGGCGGTGCCTGCAGGGCTGGCGGTTCTGGCGATTTCGGGCACGGCGCTGGAAGTTGCCGCCAAGACCGCGGGAAGGGTGGTGTTTTCCGAGATTTACGCCGACCGCGGCTATCTGGCGACGGGGCGGCTGGTGCCGCGCGGGCAGACGGGGGCGATGCTGCACGATCCGGCGCAGGCGGTGGCGCGGTTGGTGGCGTTCGTGGAAACCGGGCGGATGCCGGTGGTGGACGGCGACCCTGTTGCGCTGGCGGCGCAGTCGGTCTGCGTGCATGGCGACAACCCCGGAGCGGTGGCGATGGCGGGCGCGGTTCGGGTGGGGCTGATGGCGGCGGGCGTGACGCTTGCGCCGTTTCTGGCGGGCTGAGATGGGCTTTCCCCGGTTCCGCGCCGTGGCCGACCATGCGCTGCTGGTCGAGTTTTCCGAGGTATTCTCCGACAGCGCGCATCGGTCCGTTTTGCGTCTGGATCGGGCGCTGGCCGCGCATCCGTTTACCGGGTTTGCGGAATCGGTACCGGCTTACGTCAGCCTTCTGGTCGATTTCGATCCGCTGGTCACCGATCACCGGCTGGCCGAGGCGGCGTTGCGGGCTTTGCTGGCCGCAGAGCATGGCGACCCGGTCGAGGGGCGGCTTCACGAGGTTCTGGTGTGCTATGACGGCGATCTGGCCCGTGATCTGGATCAGGTGGCCGTGTTGACCGGGCAGACGGGCGAGGCGGTGACCGCCACGCATCTGGCAGGGGATTACCGCGTGGCGATGTACGGCTTCGCCCCCGGTTATGCCTATCTGAGCGGGGTTCCCGCCGCGATCCACCTGCCGCGCAAAGCGGCGGCGGTGCGGGGGGTGGCAGCGGGCAGCGTGATCGTGGCGGGGGCGCAATGTCTGGTCACCACGCTGACGATGCCGACCGGATGGTGGGTTCTGGGGCGGTCGCCTGCAAAGGTGCTGACCGGCGCTGCCGACCGTCCGTTCCTGTTCGATGTGGGCGATGCGATACGGTTCAGGCGCATCAGTCGCGCAGAGTTCGACCGGTGCGGCGATGCCTGACGCGGTGTTCACGGCGGCCGGGGTGGGGCCGCTGGTTTCGGTGCAGGACGCCGGGCGGTTCGGGATGATGCGGTTCGGAGTGCCTGCGTCGGGGCCGATGGACCGCGTGGCTTTTGCGATTGCCAATGTGGCGCTGGGCAATCCGGCGGAAGCGGCGGGGGTCGAAGTGTCAGTCGGGGGGCTGACGCTGGACTGTGTGGCGGGGTCGGTGCGGTTTGCGGTGGCGGGCGGCGGGTTTGTGGTGGCGGTGGATGGTCAGCGCGGCGGGTCGTGGATGACGGGGGTAGTGCGCGCGGGACAGCGGCTGGCGATCCTGCCCGGTCCGTGGGGCAGTTGGACCTATCTGGCCTTCGCGGGGCAGATGGCGGCGACTGCGTGGTTGGGCAGTTCGGCGACCCATGCGCTGTCCGATCTGGGCGGGGGCAGGCTGGTGGCCGGGGCGCAGATCAAGGTTCAGGGGGCCGATGCGGGGGGGAAAGTTGCGCCGATCCCCTGTCCGGTCTGGGCGCGGCCCCGCCCGGTGGTCCGGATGGTGCCGGGCCCGCAGGAGCGGTACTTTGACGCCGGGGCGATGGAGACGCTGTTGACCGAACCGTTCCAGATCACCGACGCTTATGACCGGATGGGGGTCCGTTTGCGGGGGCCGACGCTTGCGCCCGATGCGCCGCTGAACATGCCGTCAGAGCCGGTTTTGCGCGGGTCGGTGCAGGTGGCGGGGGACGGGGTGGCGACGGTGTTGCTGGCCGATCACCAGACCACGGGGGGCTATCCGAAGATCGCCACAATACTGGACTCCGATCTCGACGGGTTCGTGCAGTTGCGGCCGCAAGACTGGATCAGGTTTCAGGCGGTCCGTCCGGATCAGGCGATTGCCGTTGCGAGGCAGCGGAGGACTGCCATAGACCGCTACCTTGCCACCCTTGCCGCAGTCTGATTGCACGTCAGCACAACACCGCCACGCAGTCTGTCAGGCCGCAAGACGGACCGTCAATCTGCGGAATCTTCGTGTAGCGGCGCGATTTCGGACACGCCTTGCGCGACATGGCGCAGGGTCAGGCCGCCGTCGCGTTCCAGAAAACTGACGATCTCTGCGATGCCATGCCCGAAGCGCAGGCGGGCCATGACATAGGGGCGGGCACCTCGTGCGGCTTTGGTATCGGATTCGAGCATGGCAAGATCGACGCCGACATAGGGCGCAAGGTCGGTCTTGTTCACCACCAGAAGGTCTGACCGGGTCAGGCCGGGGCCTTTCTTGCGCGGAATGTCCTGACCAGCGGCGGTGTCGATGACGTAGATCGAAAGGTCAGCCAGTTCGGGGCTGAAGGTCGCGGCAAGATTGTCTCCGCCGCTTTCGATCAGGATCAGATCGAGGTCGTCGAAGGCCCCGCGCAGGTCGGCCACGGCGGCGAGGTTGATGGATGCGTCCTCGCGGATGGCGGTATGGGGGCAGCCGCCGGTTTCGACGCCCCGGATGCGGTCGGACGGCAGCACCTGCGCGCGGGTCAGGTAGTCGGCATCCTCGCGGGTGTAGATGTCGTTGGTGATGACGGCCATGGAACAGCGATGCGCCAGCGCGCGGCACAGGTGTTCGGTCAGGGTCGTCTTGCCCGCACCCACCGGACCACCGATGCCGACGCGGAGAGGACCATTCGGATGGGTCATGTGCGGTAAATCCTGACGGCAAGGGTTTCGTGCTGCATCGAGGCGAGGTCGGCGCGGATCGTGGCTGTGCCGATGTCGGACAGGGGGGCTGTGGCATAGCGGGCGGCAAGGGCGGTGATCAAGGGTACCAGACGCGCCAGCACCCCCTGCCCGGCCGTCTGGCCCAGAGGAATGAACCGCACCCCGACCGACACGAGTTGCGCGGCCAGCCCTTGCAGCCACAGGGTAAGAACCTCTGCGGTGCCGACCTGCAAGGCGCGGGTCGCATGGCCGACGGCCAGCGCATAGGGCAAGGCGGGTTGCGCGTCGCCTGTGATGGCGGTGATGGCCTGCCCGAAGGCACGACCCTGTTCCGTCATCTCGGTCACCCGTTCGACGGACGGGGCAAGCGCCAGCGCAAGGTCGGTCAGGTCCGCGCCTGCCCGCGCATGGGCCAGCAGAATGGCATCGGTGCGGCCTGATCCATGTGTCAGAATGGCCGTGATCCAGTCTTGCAAGGTTGTGGCGTCGTGGACGTCGCGGACAGTGATGGCGGTTTCCAGCCCTTGGGAATAGGCGAAGGCCCCGATGGGGAAGGCGGGGGACAGCCATTGTACGAGGCGAAGGCGGTCGGTGGCGTCAGTCATGCGAATGACCAAGCGTGCGGCCATGGCCATACGCGCCGCCTTCGGGACGGAAGGGGGCGATGGTCAGGGCCATTTCGGCGCCGAGACCTTTGAGCATCGCCTCCAGCACTTGGTCGCGGCGGATCACCAGATGTGTCGCGGTCACCTCGCAGGGGGTGTGGCGATTGCCGATGTGCCAGGCGAGGCGGGGGAGGTTGCCCTTGACGATCACCACCGGCTCTGCCGCCGCGACGATCGCCAGTTTGCGGCCATCATCGGTCAGCAGGGCGTCGCCGTCGTTCAGGCTGACGGTTTCGGGCAGATCGACCATAACGCTCGCCCCGCTTTCGCAGGTCAGCCGTTTGCGGCGCAGAAAGCGTTCATCATAGGCCAGAACGATGGTTTCCGTGGCGTTCTGGGCGTTCTGACGCAGGACCTGACGGGCGGGCAGCATGGGTTATCCTTTGGCGGTTCGATCCTGCCATATTAGACGGAGGCACGGGACCCGGCAATTCCCCGGTGCATGACAAATGGCGTCAGAACAGGAAGTAGCGTTGCGCCAGCGGCAGTTCGGTGGCCGGGTCGCAGGTCAGCAATTCGCCATCGGCGCGCACCTCGTAGGTTTCGGGGTTCACGTCGATCTGCGGGCGGGCGGCGTTGTGGATCATGTCGGCCTTGCCGATGTTTCGGGTGCCTTGCACGGCGTGGACGGATTTTTCCAGACCCAGTTGCGCGCCGATGCCGTTGGCGGCGGCAGCCTGGCTGACGAAGGTCGCCATCGTTGCGCCGCGTGCCCGGCCCAGCGCGCCGAACATGGGCCGCGAATACATCGGCTGCACGGGGATCGAGCCGTTGGGGTCGCCCATCTGCGCGCAGGCGATCATGCCGCCGATCAGAACCATTTCGGTTTTTGCCCCGAAGAACGCCGGGTTCCACAGCACGAGGTCGGCGCGTTTGCCTTCCGCGACCGAGCCTATATGGCGGCTGATCCCATGAGTGATCGCCGGGTTGATGGTGTATTTCGCGACGTACCGGCGGACGCGCAGGTTGTCGTTCTGGCCGGTTTCCTCGGGGAGCCTGCCGCGCTGGACCTTCATCTTGTGGGCGGTTTGCCAGGTGCGGATGATCACCTCGCCCACCCGGCCCATCGCCTGACTGTCCGAGGACAGGATGGAAAGCGCGCCCATGTCGTGCAGGATATCCTCGGCGGCAATGGTTTCGCGGCGGATGCGGGATTCGGCAAAGGCGACGTCTTCGGGGATGGATTTGTCGAGGTGGTGGCAGACCATCAGCATGTCGAGGTGTTCCTCGACCGTGTTCACCGTGTAGGGCATGGTCGGGTTGGTGGACGACGGGATGATGTTGGCGCTGCCCACGACCTTGAGGATATCGGGCGCGTGACCGCCGCCTGCGCCTTCGGTGTGGAAGGCGTGGATGGTGCGGCCCTTGATGGCCGCCAAAGTATTCTCGACGAAGCCGCTTTCGTTCAGCGTGTCGGTGTGGATCATCACCTGCACGTCCATGTCGTCGGCCACCGACAGGCAACAGTCGATGGCGGCGGGGGTGGTGCCCCAATCTTCGTGCAGTTTCAACGCGCAAGCCCCGGCATTGACCATTTCGACCAGGGCGGCGGGTTGGCTGGCGTTGCCCTTGCCTGACAGGCCGAAGTTCATCGGGATGGCGTCCAGCGCCTGCAACATCCGCGCGATATGCCACGGGCCGGGGGTGCACGTGGTGGCGAGCGTGCCATGTGCGGGGCCCGTGCCACCGCCCAGCATGGTGGTGATGCCGGAATGCAGGGCATCTTCGGCCTGATGCGGGGTGATGAAGTGGATATGGGCGTCCAT
>JBBRVJ010000084.1:0-15510 GCA_038246975.1 Rhodobacterales bacterium | reverse complement strand
TTCGGGACAGATCTGGCGGAGGATGACGAACTGGCCGCAGACCTTACCCGTGCCTTGGTTGCGCTGCGCGACCGCGGTGCGATTGCGGTCGCGTCCGCCTGGCTTGGCAGCTTGCGCTGAGGAAGCCGGGCGCGTGGCCCCTGCGATCTGGCCGGGGTGCGAACCTTTCGTGCTGACCTAGGCCCCCGTCACCAGCGGGTGATCCAGCGCCGTCATTACGCCGCGCAATTCGGCCAGCCCTTTAAGCCGCCCGATCGACGGATAGCCCGGTTGGCTGCGGCGGTCCAGATCGTCGAGGATGTCCTGCCCATGATCGGGCCGCATCGGAATGTTCCAGTCGGCGCGGCCTTCCGCGCGGCGGCGGCGTTCCTCGGCCAGAACGGCGGCGATGGTGGCCACCATATCGGTGCCGCCGCCCAGATGTTCCGCCTCGAAGAACGAACAGGGGATGGTGTCGCGATCGCGCAACACGTTGCGCAGGTGCAGGAAATGCACGCGCGGCCCAAGGCGCTGCATCATCCCCGGCAGGTCATTGTCGGCCCGCGCGCCAAGTGAGCCGGAACACAGCGTCACCCCATTGGCGGGCAGATCGACGGCGTTCAGAACCGCGTTGTAATCGGCCTCGGTCGACATCACGCGCGGCAGGCCCAGCAAGGGGAACGGCGGATCGTCCGGGTGGCAGCACAGCCGCAGGCCAAGGCTTTGCGCCACGGGTGTCACTTCGGCCAGAAAGTCGATCAGGTGCTGGCGCAGGGTTGCGGCGGGCAGGGCGTCATATTCGGCAAGGTGCTGGCGCACATCGGCGAGGGTGAAGTTCTCAGCCGCCCCCGGCAACCCGAACACCAGATTGGCCAGCAGCTTCTGCCGGTCGGCATCCGTCATCGCGGCATGACGGCGGGCGGCCTCGGCCACAACTTCGGGCGGGAAATCCTGTGCCGCACCGGGTCGGGCGAGGATGTGAATGTCGAAGGCCGCGAAATCCTCCAGATCAAAGCGCATCGCCGTGCCGCCATGCGGCTGCCGCCACGCAAGGTCGGTGCGGGTCCAGTCCAGCACGGGCATGAAGTTGTAGCAGATCACCTCGATCCCGGCATCGGCAAGGTTGTGCAACCCGGCCTTCCACGTCTCGATAAGCGCCCGCCAGTCGCCTTTCTGCTTCTTGATCGCTTCGGATACCGGCAGGCTTTCGACCACTTCCCACTTCAGCCCCGATGGCGAGCCCTCCTTCATCCGGCCAATCTCGGCCTGCCGCTTGGCAATCTCCTCGGGCGTCCACAACGCCCCCGTCGGCACATGATGCAAGGCGGACACCACGCCCTGAACGCCCGCCTGCCGCATGTCATTGACCGAACAGGTGTCTTTCGGCCCGAACCAGCGCCATGTCTGCCGCATTCTCGTCTCTCCTCAGGCCGCTTCGGCACGGTGGATCAGGTCCATGATGGCGCCGCTCATCTGCCCGTAATCGCGCGAGTTCGGCAATTCGCCGGTGATCGCAAAGCCGTTCATCACGGCGATACGGTCGGCCAGGGTGATCATCTCGGGCATATCGGACGTGATCAGCAGGATCGCCGTGCCCTGATCGGACAGGTCGCGTAACAACTGGTGCAGATAGGCCTTGGTCTTGATGTCGATGCCGATGGACGGCTCGTCCACGATCAGAATATCAACCCCGGCGGCCAGCCATTTGGCGACCGACACCTTTTGCTGATTACCGCCCGACAGGTTGCCGATGATCTGGTCAAGGTTCGGCGTCTTGACCTCCAGCTTGCGGATCGAAGGCAGGGCTTCTTGCTCGACCTTGCCCCGGGTCAGGAAACCAATCGCGTTGGCCAGCCGCTGCCACAGGGTGATCCCGGCGTTTTCCAGCACCGAGTGGATCAGGATAAGCCCCTCGCCCTTGCGGTCCTCGGACACATAGCCGATGCGGTAGCGGTCGCGCGCGGTGGCCACGCTGTCGATCCGCACCGCCTGCCCCTTGACCCGCACCGTGCCTCCCGTCACCCGATACCGCCCGATGATCGCCTTGGCGAGTTCGGTGCGCCCCGCCCCGATCAGGCCGTATAGCCCCAGAATCTCTCCCTTGTGCAGCTTCAGGTCCACCGATTTGTGACCGACTTCGGTGGCAACCGCCTGCAGTTCCAGCACCGGTGCGCCCACGGCGCGGTCGCGGGCGGTCCAGTTGGCAATCTGCTCGGCCCGCCCGATCATCAGTTGCACCAGATCGTGGCGCGTCATCCCCGCAATCGGCTGGCTGTCGCAGGCATTGCGGCCATCGCGCAACACGGTGACGTGGTCGCAGATCTCCAGCACCTCTTCCAGCTTGTGGCTGACGAACACGATCGACACGCCCGCATCGCGCAGCTTGCGCAACTGGGTGAACAGGGCATCGGTTTCGTGGCTGGTCAACGAGGCTGTGGGTTCATCCAGCAGCAAAACCCGCGCCTGATAGGACAGCGCCTTGGCAATCTCGACCAGTTGCATCTTGGCGACCGACAGGCGTTCGACGATGATGCTTGGGTCAAGGTCCAGCTCCAGCGCCGCCAGCCATTTGGCAGCCTCGGCATTGACGGCCCCATAGTTGACCGTCGACAGCGACCCCTTGCCCAGCCGGTCCAGCATGATGTTCTCGCCGATGGAAAAGCGCGGGATCAGGTGGCGTTCCTGATGCACCACGGCAATGCCGGCGGCATTGGCGGCATGGATATCGCGCAACTGCAACGGCTGGCCTGCCACCAGCAATTGCCCGCTATCCGCCTGATGCACCCCGGTTATCACCTTGATCAGCGTCGATTTTCCCGCGCCATTTTCGCCAAGCAGCGCGTGGATCGAGCCCGGTTGCAGGCGGATCGAGACATCCGACAGGGCGCGCACGCCCGGAAAGGTCTTGGTGATGTTCAGCGCGGCAAAGGCTTCGGTCATCGCATCCCCTCAGGCAATCTTGACGCGGTTACGCTCGGCCCGCCAGCTGCGGGTGCGGTCGATGGCGACGGCCCACAGGATCAACCCGCCAAGCGCTATCTGCATGGCGAACGGGTCGACCCCGAACAGCACCAGCGACTGGGTGATGATGGCGATGATGACGACGCCCAGAAGGGTGCCGATCACGCTCAGGTGCCCGCCCTGCAACAGCGCGCCGCCGATGACCGGGGCGGCGAAAGAGGTGATCAGCCAGTCGTTGCCGATGGTCGGCTGGCCGATCTGCAACCGCGCGACCACGATCATCCCCGCCAGTGCCGCCAGCACGCCGGAAATGGCATGCGCCCAGATGATTGTGCGCTGCACGGAAACCCCGCCCAGTTCGGCCGCGTGCGGGTTGCCCCCGACCGCCAGGATATGCCGCCCGATCCGCATCCGCGTCAGCAACCAGATCATCGCGGCGATCACCAGCAGCGTCGGCACGGCGATCATCGGCACCGGCCCGATCAGGATGGCATCGCCGAAGGTCTTGACGCTGTCGGCAATGCCGTAAAACGGCTGCGCCTCGGTGATGCCCAGCGTGATGCCGTTGAAAATATATAACGTGGCAAGCGTGATGATGAACGCCGAGATGCCTGACACCGCCACCAGCCAGCCGTTCAACAGCCCCGCGCCCAACCCGATGACCAGACCCAAAGCTGCGGCCAAGGGCACCGGCAGCCCCCAAACCTCCATCGCGCCGGCGAATGAAATCGCCGCCAGCCCGCCGATGGCCCCGATCGACAGGTTCATCTGACCGATGGCGATGATGATGGCCTGCGAGAATGCGATCATCGCGTTGATGGCAATCGAGGCAAGCAGGATCTGGAGGTTGTAGCTGGACAGAAATGCCGGTTTCAGCACCGTGATCACAGCACAGGCAACCACCACAACGGCCAGCAGCCCGAACCAGTCCTGTCTGAACAGCCGGTTCATGCCATCTTCCTTTTCGCCAGATAAACCCGCCGCGCCATGTCGGCGAAGACCGCCAGCAGCAGCAGCAGGCCGAGCACTGCCTTCACCCAGAACTCGCCCACCTGCATCAGCAACAGCCCCGCCGACAGTATGGTTACCAGCGCCCCGCCAAGAAAAGTGCCCACAACCGAAACCCGCCCGCCGCTCAGCAAGGTGCCCCCCAGAACCGGCGCCAGAAACGCGGGCAACAGCCAGTCCTGCCCCAGATGTCCCGCCATCGACGGGATCGCAGCCCCGGTGCGCGCCGTCAGCATCAGCCCGGCCACCGTCGCCAGCAGGCCCGACAGCACATGGCACGCGATGAAGGTGCGGTTGACCCGGATGCCCGACAATTCGGCGGCAGCAGGCGATGCCCCTGCGGCCAGCATGCGGCGACCGAGGGCAGTGTATCTGTAGAGGTAGGCCAGCGCCAGCATCACGACCACCGTCACCAGCAGCAGCGGCGACAGATAGCCGCCGATCTTGGCCTTGCCAAAGGCTGCAACCTCGGGCGGCAGGGCACGAAACGCCCCGGCACGGGTCAGAAAGATCATGACGCCGAAAAAGATGCTCATGGTGGCAAGGGTGATGATGAAACTGTGGATGCCGCTTTTGACGATAACCATGCCGTTGATCCAGCCCAAGGCAGCCCCCATCGCCAGCGCGCCCAGAACGGCCACCGGCAGCGGCAGGCCCACAGCCTCGATCATCCAGCCGCCGAACATCACCGCACAGACAGCCATCGCCCCGACCGACAGGTTCAGCCCGCCGGTGACGATGACCACCATCATGGAAAAGCCGATCACGATGTCGATCGCCATGGTGCGGCCCATGGCGAACAGGCTGAACCGGCTGACAAAGGCCGGGGCGAGGGTGGCAAAGATCACGGTGAACACGACGATCAGCAGGATCAGGCCGAATTCGTTCGTCAGCAAAAGCCGCCGCCAGGATCGTGCCGCCCCGCCAAGGTCTGGCTGGACGTCCGCGACGCCCAGGGCTTCGTTCTGAGACATATGTGCGGACCTTCCGGGCAACAATAGAAAGGGGGCGCCCCGGAAGGCGCCCCGGATCAGCCGGTCAAGCCGGGCAGTCGAGGTAGGTTGCCTCAAACGTCCCCATCAGGTCCTTAGTGATCCCCTGCATGGCCGCAATGTAGGTGTCAACGGACGTCGCATCGACAAAGACCGTGCCCGAGTCGATGAACTTGTCGGTCAGCGCCGTCGATTTGAACGGCGCATCCGCCTTGACCGTGCAGCCGCCGCGCATCTTGGATGCCGCGAAGGTGCCGATATAGCCCTGCCCATAGGGGTTCTGCAGCATGGTGCCGTCGACCACGCCATCCTTGATCGCCTGCAGCACCACTTCGTCATGGTCGATGCCGACCATCTTGATCCGCTTGTCGCCGATCCGGCGCAGCGCGTTCGAGGCGACCACGGCCGGAACCCAGGCGGTGGTGACGATGCCGTCGACATTGGCGGCTTCGGCCGCGAGGTAGGCGTTGATCTTTTCTTCGGCCGGTTCCGGCGCGTCGATGTCGGCGATCACCTGCACGACGGTCACGGCGCCGTTGGTCTCATCCGCGGCCCTTTGCACCGCGTCGATCCGCAACTGGGTGTTTGGGTCGACGAGGAAGCCGGTGAAATGCGCAATGCGGCCCTTGCCTCCCATCGCCTTGATAAGTTCCTGGGTGCCGAGATAGGCCGAGTTCCCGGTATCGGTGCCAAGGCAGAAGGAATCGGCGGACGGTGCCTTCAGGCAACCGGCCAGCGAGATGACGGTGGCGCCTTCGCCGGTCAATTCGTCCACCACCGACACGGTGCCGACGGGATCGCCCGGGAAGATCAGAAATGAATTGTAGCCTTGCGTCAGCAGGCTTTCGAGCAGTTCGTTCTGCTGGCTCAACTCCCACTGCTGGGGCACGCGGTAGTCGGCGGCGGACAGACCAAACTCCTTGGCCGCATCGGCGCCGGCCTGTTCCCATGCGGCGAAATAGGGGTGCGGCCCGCCCGGGACCAGCGCCACCTTGGCATCATCGGCCAGGCCCGCCACGGGCAGGGTCGCAACAAGTGCAGCGGCCAGCAGGCCGCCCAGGGTAAATGTCCCCGAGGTCATGGTTTCTCCTCCTCTGTTGTCTGTGCGAGCACTTGCAGCGCGCTCTGAATTTACCGATATATTGCCGTATGCGGTTAGGCAAGAAGTGTTTTGCCAGGTTGCCGAACCAGGCGGCACTGCGTCGTTGTTCAAGGGCAGTAGCTTGACGGTCAGTGACCAATATATCAGTATGTAAAAAACCTGCCTGCGCCATCAAGCGCAGGAAGAGGTCTGAGCCGAACAGCAGGGACATTGCCGCACCATGACGACCACGCAAGGAAACAAGGCATGACGAGGCAAGCCGGGTCCGATGCGACCAAGATGGCGACAGAACGGCCGGACGGTCTGATGGCCGCATTCCTGTTGCGGGGGCCGGGGGTTCTGGACCCGGTTCAGATGGCAATCCCTGCGCCGATGGCAGGTCAGGTTCTGATCCGTGTGCGCCGCGCCGGGATCTGCGGGTCGGACATCCACTACTTTACCCACGGTCGCGTCGGACGGTTCGTGCCCAGGCGGCCCTTCGTTCTGGGGCATGAATTTGCGGGTGAGGTCGCGGCGCTTGGCGCAGGGGTTTCAGCGTCGCTGCTGGAGCAGCGGGTCGCCGTTGACCCCTCGATCCCCTGCGGCCTTTGCCCTGTCTGCAAGTCTGGCCGCTACAACCTTTGCCCCGACATGCGCTTTTTCGGCTCGGCAAGCTGCGACCCGCATCTTGATGGTGGCTTTGCGCAGTATGTCGCGGCACCGGCTCTCAATTGCCATGTGCTGGACGACCGCATCGGTTGGGGCGAGGCGGCGCTGGTCGAACCCCTGTCGGTCGCGCTCCACGCCTTGAACCGCTGTGGCGGCGTGGCCGGAAAATCCGTGCTGATCACCGGCGGCGGCGCGATCGGCCAGCTTCTGGCAATCTCGGCCCGCGCTTTCGGGGCGGCGCTGGTCGTGGTCAGCGACCCTGCGGGTTTCGCCCGGACCGAGGCGCTGGCCCTTGGCGCGGATGCGGCGCTGGACCCCGTGCAGGCCGATTTCGAGCCAGGGGCTATCACCCTGTCCAACGGTGGCTTTGACGTGATGTTCGAGGCGGCAGGGTCCGCACCCGCCTTGATCCAGGGGTTGCGCCTGTTGCGCCGGGGGGCCACGCTGGTGCAGGTCGGCACCCTGCCCGCCGACGTGACGCTGCCGTTCAACGACATCATGGCGCGCGAGTTGACGGTTTTCGGCTCGTTCCGCTTTGCCAATGTGTTCGGCACGGCCCTGCAATTGATGGCCACGGGCCGAATCTCGACGCAAAAGGTGATTTCCGCCGTCTACCCCCTGTCCGACCTTCCCGCCGCGATGGACCGCGCCGTGGCCAAGACCGATGTCATAAAGGTGCAGATCGCGCCATGATCCGGATCGACGCGCATCAGCCTTTCCAGGGCTATGCCACCCATCCCGATCACCCTGTCTGGATGACGGCTGATCTGTCAGCCCTGCTGGTGCGGCGGATCATGCCTTCATCGCGAGTGTCGTCGGCTGGCGCCTGACGCGTCTTTGGTCGGGGCAGCGGGACACGGAAATCGAGATGGGCAGCCGATGCGGCGCACAAGGTGGTCTCCGGAATGGGACAGTCTGCTCATGTGCTGGGTCCGTTCAATTCCGGGATGTGGGGGTGCGATGGGCCTATGCTACGCGGTGTGATCCGAAGCGCCCGAAGCGCGTTCAGGATTACCGCAATGTCGATCAATTCTTGCGCCAACGCGCCTTGCACCGGCGTCAGATAGCCAAAGGCGGCGGCGATCATGCCAAGGATGGACAGGCCGATCCCGACAACCACACTTTCCAGCGCGATCCTCCGGCTACGCTGCGCAATCTCGATCCCCGGCAGCAGGCGATTCAGATCATCGACCAGCAGCACCACATCGGCCGCCTCGGCCGATGCCGCAGCACCACGCGCGCCCATGGCCACGCCGATATCTGCGGCGGCGAGGGCGGGAGCGTCGTTGACGCCGTCACCCACCATCATCACCGGGCCGCGTTTATGCTCGGTCAAGACCAGAAGCACCTTCTGATCCGGGGTCAGATCGGCACGGATGGCATCGAGGCCCAGGCCTTCGGTCACCGCCTCGGCCACGGCGCGGCGATCGCCGGTGGCGAGGATGATCCGGTCGATTCCCAACCGGCGCAGGCCCGTCAGCAGGTCTGCCGTGCCGGACCGCAAGGCGTCGGCCATAACGATGTGGCCCACCAGTTTGCCGTCAACGCCCAGCGATACGATCACCGAGCCTGCAGTGATCAGGGTGCTTTGCGGATTGGACCCGCCAACCTGCGCTGCGACGAAAGCGGCCCCGCCGACCACGACCTTGCGGCCATCTATGGTGCCTGAAACACCTTCGCCCGGCGTCTCGAGGATGTTTTGCGGGACCGGCAAGGGGGTGCCGCGCGCCTGTGCAGCCGCGACGATGGCCTGAGCGATGGGGTGTTTCGAGGCCTGATCGAGGGCGGCTGCGAAATGCAGGATGTCGTCCTGTGACATCTGGCCATGCGTCTCGATGCCAACGATCTGCGGGCGACCGTCTGTCAGCGTGCCGGTCTTGTCGAGGATCAGCGTCTTGATCCGGGCAAGCGCCTCAAGGGGTTTGGCGCCCTTGATCAGCACGCCGAAATGTGCTGCGCGTGACAGCCCTGCGACCAGAGCCACGGGCACGGCGAGGATCAGGGGACACGGCGTTGCCACCACCAGAACGGCCACCGCACGGATCGGATCGCCGGTGAACCACCAAGCGGCGGTCGCAAGCGCCACCGTCACGGCCAGAAACAACAATGAGTATCGGTCGGCCAGCCGCGCCATCGGGGCCTTGGACGCCTGCGCCGCCTCGACCAGCCGGACGATCCCTGCATAGGTGCTGTCAGACGCGCGCCGGGTGACGCGCAGATCAAAGGCGTCGCCCGCGTTGGTTGCCCCGCTCATCACATCCTGACCTTGCGCCAGACGGATGGGCATGGACTCGCCGGTCAGGGCCGACTGATCCAGCATGGCGCTGGTACTTTCCACCGTGCCGTCCACCGGCGCGATGTCGCCCTGCCGGATCAGCAGCAGATCGCCCGGAGCGATGTCGTCCAGCGGCACCTCGTCCAGCGCGCCGTCGTTGTGGCGGGTGGCGGTGCGGGGCACGCGGGACAACAGATCGCTCATCTCGCGGCGCGCGCGGCCCTCGGCAAAGCTTTCGAGGAAGGTGCCGCCCGAGTACATCACAGCGACCACCGCCGCCGCCAGCGTTTCGCCGAACAAAAGCGCGGCCGACATCGACAGGGCTGCGACGATGTCGAGCCCGACCTCGCCCTTCAAAAGGCTGCGGACGATCTCGACAATCAGGGCGACCAAGATTGGCACGACCCCAACGGTCCACGCCAAAGACGCCTGAACGGGCCGACCGACAAACAAGAGGCCCAAACCCGCGATCAGCCCAAGCGCTGCCACGGTCAACAAAATGGTCTTCATGCGATCATTGAACACTTGCGCCGCCAATCTGCCTTTTCACAGCTTTTGGCACCCGAGATGAGGCGGAAACGGGAAAACAGGCGACGCTGGACGCATACATTGCCCTGTCGGGGGCGGTTCTGAACCTGCGCGTCGATGCAAGATTCTTCCCCATCGCTCCGAGGGAGGGGCGGATGGTGCCGGTTGCAGGAATCGAACCCGCGACATCGTGATTACAAATCACGCGCTCTACCATCTGAGCTAAACCGGCATACCGTCTTGAAACCCGTCTTTGCGCCCCGTCTTAGAGCGACTTCCTGTTTTCTGTCAAGGTCTTACGCGATTAGACCCGGCGGCTTGCAAATCAGACGCTCTGCCAGCTGAGCTATAGGGGCAACTGTAGGGGCAACGAGGGTCAGATACCCGTCTGTGTCGATTTGCGCAAGAGCGGTTCAGGGGCGCGTGGTGCGGGCCAAAAGGGCGACGGCGGCAAGGCCTACCGCGCTGACCAACAGGGCGGCGGGGGCGGCTTCGCCGAGGCGTTCAAGGCTGACCAGTTCATAAAGCCGGGTGGACAGGGTGTTGAAGTTGAACGGCCGCAGCAGCAATGTGGCGGGCAATTCCTTGACGCAATCGACGAACACCACCAACAGCGCGGTCGTCACCGACCCCCGCATCAGAGGCAGGTATACCGCCCCCAGCGTGCCGCGCGCGGTCCGGCCCAGCGACCGTGCGGCCATCGGCAACGAGGGCGAAATGCGGCCAAAAGCGGCGTCCACCGCCCCTTGGGCGATGCCAAAGAACCGCACCGCATAGGCCAGCACCAGCGCCGCCGCCGTTCCCGTCATCATCAGACCAGGATCGTAACCCGTTATCGCCAGCACGCCATCCGCCAGCCGATGGTCCAGCGCCGCCAGCGGGATCAGGATGCCGACGGCCAGCACTGCCCCCGGTGCAGCATAGCCCAGCGTCGTGACCGGCAACACGATCCGCGCCAACCCCCGCCCCGCCAGCCGCACGCCATAGACCAGAAACAGCGCAGCCCCCACCGTGACCATCGCCGCCACGCCACCGACCAGCAGCGTGTTCAGCGCTGCCTGCCCCAGCCCCGGCTCCAGCCAAGCCTCTGGCTTGCGGATCGCGTGCAGCCCCATCACCCCCACAGGCATCACGAAACCCAAGATGAACGGGATCAGGCACATAGCCGTCGCAGTCCATCCCCGCAGCCCGGTCAGGCTGGTGGGATTGACCGGGCGGGACGACCGCGACAAGCGGTGAAATCTGGCGTTGCGGCGGCTGATCCGCTCCAGTGCCACCAACAGCAGGATCAGCGTCAGGATCACCCCGGCAATCTGCGCGGCACCACCTGCGTTGTTGCCGTCAAGCCAGGTGGAAAAAACCCCGGTCGTCAGAGTCTGCACCCCGAAATGCTGCACCGTGCCGTAATCCGCCACTGTCTCCATCAGCGAAAGCGCCACCCCTGTGGCAATCGCGGGCCGGGCCAGCGGCAGGCCGACGCGGCGGAACAGCGCCACAGGGCCGGACCCCAACGCGCGGGCAACCTCGTAGGAACAGCCCGACTGCTCGCGGAAGGCGGCGCGGGCCAGCAGGTAAACGTAAGGGTAAAGCGCCGCCGACAGCACGATGATGGCAAAACCGGCCGAGCGCACCTCGGGAAACCAATAGTCGCGGGGCGTGGTCCACCCCGTCGCGGCGCGCATAGCGCCTTGTAAAGGCCCGGAATAATCCAGAAAATCAACCAGCGCGTAGGCCCCGATATAGGCCGGGACCGCGAGCGGAAACAGCAGCGCATAGTCCAGCCAGCGCTGCCCCGGAAAGCGGTACATCACCACCAGCCACGCAGCGCCCGTCCCCACCGCCGCCGTCAGCACCCCAACGCCTGCCATCAGCAGCACGGTATTGCCGAAGTAACGCGGCAGGACGGTCGAAATCAGGTGAGGCCAGATGTTATGCGAGGGATGGAAGGCCATCCAGACGACCGCCAGCATCGGGGCCAGCACCACCCCGGCAATCGCCAGCGCGCCCAGCGACCAGCCGTCCAGCGACCGGCGCAGATTTGATTGACGGTTTTGGTGGGTTATCATGGCGGTGCTGATAGCAGGAAAGCAGTTTCCCTGTCCAGAAAAGCCCGTATAGTCGTGGGAAATATCCATAATTCCAGATCGGACCCCGGGACCACATGCGCATTGTCTATCACCTTGGCGCGATCTGCACCGATGAAGAGCGGCTTCTGCGGTGTCTGCTGAAGAACCGTGGCGTGTTGGCGCGGCAGGGCATCGTTGTCCCCGGACCAGCCCGTTACCGGAGCTTGCTGCGGGAAACCGTGATCTCGCTGAAGGGGCAACCGGCGACGCGCGATACGCAAGCCCTCGTGCTGGATCAGATCATGGACGAAGATCAAGCAGGCCGGCTGATCTTGTCATGGGACAGTTTCCTGTCGCTGCCGCCTTGGGTGCTGGATGGACAGCTTTACCCCGCCGCTGCCGAGCGGGTGCGGGCGTTTTCGCAGATCTTCCCCGAGATCGAGGCTGAATTCCATCTGGCGATCCGCAATCCGGCGACCTTTCTGCCTGCCCTGTTCATCAGACAGCAGGTCGACAAGAAGCGCGCCAAGCCCTATGCCGACTTCATCGCCAAGGTCGATATGTTTCAGATGCGTTGGTCGGACGTGATCGCCGACGTGCTGGAGATGAATCCCGGTGTGCCGCTGACCATCTGGTGCGACGAGGATACCCCCCTGATTTGGCCCGAAGTTTTGCAGGCGGTGTCGGGTCACTCAAGCGATACCGTGCTGGAAGACCGCGACGAATTGCTGGCGCAGATCATGTCGGCAGAGGGGTTGGAGCGGATGAACGCCTATCTGGCAGGTCATCCCGTGACCGGCCCGGCTCAGCGCCGCAAGGTCGTTTCTGCCTTTCTGGACAAGTTCGCCCTGCCCGACCGGATCGACATGGAGGTTGATCTGCCGGGCTGGACCGAAGACACCGTCAGGTCGCTGAGCACCGCTTATGACCAGGATGTGGCCCGAATTGCCGCGATGCCGGGGGTCACGTTTCTGACGCCCTGACCGGGGCATGAGCGTCGAGGCTCCGCGTCGGACAAGTGTCGGATATACGTCGGGCATCCGTCCCGACAGTCGGCGGGCGTTGAAGGTTGGGGCCAGCACCCTGACTGCGGCCTCAACCTTGAAGAATCCGAGTCGGGTTTGCGTCGGACAAACGCCGGATGTGCGTCGGGCATCCGTTCCGACAGCGGACGGGAGCGGACGGGAGCGGCTTTGGCGGCGCGCAGCGAAAAGACCGGGGGCGAAGCCCGGCCTTTTGGTTGGCGAGGTCAGACGGGGAACGCGCGCCGTCAGGCAGGCTCAGGCCATCCCGAGGGCGGTCTTGTACATATCCATGATCGCCTCTTCTTCGGCAATCTCGTCGGGTTTGCGTTTGCGCAGGGCGATGACCTTGCGCATCACGCGGGTGTCGTAGCCGCGACCCTTGGCCTCGGCCATCAGCTCTTTTTGTTGTTCGGTCACGTCCTTCTTTTCCGATTCGAGCTGTTCATAGCGTTCGATGAATTGACGCAACTCGTCTGCGGTGACGGAATACGCGGCGGTAGGGTCGGACATCGGGGCCTCTGGGGTTCAAGGTGTTCGGGTGGTCTTACCCTGCGATCCGGGGAAGGTTCAAGCACCGGGGTTGAAAGGGCGGGCCAATCTGGCTAGGCGGAAAGCGAAGCGAAGGGGACCTGCAATGGACTGGATGATCTGGATCGGGGCGGCCATGACGCTGGCCGGGGTGGCGGGGCTTGCGTGGTGCATCCTGCAGGCGGTCAGGGCAAAGGCGCGCGGGCTGGACGATGCGGCGATGCGCGCGGCGCTGCAGCGGGTGGTGGCGGTGAATGTGGGCGCGCTGGCGGTGTCGGCGCTGGGGTTGATGATGGTGGTGGTTGGCGTGCTGCTGGCGTGAGCGGTCAACCGGCGGGGGCGCGCGGCGTGAACCGGCCGCCCCCCGAAATCAGCCGGTCGATCAGCGGGTGCGGCGCGAACACCGGCGCATCGCCTGCCGCCCGCAGGTCGGCGCGCAGCAGCAGCAGGCCGCGCTGGTCGGCCTGAAACATCGGGCCACCCATTGCGCGCGGCATCAGGCCCGACAGGACCGCCACAGCGTCGATATCTCCGGGACGGTGGGCGCAGCCGCTGTCGAGCAGCGCGGCCCCGGTGTTGGCAAGGACGGCGAGGCAGGTCCGGGTCAGCGCGGGCGGCGGCAGTCGGCGGGGGTCTTGCGGGTCGGCCCCGAAATGCGCGCGCAAGGCGGCTAGGGTGTCTGGCGGGGTGCCGGTGTCACACAGGTGGGTCAGCGTGGCGGTCAGAGCGGCGTGCAGGGCGACAGAGATCGGCCCGCCCGGCCCGCAGAACACCATCCTGCCTCCCATTCGCTGAGCCAGAGCCGTGGCACGGGCTGCCCAGACCGGGCGCGCGTCTCGGTCGAGCAGCACTTCGATCAGCCCGTGGCGCCCGGCCATGACGCACAGGCCCACGCCGCCGGTCGGATCAGCGGGCAGGCACCCCAGCGCAATCTGCGGCACCGCGTGCAAGCTGTCGGGCAGCGGGCCGGTCTGGGCGGCAATCACGATCAAGTCGGCCCCCAGCAGGCCGGAGGGCAGCAGCGTCGAGTTCAGTCGCGCCCAGTCGGCGTCGCGGGCCTCGGACGTGATGCGGCCAGCCTCGACGGCGTTGTCGGCACGGGCGGCGATGCGGTGCAGGGCGGATGTCAGGTGATCGCGAACCGGGTCGGCCAGCGTGACGCGCAGGCCCGCCTGAAGCGCGCGCAAGGCCAGATCGGCGCTGTCGCGGCTTGCCCCCCAGACGCCGATCCGGGTCAGGTCGGGCATCCTTTGAGCCGCGATGGCCGCCGGGAAATGGCTTGCCCGCCGCTCGGCCCGGAAGACATGGCGCAGGGCGGCGGAATGGGGCGAGGTGCGCAGATCATCGAACGCGGCGCGTTCGAAATGCAGGCCCTGTTCCGGAGGCAGCAGCAGCGCCGCCTCGACACAGTCGATCGCCCGCGCGGCAGCCGAGGTCGCATGGCGGGGCTGGGCCCGCATCCGGCCCACTGCCGCCTGATAAGCCAACGGATCGCGCAGGCCCAGCCGACCCGCCATCGTCGGACGGGGGGGCAGGTCGGTGCCTGCCAGTTGCAGGGCGCTGACGATCGGGTGTTCGTCGACGACCTGATCGACCAGACCCATCGCCAGCGCCTCGGACGCGGGCACCGATCTGCCTGACAACAGCATCCGGAGGGCCTGTTCCGCGCCGATCAGTCTGGGCAGCCGCTGGGTTCCGCCTGCGCCGGGGATCAGGCCCAGCGAAATCTCGGGGAAGCCGAGCCGCGCCTGATGGTGCGCCAGCCGGTAATGCGCCGCCAACGCCAGTTCAAGCCCGCCGCCCAGCACCGCGCCGCGCAGCAGGGCGATCACCGGTTTGGTGCAGGTTTCGATCCGACTGCATACGTCGGTCAGTGAGGGTTGGGCGGGGTCGGCGTCAAGTTCGGCGATATCGGCCCCTGCCGAGAACACGCGCCCGTCACCGACCAGCAGGACCGCCTTGACCGCCGCATCCGTCTCAGCCCGGATCAGACCTTCGAACAGTCCGGAGCGCACCGCCACCGACAGGGCATTGACGGGCGGGTGCCGCAGGGCCAGCATCAGAACGGACCCCGCAAGCCGCTGGCGAACCAGCCCGGTTTCAGCCCCACGCACCCCGTCGCCGCGCATCGCACACCCCTGCCTGCAGTCGGGTCATGGTGCGGGAAAAGGCCATTTTTTGCAACGATTATTGCGCCTTAGGGGTCTGGTCAAACAGGCATGTTGTCGAATTCCTGCTCGATTTCCGCCTCGGTGGCCGGGGGTTCATCCTGTGGTTGCGGGATGCCGTGGATCAGAGCGACGAGGGTTTGCACTTCAGCCTGCCATTGCAGCGCGGCCACCTGCATCAGGCGGGCAAGTTCGGCAGGGTCGGGGACGGGATCTGTCGTCACGGCGGG
>JBBRVJ010000083.1:0-15543 GCA_038246975.1 Rhodobacterales bacterium | reverse complement strand
GGGGTGGAAGCGGTCAGCCATCCGGGACGGTTGCTGCATGAACCCTGGACGGTCGAGACGGGGCAGGGCGGGTTTTACCGGGTTTACACGCCGTTCTGGAAGGCCGTGCGCGACCGGGCCGTGGGGCCGTGTCTGGTGGCACCGGGCCGCTTGCGCGTGCCTGCTGTCTGGCCTGATGGCGACAGGCTGGACGACTGGCGGATGGGCGCGGCGATGGACCGGGGGGCGGCAGTTGTGCTGCCGTATCAGACGGTTGGGGAAGAAGCGGCACTGGCGCGGCTGGGGCGGTTTCTGGGCAGACCAGTGCAAGGTTACAAGGAACGGCGCGATTTTCCTGCGGAGGTTGCCACCTCGGGCCTGTCCGAGAACCTGACTTACGGCGAAATCGGGCCGCGCCAGATTTGGCATGCCGGATGGCGGGCGATGGAGGAAGGCGCGGCGGGGGCGGAACATTTCCTCAAGGAGTTGGTCTGGCGCGAGTTTGCCTATCACCTGCTGCACCACACGCCCCAGATTGCGACCGGCAACTGGAAACCCGAATGGGATACGTTTGCATGGCGCGGCGACAATCCGGATGCCGAGGTATGGCGACGCGGCATGACCGGCGAGCCGTTTGTCGACGCGGCAATGCGGCAGATGTACGTGACCGGAACGATGCACAACCGGGCGCGGATGATCGTCGGCAGCTACCTGACCAAGCATCTGATGACGCACTGGAAGGTGGGCCTCGACTGGTTTGCGGACTGTCTGACCGACTGGGACCCGGCGTCGAACGCGTTGGGCTGGCAATGGGTGGCAGGGTCGGGGCCGGACGCGGCGCCTTATTTTCGGGTGTTCAACCCATCGACGCAGGCCGAGAAGTTTGATCCCGACATGCACTACCGCCGCCGGTTCATCGCAGAGTTGAGCGCGCGGCCGGGGGCCGAGGCGGCTTCGTACTTTGACGCCGTGCCGCGCCGCTGGGGGCTATCGGCAAATGCGGCCTATCCAGCGCCGCTGATTGATCTGGCCGTGGGCCGCACGCGGGCGCTTGCGGCCTATGCACAACGAAATGCTTGAGAATACGCGGAAACGGGGCAACAACAATGAACAACACGACGACGTTCGGGGACCAGATGACACCACTGACCACTACCAAGGGCCAGACCGGCCTGCCACGCTATTTTGCCGCCGTGTTCGACGTGGCCTGTTCGCTGGAGAACGGGAGGCTGGAGTTCACCCTGCCCGGCGGGCGGCTGTTTCGCGCCCAAGGCAAGGGGCCGGGGCCGGTCGCGACGATCCACATCCATAACACCGACCTGTTTGCGCGGCTGATCCGCGAGGGCGATCTGGGCTTCTGCGAGGCCTATCTGGACGGCTGGTGGACCACCCCCGATCTGCAGGCGCTGATGGATCTGGTGCATCACGACAATGACGGCGTGTATGACGGGTTCCAGGGGCAGGCCCTGGTGCGGGCGTACGAGCGGCTGCGGTTCTGGCTGCGGTCAAACTCCAAGGCGCAGGCGCGCAAGAACATCGCCCATCATTACGATCTGGGGAACGAGTTCTACGGGCTGTGGCTCGACGAGACGATGACTTATTCCAGCGCGCTGTTCGACACCGGGCAGGAAAGTCTGGAGCGGGCGCAGACCCTGAAATACGCCAGCATGGTTGACCAGATGGGCGCGGTTCCCGGCGATCATGTGCTTGAAATCGGCTGCGGCTGGGGCGGGTTTGCCGAATATGCCGCCAAGGAGCGCGGCTTGCTTGTCACGGGGTTGACCATCAGTCAGGCGCAGTACGATTACTCGGTGGCGCGGATTGCGGCGGCGGGGTTGTCGGACCGGGTGACGATCAAGATGCAGGATTACCGCGACGAAAGCGGGATTTACGACGGCATCGCCAGCATCGAGATGTTCGAGGCGGTGGGCGAGAAATACTGGCCCGTGTATTTCGAGCAGTTGCGCCAGCGCCTGCGCCCCGGACGCAATGCGACGTTGCAGATCATCACCGTACAGGACAAGCGGTTCGAGACCTATCGCAAGGGTGTTGATTTCATTCAGAAATACATCTTTCCGGGTGGCATGTTGCCTTCGCAGGCCGCGTTGCGCGCCGAGGTCGAACGCGCTGGGTTGACCGTGCTGCGGTCGGTCGAGTTTGGCCCAAGCTACAGCCAGACCCTGCGCCGTTGGCACGGGACGTTCAACACGCGGTGGGCCGAAGTACAGGGTCTGGGATTTGACGAACGGTTTCGCCGGATGTGGGATTTCTATCTGACCTCTTGTGCGGGGGCGTTTCAGGGTGGCAACTGTGACGTGACACAGATCACGGTGACTCACCGCACTTAAGGGGTTCAAGATGCCGACTGCCGCGCGACTGGTTGCTGCGACGATATTCGCGTTGGTCGGCTATTTTGCAGCCTTGACCTATATTCCGACCCTGCCCGACGGCACGCAGGTCGCTTGGCTGGAGGAAAGTGCGGCCATCGCAGGCTTTCTGTGCGGCTGGCTGATCATGGGGCGGCAGACCGGCAATAGTGTGATGGCGGCCTTTGGCAACGGGATCAGCACCGGCGTGGCGGTGGTGTTCTGGACCGCGCTGGGCTGGTCGATCTACGAGATGGTCGTGCGGTCCACCAAGATGATGTATGACGGCCCGATGGACGCCGTGCTGAGCGTGTTCGACCTGATGGTGCAATACGGCAGGTTGATGCTGTCGGCTGAATTCATCGGGATCGTGGTGGTGGGCGGGTTGATCGGCGGGGTTCTGACCGAACTTGCCGGGCGGCGCTGGGCCTGAGGATGGCCGATTTCTTCTTTTACGGGACGCTGTGCCACGCGCCGTTGTTGCGGGTAGTGGTGGGGCGGGATGTGGCGGTTGCCCCGGCGGTTGCCGAGGGGTTTGCGGCGTATTGGGCCGACGGGGCGGCCTATCCACTGTTGATGCCGCTGGCGGGCGGCCGGGCGGAGGGGGTTCTGGCGCGCGGGTTGAGCGCGGCAGAAGCTGACCGGGTGGCGTTTTATGAGAGCGGCTTTCGCTGTGACGCTCAGGGGACCGCGGTCCAGGTTGCAGGCGGGCAAGTCACGGCGCGGATGTTTCGCGCGGTGGACCCGGTGCATTCGGGGGCGGTCTGGATGCTGTCAGACTGGGTCGCGCGGTTTGGCGCGGCAGCGGTGGCGACGGCTGGCGACTTCATGGCGCAGTTTGGCGTGGCGGATTCCGGGGCGGTGGCCGCGCGCTATGGGTCGATGATGGTGCGGGGTGCGTCGCGGGTGCGGGCGGGGCAAGCGGCGCCGGTGTCGTTACGGTTTGAGGCCGGGCCGGGGGATGTGGCGGTGGGCGCAGCGCGGCAGCCCTATGCCTGTTTCTTTGCGGTCGAGGAATACGATCTGGCGTTCCGCCGCTTTGACGGCACGATGAGCCCGCAGGTGACGCGGGCGGTGTTCATCTCGGGCGATGCGGTGACGGTGTTGCCCTACGATCCGGTGCGCGACCGGGTTCTGGTGATCGAGCAGTTCCGCGCCGGTCCCTACGCGCGGGGCGATGGCCAACCGTGGCTGATCGAGGCGATTGCGGGCCGGATCGACCCCGGCGAGGGTCCCGAGGATTGTGCCCGCCGCGAGGCGGTCGAGGAGGCGGGGCTGGTGCTGGACGCGCTGTTGGCGGTCGCACAGTATTATCCAAGCCCGGGGGGCGTGTCGGAGTATCTGTATTCCTATGTGGCGCTGGTTGATTTGCCCGATACCGCAGCGGGGGTGTTTGGCGTCGATGGCGAGGCCGAGGATATTCGCGGCCATCTGATCGGGTTTGACGATCTGATGGCGCTGGTCGGGTCCGGCGAGGTGGCGAACGCGCCGTTGATCCTGACCGCGCTGTGGTTGCAGCGCGAGCGGGCGCGATTGCGCGAGGTTTGAGGGCGGAGCGGGGGTCTGAGGGCGGAGCGGGGGTTTCACACCCCCGCACCCCCGTGGGATATTTATTGACAGAAAATGAGGGGGAAGAGGTCGAGGCTTTGGATTTACAGGGCCAGAGTCACCCAGCCAGCATTCCGCTTTGATGACCTGACGCAGGCGTCGACGAAGGCGACGCCTTCGAGGCCCTCTTTCAGGCCGGGGAAAGTGACGGCGGGGTCGAGCGGGGTTCCGTCGCGACGGGCGATGATGGCGCGGGCGGCTTCGGCGTAGATGTTGGCGAAGCCTTCGAGATAGCCTTCGGGGTGGCCGGGGGGCACTCGGGTCATCCGGGCGGCGTCAGGGCCTGATCCGGCGCCGCCGCGCGTGATGCGGTAGCGGGGCGCGCCGAGGGGTGTTACCCAGAGGTAATTCGGGTCCTCTTGCGCCCATTCGATGCCCGCCTTGGTGCCGAACACCCGCAGGCGCAGCGCGTTTTCGCAGCCCGCCGCGACCTGACTGCACCACAGCATTCCCCGCGCGCCCGAGGTATAGCGCAGCATCACATGGCCGTTATCATCGACACGCCGCCCTGGCACGAAGGATTGCAGGTCGGCGGCGAGGCTTTCCAGCGTCAGGCTTGTCACGAAATTGGCGAGGTTGAAGGCATGGGTGCCGATGTCGCCGGTGGAGCCGCCCGCCCCGGTGCGGGCGGGGTCGGTGCGCCAGTCGGCTTGTTTCTGACCCGACGCCTCGATCGGTTCGGACAACCAGTCCTGCGCATATTCGACCTGCACGACGCGGATGTCGCCCAGATCGCCTGCGTCCACCATCGCTTTGGCTTGCCGGATCATCGGATAGCCGGTGTAGTTGTGGGTCAGAACGAAGATCACGCCCGACTCTTCGGCGGCTTTGGCCAGACGTTTTGCCTCGGGCAGGCTGCCGGTCAGCGGTTTGTCGCAGATCACATGGATGCCGCGTTTGACGAACTGCATCGCGACGGGGGCGTGCATGTGGTTCGGGGTGACGATGGCCACCGCCTCGATCCCATCCTTGCGGCGCTGCTCGCGGGCGGCCATTTCGGCAAAGCTGCCGTAGCTGCGCGCGACGCCGAGGTCGGTGGCGGAGGCTGCGGCGCGGTCGGGGTCGGAAGAGAACGCGCCTGCTACGAGTTCATACTGGTCGTCGAGCCGCGCCGCGATGCGGTGGACGGCACCGATGAACGCGCCGCGCCCGCCACCGACCATGCCGTGGCGGATGCGGGGGGGGCGGGCGGTGTGGGCTGAGGTGATGGCCATGGGATGCTCCGTTCCTGTCTGGAATTTTGTGCGCCGGGGCTTGGGCCATCGTCAAGGGCTGATCACGGGGCGTCGCCGTCAGCGGCGTGTGGGATGCGCGTTGCAGACAGCGCAGCGCCATTGGGGACTGCCAGGGGCGGCGGCGGCTTTGCCCGGACGCGGGGTAGAGGTTGGCCTGCTGCAGACCAACCCGCGCAATCGGCTTGATTGCGGGGGCGGTGTGGTCATAAAGGGCGTCGTGCGAGGGCCCCTGATGAACGATCTGCGAAAGATACCGACCCACGAGGTCACTTACGCGCGGTTGCGCGACATGATCCTGTTCGGGCTGTTGCAGCCCGGTCAGCCGGTGACGATTCAGGGGCTGATCACCGATCTGGGGGCGGGGATGACGCCGGTGCGCGAGGCGATCCGGCGGTTGACGGCAGAGGGTGCCTTGCTGCCGCAAGGCAACCGCCGCGTGACGGTGCCGCATCTGACGCCCGGTTTGCTGGAGCAGGTGGCCTTTGCGCGGCTGACGATCGAGCCGAAACTGGCGGAAATGGCCTGCCCGGCGCTGACGCCTTCGCTGATCAAGCGCCTGGAGGCGATTGACGGCGAAGTGAACCGCGCGATCCGGGCGGGGGCGGTGAACGCCTATCTGGAGGCGAACCATGCCTTCCACTTTGCGCTTTACGAAGTGTCGGGGGCGGCGGTGCTGGTCGATATGGCGCGGTCGTTGTGGCTGCGGTTCGGGCCATCGCTGCGGGTGGTCTGCGCGGCGGCCGAAGGATTGCCCGACGGGCACGAACAGGCGCTGGCGGCGATGCGGGCGGGCGACGCCGCAGGCCTGGCCCGCGCGATCCGGCGCGACATCGCGCAGGGCGTCGATCAGGTGCAACTGGCGCTGGCGCGCGGCGAGATTTGATCAAATTTCTTGAACCTCGCGCAATTTGATCATATTATGAAGAGGCCGCGTCGGGTCTTACCCTTGCGCCCCGATTCCAGCGAGGGTTTCCCCATGAACAAGATCACCAACCATCTGCCCACGGCGGAATTGCAGGCGCTGGATGCGGCGCATCACATGCACCCGTTCACCGATGCCAACGCGTTGGAGAAAAAGGGCGCGCGGATCATCACGCGGGCCAAAGGCGTCTGGCTGAACGACAGCGAAGGCAACCGGATCATCGACGCAATGGCGGGGCTGTGGTGCGTGAACATCGGCTATGGGCGGCGCGAACTGGCTGAAGTGGCGGCGCGGCAGATGGAGGAGTTGAGCTATTACAACACCTTCTTCCAGACCACGCATATTCCGGCCATTGCCTTGGCAGCCAAGATCGCCGAACTGGCACCGGGCGATCTGAACCATCTGTTCTTTGCCGGATCGGGGTCCGAGGCGAACGATACCAACATCCGCCTTGTGCGGCGCTATTGGGATGTGAAGGGGCAGTCGGAAAAGCGGATCATCATCGGGCGCAAGAACGGCTATCACGGCTCGACCCTGGGCGGCGGCAGTCTGGGCGGGATGAGCGGCATCCACGCCCATGGCGGCAAGATTTCGGGCATCGTGCATATCGACGAGCCGAACTGGTGGGCGCAGGGCGGCGACTTGACGCCCGAAGCGTTCGGGCTGGAGCGGGCGCAGCAGTTGGAAAAGATGATCCTTGATCTGGGGGTCGATCAGGTGGCGGCGTTCATTGGCGAGCCCATTCAGGGCGCGGGCGGCGTGATCGTGCCGCCATCGACCTATTGGCCCGAAATTCAGCGCATCGTCGACAAGTATGGCATCCTGCTGATCGCGGATGAGGTGATCACGGGCTTTGGGCGGACCGGCAACTGGTTCGGGTCGGAAACCTTTGGCATTCGCCCTGACATCATGACCATCGCCAAGGGGTTATCGTCGGGCTATCAGCCGATCGGTGGGTCGATCGTCAGTGACAAAGTAGCGAAGGTGATCGCCGATGGCGGCGAGTTCAACCACGGCTATACCTATTCCGCGCATCCGGTGGCGGCGGCCGTCGCGTTGGAAAACCTGCGGATCCTGCAGGAAGAGCATATCATTGATCATGTGCGCAACGTGGCACACCCCTATCTGGCAGAACGCTGGCACGCGCTGGCCGATCATCCGATGGTGGGAGAGGTTCAACTGGTGGGTTTGATGGGGTCGATTGCACTGACGCCTGACAAGGCGAAACGGGCGCGGTTTGCGTCGGATGCAGGCACCGTAGGCTACCGCACGCGCGAGCGGTGCTTTGCCAACAATCTGGTGATGCGCCATGTCGGCGACCGGATGATCATCTCGCCGCCATTGGTCATCACCCCGGACGAGATCGACGTGTTGATCGAGCGGGCCACCCTGTCGCTGAACGAAAGCTATGCCAGCCTCAAGGCCGACGGGATGCTGGTTTCTGCGTAACGGTCGGGCGGTGGCGCGAAAAATTTTCGGCGAAAATTTTTCTGCCTTCGGGATCGGCGGGCGGGGTTCTTGAGTTTGGGCTGCTGTCCGCCTAAAGCTGGACACCAGAGAAAAGGATGTCCCCCATGCGGATTTACGGTGATCTGGCTGAAACAATCGGCAACACGCCGCTTCTGAAGCTGAACCGGGCGTCCGAGGTGACGGGCTGCACCATTCTGGGCAAGTGCGAGTTCCTGAACCCCGGCCAGTCCGTCAAGGACCGTGCCGCGCTCTATATCATCCGCGATGCCGTGGCGCGCGGTACGTTGAAGCCGGGTGGCACGATTGTCGAGGGGACTGCCGGTAACACCGGAATCGGTCTCGCGTTGGTGGGCGCGTCAATGGGGTTTCGCACGGTGATCGTCATTCCTGAAACCCAAAGTCAGGAAAAGAAGGACATGATCCGCCTTGCGGGGGCCGAGTTGGTGCAGGTGCCGGCCGCCCCCTACAAGAACCCCAACAACTATGTCCGCTATTCGGGCCGTCTGGCCGAGGCTTTGGCCCGGACCGAGCCGAACGGCGCGGTCTGGGCCAATCAATTCGACAACGTTGCAAACCGTCAGGCTCATATCGAAATGACCGGGCCTGAAATCTGGGAACAGACCGAGGGCCGGGTTGACGGCTTCATCTGTGCCGTAGGGTCGGGGGGGACGCTGGCCGGGGTCGGTATGGCGTTGCAGCCAAAGGGCGTCAAGATCGGGCTGGCCGATCCCGAGGGGGCGGCGTTGTATTCGTTCTACACCACCGGCAAGCTGGACAGCCCCGGCACCTCGATCACCGAAGGCATCGGGCAAGGGCGGATCACGGCGAACCTCGAAGGCTTCACCCCCGATTACAGCTATCGGATTCCAGATGCCGAGGCGTTGCCGCTGGTGTTCGATCTGCTGGCGGATGAGGGGCTGTGCATGGGCGGCTCATCGGGCATCAACATCGCCGGGGCCATGCGGATGGCGCAGGACATGGGGCCGGGGCACACCATCGTCACCATCCTGTGCGATTACGGCAACCGCTATCAGTCGAAACTGTATAACCCCGCGTTTCTCAAGGAAAAGGGATTGCCGGTGCCAGACTGGATGGACCGTGGTCCGCGAGCCATTCCGACTGTGTTCGAGGACGCATGACGCAGGCGCCCGGCGTGCTGGGCCGGGGGTTCCGGGCGATCGCACTGATCGCGGCGCTGGCGCTGGCCGGGGCGGGGCTGGCGCAGACGGTTGTCGAGGCTCCGCCGGGGCAAAGCGTGGATGGCACCGGCGCTCTGGTGCCGCCGCGCCGTGCAGAGGCGGGGGTTCCGCCGACGATTCCCGCGCAAGGCCCGGTCAACGGCACCGCGTTTTCGACAACAGATGTGGCGCAGGCCCCCGCCACGCTGGACTTTGCCGCCTGGGAAAAGATGGCGGTGCGGGCCGAGGCGGCAATTGGCGACAATGGCAGCACGTCGGTGGCGTTGGAGCATCTGCGGTCGCAACTGGTCGACTGGCGCGAGGCGTTCCTGGGAGCAGAAAACGCCAACGCGGCGCGGATCGCCACGCTGCGCACCCAGATCGCGGCGTTAGGCGCCGCGCCGGTCGAAGGCGAGGCCGAGGCCGAGGAAATTGCCAAGCGCCGCAGTGAGTTGACCGACCAACTTGTGCGCCTGCAAGCCCCCGGCATTGCTGCAGAGGAAGCCTATCGCCGCGCCGATGGCCTGATCCGCGAGATTGACCGGATGCTGCGCGACCGGCAGGCGGACGAGTTGCTGCGGCTCTGGCCCGCGCCGATCAACCCGGCCAACTGGCCTGCCGGGGTCGTCGCCGCGTCGGATGTCGCGGTGACGCTCTACGCGGAGACTGCGGCCAAGGCGGCGGACCCTGCGGCGCGCGCGAAATTCGCCGACAACCTGCCGCTGGTCATTCTGGCGCTGCTGTTTGCCGGGCTGGTGCTGTGGCGCGGGCGGTCGTTCATTGATGCGCAGGTCAACCGGCTGCGCGGCGAATCGACCGCGCGGGGGCGGCGGATCTGGGAATTTCTGGCCTCGCTGGGTCTGATCATCGTGCCGACGCTGGGGGTCGAGGCGCTGTCGGTGGCATTGGAACAGACGGCGATGCTGGGCGTCATCGGGAAGGTCATCGTCGGGACGCTGCCTGCAGTGGGGTTCACGGTCTTTGCGTCGATCTGGCTGGGCGGGCGGGTCTTTCCGTCGACCCATCCGCGAAGGGGCGAACAGGGGACGGCGCTCTTGGGCGCGTCCGAGCGGCGGGCAGGCGGGCGGTTCATCGCGTCGTCGTTCGGGGTTCTGCTGGGCTTTGATGCGCTGCGCCGCACCGCGGCGGACCAGGTGGTGCTGTCCGAGGCGGCGACATCGGTTCTGACCTTTCCGATCATCGTGATTGCCGGGCTGTTGCTGTTTCGGATGGGGCAGGTGATGCGCGGCCATGCGCAAGCCGAATCCAGCGACGAGCAGCGCAGTTTCAGCGTGCGGATGATCAGCCTGCTGGCGAGTGCGGCCATGGTAATCGGGATCGCCGGGCCGCTTCTGGCGGCGGTTGGGTATGTGTCGGCTGCCGTCGCGATGGTCTTTCCGGCAATCTTTTCGCTGGGGCTGGTCGGGTTGTTGTTCGTGTTGCAGCGGCTGATCAGCGACATCTATGCGCTGGTCATTCGGTCGGCTATCGACGAATCCGATGCGTTGGTGCCGGTGCTGGCGGGATTCGTGCTGACGCTGGCGACGCTGCCGCTGTTCGCGCTGATCTGGGGCGCGCGGACGGCCGATATTCTCGAGTTGTGGACCAAGTTCCGCGAAGGCTTCACGCTGGGCGAGACCAAGGTTTCGCCGACCGATTTCCTGTGGTTCGGCGTGATTTTCGGCCTTGGCTACGGCTTGACCCGGCTGTTTCAGGGGGCGCTGAAAACTACCGTGCTGCCTCGAACCGGGCTGGATCAGGGCGGGCAGAATGCCATCGTATCGGGTCTTGGCTATGTCGGCATCTTTCTGGCGGCACTGATTGCGATCAATTCGACCGGGATCGACCTGTCGGGACTGGCCATCGTCGCCGGTGCCCTGTCGGTCGGCATCGGATTTGGCTTGCAGAACATCGTGTCGAATTTTGTGTCCGGCATCATTCTGCTGATCGAGCGTCCGGTGTCGGAGGGCGACTGGATCGAAGTCGGCGGCGTGCAGGGGATCGTCAAGTCGATCTCGGTCCGGTCGACCCGCATCCAGACCTTTGACCGCAGCGACGTGATCGTGCCCAACACCGATCTGGTGGCGGGGCGCGTGACCAACTGGACGCGGTACAACCTGTCGGGGCGGCTGATCGTGCCGGTGACGGTGCCGTTGACCTCTGACAGCCGCAAGGTGGCGCGCATCCTGCGCGAGATTGCCGAGGCGCAGCCCTTGGCCGTGTTGAACCCGCCACCGCTGGTGCTGTTGATGGGGTTCACCGGCGAGGCGATGCAGTTCGAAATCCGCGCCATCCTGCGCGATGTGAATTTCAACTTGTCGGTACGGTCCGAGATCAACCATCAGATCGCCCAACGCTTTGCCGCCGAGGGGGTGCTGTTCACCAATGCGCAGCGCGATTTCCTGGCGAAACAGGCGGAAGTCGAGGCGACGCTGGCGCTTGGCACGGCAGAGCTTGCGGCCCACGAAGCGGCGGTGGCGGCTTTGCTGGGGCCGTTGCCCGCCGGGTCGGACGCAGGCCCCGACCCGCTGCGCCCGGTCGCGATCCCTGCCCCGCTTGACCAAAATCCAACCAAGGTGCCCCGCATATGACCGACCTGCTGTTCCGATCCGACCCCTACCTTGCACGCTGCGACGCCGTTGTGACCGCCCACACGCCCGAGGGGGGCATCGTGGTCGACCGTTCGGTGTTCTATGCGACGGGCGGCGGGCAGCCGGGCGACAGCGGGTATCTGACCTGGGAGGGTGGCCGGGTCAGTATCGCCACGGCGGTCAAGGTCGAGGGCAATCTGGTGGCGCTGGTGCCTGCCGAGCCTGTGCGGTTGCCGGGGGTGGGTGCTGCGGTGGTGCAAAGCCTTGACTGGGAACGGCGGCATCGGTTGATGCGGATGCACACGGCGCTGCATCTGTTGTCGGTGGTGATCCCCTTACCAGTCACCGGGGGCCAGATCGGCGCGGACCGCAGCCGTCTGGATTTCGACATGGAAGACCCGCCTGCCGATATCGCGGCGCTGGATGCGGCGTTGAACCGGATGATCGACGCCGATCTGGAAGTGACCGAAAGCTGGATCACCGAGGCGGAACTGGACGCCAATCCGGGGTTGGTGAAAACCCTGCGTGTAGCCCCGCCGCGCGGGCAGGGTCAGGTGCGGCTGATCGGTATCGGGGCCGGGGCGGCGCGGATCGACCTGCAACCCTGCGGCGGGACGCATGTGGTGCGGACCGGAGAAATCGGCCGGGTCGCCATCGGGCGGATCGAGAAGAAGGGCCGGCAGAACCGCCGGATCAGTCTGGCTCTGGTTTAGCCTGTGGGGGCGGCACAAGCCATTTTGCGGCAGCATTGCGGATCGCCTGCGTCAGGGGTGCCAGCACCGGCGCGGTCAGGCGGGCGAATTGCCAGTGCAAGGGCGTGTCGAGCGGTGTGCCGGTCGCAGGTGGAATCTATGGGGGGAGCGGGTTGGAGGCGGGCATGTTTGAGGCAGCGCTGCATGGCTATCTGGTGGCGCTGAGCCTGATCCTTGCCATCGGGGCGCAGAACGCCTTTGTGTTGCGGCAAGGGTTGCGGCGCGAGCATGTCGGCTGGGTTGTGGCGGTCTGCGGGATGTCGGATGCAGTGCTGATTGCCGCCGGGGTGGCGGGGTTCGGGGTGGTGTCCGGGGCGCTGCCCTGGCTGGGTGATGTGATGCGCTGGGCGGGGGTGGCGTTTCTGCTGGTTTATGGTGCCATGCGGTTCCGCGCGGCGGCGCGCGGCGGGGCGGCGTTGCAGCCGAGTGCGGGGGCCTCGCAACCGTTGGGCCGGGTGATTGCCACCTGTCTGGTGCTGACCTGGGCCAATCCGCATGTCTATCTGGATACGCTGATCCTGATGGGGTCGATCTCGGCGCAATATGTGCCGTGGCAGGCGGCGTTCGGCGTGGCGGCGGCGTTCGGGTCTCTGAGTTTCTTTGCGGTGCTGGGGTTTGGCGCGCGGTTGCTGGCCCCGGTATTTGCCAATCCGCGCGCCTGGGTAGTGCTGGAGGCAGGGGTCGGGATGACGATGTGGGCGATCGCGCTGGGTCTGGCGTTGGGGTAGGGGGGCTTTCTGCCCCCCTCTTGGCCTGCGGCCAATTCACCCCCCGAGGATATTTTCGCCAGCTGGAATGGGGGTTGTCTTTGCCGGTGCCTTGCGGTCATTTCCCGGCATGGCTGTGCAAAGTGATAGGGGTCGTCCCGTCGAGGGGGCGTTGTGGATGCTGGCTTGCGGGCTGTGTTTCGTCTGTCTGACCGGGATCGTGCGCTATATCGGGACCGATTTGCCTGCCGCACAGCAGGCGTTCCTGCGTTTTGCCTTCGGGGTGCCGTTGCTGGTGCCTGCACTGGTGCGGATGGCGCGGGACGGGATGCCTGCGGGGGCGTGGCGGCTGTTTGGCGCGCGGGGCGTGGTGCATGTAATCGCGGTGATCTTCTGGTTTTACGCCATGGCGCGGCTGCCGGTGGCCGAGGTGACGGCGATCGGCTATCTGAACCCGGTTGTCGTGATGCTGGGCGCAGTTCTGGTGTTTGGTGAGCGGTTGAGCCGGGTGCGGGTCATCTGTGTCATCGTCGCGTTGTGCGGGGCCGTGGTGGTGCTGCGCCCCGGTGTGCGAGAGATCACCGACGGGCATCTGGCGCAGGTGGCGGCGGCCTGCTTCTTTGCAGGCAGTTACCTGTTCGCCAAGCGGTTATCGGGGCTGGTGTCGGCAGGGCTGGTGGTATCGATGCTGTCGGTCAGTGCCACCATCGGGCTGCTGCCGCTGGCACTGTGGGTTTGGCAGCCGATCACGGGGGCGCAGGCCGGGTTGCTGGCGGGGACGGCGGTGTTGGGCACTGCGGCGCATTACTGCATGACGCGGGCCTTTGCCGCAGCGCCACTGGCCGTGACGCAGCCGGTGACGTTCCTGCAGATCGTCTGGGCCACGCTGCTGGGCGCGCTGGTGTTCGGCGAGCCGGTCGATCTGTACGTTCTGTCGGGGGCTGCGATGATCATCGGGGCGATTTCGATCAGCACCTGGACCGAATGGCGCGGACGGCGCGAAGCGGCGTTGTTGCCCGAGGCCTAGGGCGTTGCGTTAGGGCGCATCCTTGCGCGCGGCGGGGTAACGGCGGGTTGAGGGGTTTTGCCTAGCCTTCCGGATCAACGCCATCCCGGAGGATTTCATGCCCGACCAATCGACCATCCTGTCGCTGCCGCTGATCCTGCCTGCGCAGGCGCAAAAGCATGTGACGCATAACGAGGCGCTGCGGCTGCTGGACGTGATGGTGCAACTGGCGGTCAGTGACCGGACGCTGACGCTGCCTCCCGTCGCGCCGGCCGCGGGCGCGCGCCATATCGTGGCGGTGGGGGCCACCGGGCTTTGGGCAGGGCGAGACGGGCAGGTGGCGCTGTACGAGGCGGCGGGGTGGGCGTTCTTCGTGCCGCTGGCGGGGTGGCGGGCCCATGTGCAGGCCGAGGCGGCGATTGCGACCTTCAACGGCACGACTTGGGTCACCGTGGCGGATGGTCCGCTGCGCGTGCCGCAACTGGGGGTCGCAGCGACCCCGGATGCGACCAACCGGCTGTCGGTCTCGTCGCCTGCGGTGTTGCTGAACCACGCGGGCGCAGGCCATCAGGTCAAGGTCAACAAGGCCGCGGCGACCGACACCGCCAGTCTGCTGTTTCAGACCGGGTTTTCGGGGCGTGCCGAGATGGGCACGACGGGCAGCGACGATTTCACCATCAAGGTCAGCGCGGATGGCGCGAGTTATACCAATGCGGTTGTTATCGCGCGCAGCACAGGAGCCGTCAGCCTTGCCGGGCCCCTGTCGCCCGCGAGTGGCGGCATGGGTGTAGCCAACAGCGCCGGGGCGACCCTGACGCGGGCTGGCAACCATGCGCTGACCGTGACGACTTCGGCTGCAACCTCGGTCGCCTTGCCCGTTACCGGCACGTTGGCCACGCTGGCCGGTGTCGAGACGCTGACCGGCAAGACCCTGACCTCGCCCGTCATCAACACCAGCATCAGCGGAACGGCCGTGATTCCCGCGGCAAACGGGGGAACCGGCGTTGCCAACGACGCGGCGGCCACCCTGACACGGTCCGGCAACCACGCGCTGACCCTGACGACCACCGCCGTCACGGGGGTCACGCTGCCCACCACGGGTACTTTGGCGACGCTGGCCGGGGCAGAGACGCTGTCCGCCAAGACGCTGACCTCGCCCGTGATCAACACGGGCATCACCGGCACGGCCGTCACGCAGACCGCCACGGACACCACGGCGGGGCGTTTGCTGAAGGTCGGGGATTTCGGGCTGGGCAGCACCGGCATTACCAACATTCAGGCCGACTGCGACACGGTGACGACCTCGGGGCTGTACCGCGTCGATGGGGCAACCACCGCCAATCTGCCATCGGGGTATGTCGGCGGGCAGGGCACCCTGTTCGTGCGGGCCACGATAAGCGCGAACAATCTGGCGCAGCACCTTATCCGCACGAACGCCGACGATCAGTTTGTGCGGACACGCAACAGCGGCACTTGGGGCGCATGGCGGCGCGTGTTCGACACCAACAACATTCTGGGCACAGTCAGCCAGACGGCGGGTGTGCCGACCGGCAGGCTGATTGAAAGCGGGACGAACGCAAACGGGTTCTTCACCCGGTTTGCCAGTGGCTTGCTGATCTGCCGCCACATATTGGCCGCCAGCGCCGGGGCGGCGGTCACCTGGACATTCCCCAGCGTGTTTTCGGTGGCTCCCCAGGTTATTGGCACGCCGCGCGGCACTGCCTTGTCG
>JBBRVJ010000082.1:0-15572 GCA_038246975.1 Rhodobacterales bacterium | reverse complement strand
TCACGCACCCTACGCCCTGCAGATCGGTTCGCGCCTAAACCGTCCGGCCGCGCGCGATGCGCAGGAATTCGATCAGCCGCCGGTTGCCTGCGGGGGGGGTGGGCCGCCTGAACAGGCTGGGCCAGCGCGTGTCGGCGGTTTGCCGGGCAATCGCGAGATAGCGCTTCAGTTGCCCGCCTTGGCCGGTGCCGGGATGGTCTGCCAGATGTCTGGTCATGGCGTCTCTCCTGTTGGTTGGAACCTGCACCTTGCGCCGATTCGGCGCGGATGCCAAACCCTGCGACGCCCCGCCCCTACCAATCGGCGCTGCCCGGCCCGAACCTGCGTGGCAGGGTTCTGGCGGGCGGCTCAGCTTCGGGCGCGAGGGCCGAGGCGATTGTGGCGAGCGCCGTGGTGCCATCCATCCCGCGCAGCATCGGCGTCGCCGCAATCGCCAGCACCAGCACGACCTGCATCCCCCCGATCAGGTTCAGCAATGTCGCGAAGGGCTGCTTGCGGGTCTTGTGCCGGAACCAGCGTTGCGCCGCCTTGGCCCCCAGCCAGCCCCCCATGAAGGCGAGCATCAGCAGCGTGGCCTCGGGCACCCGCCATTCGCCTTTGACAGCGCGGCGTTTGTCGATGCCGAACACGAGAAAGGTCCAGCCGTTCAGCAGAACGGCCAGACCAAAGAGGTGCAGGATCAGAAATCCGGGTGTTCCGGGGGTCAGGATATCGCCCATCGTATCGTGATGGCCGGTGATTCGGGCAATCCGATGGCGCGCGGCCCTCATCCCGGACGGGACGGGACTGCGACCCCCTGCGTCAGGCCGACAACCGCCCGACCGCCCAGACCGCCGCATCGGCCACCGCAGGATCGGCATCGCCCACCAACCCCGCCGCCACCGCGCCCAACTCCGGCATCCCGGAATTGCCGATCGCATAAAGCACGTTGCGCACGAACCGGTCGCGCCCGATCCGCTTGATCGGCGACCCTGCAAACCGCCTGCGAAACCCTGCGTCGTCCATCCGCGCCAACTCCGCCAGTTCAGGGGCGCCGACATGCGGCTGATAGCCGATCTCTGTGGCGGCTTGCGCAAACTTGTTCCACGGGCAGACCGCCAGACAGTCATCGCAGCCATAGATCCGGTTGCCCATCAGCCTGCGCAATTCCGGATCAACCGGCCCCTTGTGCTCGATGGTCAGATAGGAAATGCAGCGCCGCGCGTCCAACTGATAGGGTGCGGGAAACGCCGCCGTGGGGCAGATGTCCAGACAAGCCCGGCAGGTCCCGCAATGATCGACCTCGGCTGCGTCCGGCTCCAGCACTGCCGTGGTGAACATCGCGGCCAGAAAGAACCACGACCCCAGATCGCGCCCGACAAGATTGGTATGCTTGCCCTGCCAGCCCAACCCCGCCGCCTGCGCCAAAGGCTTTTCCATGACCGGAGCAGTATCGACGAACACCTTGATCTCGGCCCCCGACACCCCGGCAAACCACCCGCCCACCCGCTTCAGCCGCCGCTTCACCAGATCGTGGTAATCGCGCCCTTGGGCATAGACCGAAACCGCCCCCCGGTCGCGCAGCGTCAGGACGGCCAACGGATCGGCGTCAGGCGTGTAAACCTCGGCAAACATCACGACCGACCGCGCCTGCGGCCACAGGGCGGCTGCCGACCCGCGCCACGCCTCGCGCTCGGCAATCCAGCCCATCTGCCCGTGAAACCCCGCGTCCAGAAACGCGCGCAACCGCCCCGCCGCCTGCGGCACCGCGTCCGGCGCACAAACCCCCATCGCCGCAAACCCTTCGGCCATGGCCCGCTCGCGCAACTGATCCTTCAGCGTTCTCATTTTCTGTCCCTAAGTATCCCGGGGGTGCGGGGGCTGGCCCCCGCTTCGGCGGATCAGAAATCCAGATCGGCGTAATGCGCGGGTGGCGGGAAGCCCGGCACCTGATCGGCCAGAAGGGTGCGAAAACTGGGACGCGACTTGATCTTGGCGTACCAGTCCTTGACCGTCGCGTTGCGGTGCCAGTCCACATCGCTGATATAGTCCAGACAAGACAGGTGGGCAGCGGCCGTGAAATCGGCGAGCGTCATCACATCGCCCGCAATCCAGCGCCGCTGATCCAACAGCCCTGCCAGATAGTCGATATGGTATTTGATCCGCGCCGCGCCTGTCTTGACGTTCTTGCTGTCGGGATAGCCCAGCCCCATGACCTTCTTGTTCAGCCGTTCATACAGCAGCTTCGACGTCACTTCGGCATGAAACTTGTCATCGAACCACGCACACAAACGGCGCACCTCGTAGCGCCCGTCGGCATCGCGCGGCATCAGGGCGGGGGTCGGCACGGTTTCCTCAAGATACTCGCAGATCGCCTGGCTTTCCGCCAGAACGCGGCTGTCCATCTTCAGCACCGGCACCTTGCCCGCCGGGTTGCGGCGCAGGAATTCGGCGGAAGGGTCCCAATAACGCTCTTCGATCAGTTCGACCTCCAGCTTCTTCTCGGCGAGCGTCAGGCGCACCTTGCGGCAAAACGGGGACAGCGGGAAATGATAAAGCCGGATCATCGGTCAGGGCACTCTTGCAACGGGCTGACCCGTCTTGCCGCGACGGGGCGGCAGATTCAACCAAGATCGCATCGGGCGCATCATTCGGCGGGTTGAAAGCACGAAGCCCGACCATCGGTGTCGATGGTTTCGGCCCCCGACAGGATGCTGCGGGTCCGTTTGCGCACGAAATCGCTGGGGTTGCCGGCATCGCGCCCCTTGGGGTCGGGCAGCACGGCGGCCATTCGCGCGGCTTGGGTCGGCGTCAGATCGCGGGCATCGACGCCAAAGTGGTGCTGCGCCGCCGCCTGCACGCCGAACACGCCTTCGCTGAACTCGGCCACGTTCAGATAGACCTCAAGGATACGGCGCTTGGACCAGACCAACTCCACCGCCGGGGTCAGGATCGCCTCCATCGCCTTGCGGACATAAGACCGCCCGTGCCACAGGAACACGTTCTTGACCACCTGCTGGCTGATGGTGGACGCGCCCCGGTTGCTGCCCTCTTCGACCGCAAGCCGGATCGCGGCGATGTCGAACCCCCAGTGCAGGCAGAAATTCGCATCCTCTGCCGCGACGGCAGAGCGGCCCACCGCCGGGGCCATGTCGTCCCAGGCCACCCAGTCGCGCTCAACCCCGCCCAGCCGCCAGCTTTCCGACCATTGATACAGATTGCCGGGGGGCGGCACGACGGCGAACAACAGGATCAGCGCGGCATAGAACCCCACCACCCCCAGCACCCCCCGCGCAAACCAGCGCAACACCCGCCTGCGCAAAGGCACGGCGGGGGCTTTGGAATTGGGTTTCTTGCGCGGAGTCCGGGCCATCAGCCAGCTTTGGCATCAAGCGGCCCGCAGGGTCAAGCAATCGCCCCGCAGGACCGGCTTAGCCGATTTATTCCTTTGGTAAATGCCTTCAGCCGAAATACCCTTGGCCTGTTAAGAAACAGGAATCGGGTGGTTTGATGAATTTTTCGGACAAGTGGTTGGGTCTTGCTGGCGGAGGTTTTGGGTTTTCGGCGATTGCCGGTGTGGGTGTGTATCAGTTGAACCTGTGGAACATGGGCGGAGGCCCGGTGCCGATCCGGGCGCTGGTGATCGGCAAGCGGCTTGGCATCACCTTGCAGGCGGAAACGGCGCATGCGGTGTGCCTGTTGACCGGGGTGAATTCGGCCAGCGACTTCACCACCATCGGATCGAACGGGCTGGACTGGGCGCTGGCTTTTGGATTGAAGGTGGACGCGCTGGCAAAGTCGGGGTCAACCGTCGCAGGCGTCCTGTCCAAGTTGACAAAGTTCGGCGATAACTGGGCGGCGAACGAAACCGCCAAGAAGGCCGTGCAGGGCCTCATGGGCGATTTTACCTTTTCCCCGACTGCGCCATCGTTTGTTCTGCTGCCGACCCCCGCCGCATTCGCCGTAGGGGCGGGCGTCTATTACGAATGGCAGGAACTCAGCAAGGTCGGCGGCGACCTGGGCTGGAAATACTCGCCCCCGGTGTGGAAATTCGAGAATCGCGGCGGCAACCTGTTCTTGCGGATGAGCAAGATCCCCGCGCAGGACGGCGATCTGATCAACTTCCAGATCCGCGTCGATGGCTGGGGGATCGACGATGTGATCCGCTTTATTCCAGCGGGGCACGGCGGGACGCGAACCTATTTGTCGGGCAGAGTTTACGGCGGCAAACTTTATGAACTTGGCAGCAATGGCGACGGCAAGTCGGGCGTCAACATGACGGCTGCAACACCTGTAGGTCTGTCAACCTCGGGATTCTTAGGGGTCGAGAACACCAAGGATGTGGTAAAGAACGGGTTCATGGATCTGAGTGTTTCCGTCTGCAAGGGGATCAACAACATCTATCATTGGTCGTCCGATCGCTACATCAAGGTCCATGCCAATGGTGCTGGCCGGCTGGATGCCTGCGTGTTCTCGACCTGGGGGGATTGAGGCGGGGCAGGCGTCATAGATTCTGCCGATCGGGTCGGCAAATCCCTGCCCGGTTTGATCCACGGCAACTTGGCCTGCAGCTGATCTGCTAAAGTGACGCAAGATGCAGACGTTGAAAGGAACCCAGATGGACGACAAGACAGCCAGGACGACCCGCACGGTTTTCGAAGAGATCGAGGTGACGGGGGGTCAGTTGCTTGAAAAGATCAAGGAACTGATCCGCCACGGCAACATCCGCACGCTGCGGGTGCGGGCGGGGGATGATTTCACGCTGGAAATGCCGATGACGGTGGGGGCATTGGCCGGGGGTGTCGTGGTGCTGACCGCGCCGTGGATCGCGGTGATCGGGGTGATTGCGGCAATGCTGACCCGCGTCAAGATCGAGGTAGAACGCGACGCCGAGGTCGTGACGACCCCGCCCCCTGCCAACACAGCGACAGAGCCGACAGAGACGGACCGCGCTACCGACGCCTGACGGTGGCCCGGCCGGTGACCGGGGCAGGCCCCGGCCCCGGCTGCCCGCCTCATGCCAAGGGGGCCGGGTGGTCCAGTGCCGCGCGCAGGGCGCTTTCGTCATCCTTGGTCAACGAAGTCTGCAACACGGTGCCTTTGGCGTGGAACGCCGTCAAACGCTCGATCACCTTGTCGGCGGTCATCTTGCGCACCAGCACAAACACCGCAGCCGTACCGGGTTTGAAAGTATCGGCCAGCCGTTTCATGAAATCGTCGTTGATGCCGATGTCGGTGTAGGCCCCCGAAAGCGCCCCCGCCCCGGCCCCGACCGCAGCCCCCAGCAGCGGGTTTAGGAACAGCATCCCGACGAACAACCCCCAGAACCCGCCGCTGACCGCCCCAAGGGTGGTCATGTTGGCCACCTGATGCAGTTGCACCTTGTTGTCGAGCGACCGGGTGACCACGACGACATCCTCCATCTCCAGCAGATATTCGGTCTGCAGCTTGACCAGTTCCGCCCGCATCGCAAAGGCGGTGGCGTCGTCTTCAAACGCCACGACAATAAGATCCGACATGCCCGTTCTCCTGTGTAAGTCCGGGGCGGGTATGACACGGGACGGGCTGCGCCGACTTGCGCCAGATCAGGGCCGGTGCCGAAAGGGCGGGCTTTGGCTGCCCTGCGGCGATCCGGCGATCCGGCGCGGGGCCATGAAAAAGACCCCCGAAGGGGCCTTTCTCATTCCGCCGGAACCCGCAACGGCTCGTCACTCAACGGATGCGCCAGATGGACCAGCATTTCCTTGGGGCAGATTTGCAGGAAATTCGCCCGCTCCCCCGCCCAGTCGGCCAGAATGCGCGCGCCATGGCGGCTGCCGGTTTCCTTGACGTGCCGTTCGATCAGGCCGCGCAACTGCGTCTCCCAATGCGGATGACCCAGACCGCAGACCACCAGCGATTCGGGGTTCACGAAATCCTCGGCCACGCCCAGCGGGTCGTGGATATAGGCCATGCCCCCCGTCATCCCCGCGCCAAAGTTGGCCCCGATGCGGCCAAGGATCACCGCCACCCCGCCGGTCATGTATTCGCACCCGTTCGAACCGCAGCCTTCGACCACCACCTTTGCGCCCGAATTGCGGACCGCGAACCGCTCGCCCGCGCGCCCGCTGGCGAACAGATAACCGTCCGTCGCCCCATACAGCACCGTGTTGCCGATGATGGTGTTTTCGGCGGCCACCAGCGGTGACGACATGTCCGGACGCACCACGATGGTCCCCCCCGACAGACCCTTGCCGACATAGTCGTTTGCGTCGCCCATCACCTCGATCTTCAGCCCGTTGACCGCGAATGCGCCCAGCGATTGCCCACAGGACCCCGACAGTTTCACCGTCAGATGGTCGGGTTGCAGGCTGTTGCGCATCCCGAACTTCCTGACGATATGGCTGCTGGCGCGCGTGCCGATGGTGCGGTGCGTGTTGCGCACGGCATAGGACAGTTGCATCTTTTCGCCATCTTCAAAGAACCGCGCGCCGTCCTTGACAATCTCGGCATCCAGCGCGTCGGGCACATGATTGCGCGGTTTGCTGCGGTCGTAGGTGATGCGCCGGTTGCTGTCGACACTGATCAACAGGGGGTTCAGGTCAAGGTCGTCCAGATGTGCCGCACCGCGCGACACCTGCGTCAGCAAATCGGCCCGCCCGATGATCTCGTCCATGCTGCGCGCGCCGATGGAGGCGAGAATCTCGCGCACTTCCTGCGCGTAAAAGGTGATCAGGTTCACCACCTTGTCCGCCGACCCGGTAAACTTGGCGCGCAAAGCCTCGTTCTGGGTACAGACGCCGACCGGGCAGGTGTTTGACTGACACTGACGCACCATGATGCAGCCCATCGCGATCAGCGCGGCGGTGCCGATGCCGTATTCCTCGGCCCCCAGCATCGCCGCCATCACGATATCGCGCCCGGTGCGCAAACCGCCATCGGTGCGCAGGGTCACCCGTTCGCGCAGGTTGTTCATCGACAGCACCTGATGCGCTTCGGTCAGGCCCATTTCCCATGGCAGCCCTGCGTATTTGATCGAGGTGCCGGGCGACGCGCCGGTGCCGCCGTTGTGCCCCGAAATCAGGATGATATCCGCCTTGGCCTTGGCCACCCCGGCGGCGATGGTGCCGACGCCGGACTGCGACACCAGCTTCACCGTCACCTTGGCGCGCGGGTTGATCTGTTTCAGATCGTAGATCAATTGTGCGAGGTCTTCGATGGAATAGATGTCGTGGTGCGGCGGAGGGCTGATCAGCGAAACCCCCGGCGTTGAATGACGCAACCGCGCGATCAGGGCCGTCACCTTCATCCCCGGCAACTGTCCGCCCTCACCGGGCTTGGCCCCCTGCGCCACCTTGATTTCCAATTCCTCGCAGGCGTTCAGATACTCCGCCGTCACGCCAAAGCGGCCCGAGGCCACCTGCTTGATCTTGGCGCTAGGGTTGTCGCCGTTGGGTTCGGGCACGAAATGCGCCGGGTCCTCGCCGCCCTCGCCAGAGTCGGACTTCGCCCCGATCCGGTTCATCGCCACGTTCAGCGTCTTGTGCGCCTCGGGGCTAAGCGCGCCCAACGACATGCCCGGCGTCACGAACCGTTTGCGGATCGAGGTGATGGATTCCACTTCCTCAATCGGCACGGGCTTGCCCAAGGTTTTGATATCCAGCAGATCGCGGATGTGGATCGGCGGATTGGCCCGCAACGCCGCCGAATACTGCTTCCACAGGTCATAACTCGCCCGGTCGCAGGCCGCTTGCAGCAGGTGCATCGTCTGCGCTTCCCAGGCGTGTTTCTCGCCCGACCGCCGCGCCTTGTAAAAGCCGCCGATAGGCAGCACGTCGGACCCGCCCCGCCAGCCGCGCGCGTGGACTTCCTCCAGCTTCTGCTCGATGCCCGACACGCCGATGCCCGAGATACGGCTGTGCATTCCGGGGAAATATTCCGCCACCATCGCGCGGGACAAGCCCACGGCTTCAAAATTCAGACCGCCGCGATAGGACGAAATCACCGAAATCCCCATCTTGGACATGATCTTCAGCAGCCCCGCGTCCACCGCATCGCGGTAGCGGCGAACCGCGTCGGTCAGCGGCCCGTCGATCAACCCGCGCGACACCCGGTCGGCAATCGAATCCTGCGCGAGGTAGGCGTTGACCGTCGTAGCACCCGAACTGATCAGCACGGCAAAGTAATGCGGGTCGATACATTCGGCCGAGCGCACGTTGATCGAACAGAAGGTGCGCAGGCCCTTGCGGGTCAGCCAGGAATGCACCGCACTGGTCGCCAGAATCATCGGCATCCCGACGCTTGAAGGCCCCTGATGCTGATCCGTCAGGATCAACTGGCCCGCCCCCGACCGCACGGCATCCTCCGCCTCGGCGCGGATGCGTTCCAGACCCTGACGCAGGTCATCCAACCCTGCGCCCACCGCAAAGGTGCAGTCGATGAACGCGACCTGCGCGCCGAACCGGCCCACCATCAGGTCGAATTCGGCATTGGCAAGGAACGGGCTTTCCAGCACCAGAATCTCGGTCTGGCTGGAGTTTTCGTCCAGCACGTTGCGCAGGTTGCCGAACCGGGTCTTCAGGCTCATCACCCGGCCCTCGCGAAGCGAGTCAATCGGCGGGTTGGTGACTTGACTGAAGTTCTGCCGAAAGAAATGCGACAGCGGCCGATAGATCGACGACAGCACCGCGGCAGGCGTGTCATCGCCCATGCTGGCGATCATTTCCTTGCCGTCTTCGGCCATCGGGGCCAGAATCTGCTCCAACTCCTCGACCGAATAGCCCGCAGCGATCTGGCGTTTGCGCAACTCGGCCCCGCTGAACAGCGCGGTTTCCGGCACGTCGCGCAGCAGATCGTTCAGGTTCACGACCTTTTCGATCCACTGGCCATAAGGCTGGGCGGCGGCCAGACGGTCCTTCATCTCGGTGTCGTGGTACAGCTTGCCGTCCACCATATCGACCGCGATCATCTGCCCCGGACCCAGTGCGCCCTTTTCGCGCACCGTGGTTTCATCCACCGGCACCATCCCCGCCTCGGACCCCGCAATCAGCAACCCGTCTCCCGTCACCACATAGCGCATCGGGCGCAAACCGTTGCGGTCCAGCCCGCCGCAAACCCAGCGGCCATCGGTCATCGCCAGCGCCGCAGGCCCGTCCCACGGCTCCATCACCGCGTTGCAATAGGCATACATGTCGGCCCACGCCTGCGGCATATCTGTGGTGGCCTTGCTCCACGCTTCGGGCACCAGCATGGTCTTGGCCATCGGCGCCGTCCGGCCCGAGCGGACCAGCACCTCGAAAACCGCATCCAGCGCACCCGAATCCGACGTGCCCGCCGGGATGATCGGCTTGATATCCTCTGCCGCCTCGCCAAAGTTGTTGGACGCCATGCGAATCTCATGGCTGCGCATCCAGTTGACGTTGCCTTTCAGCGTGTTGATCTCGCCGTTATGGGCCAGCATGCGGAACGGCTGGGCCAGCCACCACTGGGGAAACGTGTTGGTCGAATAGCGCTGATGATAGATCGCAAAGGCGGACTCAAACCGGTCGTCCATCAGGTCGGGGTAGAAGACCGCCACCTGTTCGGCCAGCATCATGCCCTTGTAGATGATGCTGCGGCACGACAGGCTGCACAGATACAGCCCCTGAATATGGGCCGCCAACGCCGCCTTTTCGATGCGGCGGCGGATGATGTACAACTCGCGTTCGAACTGATCCGCATCCACGCCCTTTTCGTTGCGGATCAGAATCTGTTCGATTTCGGGCCGGGTGGCGTTGGCCTTGTCGCCCAGTACCGACACATCGACCGGCACATGCCGCCAGCCATAGATGTAGTGGCCCATCCGCAGAACCTCGGATTCAACGATGGTCCGGCACAGTTCCTGCGCGCCAAAGTCGGTGCGGGGCAGGAACACCTGACCCACGGCGATCAGCTTGGACTTGTCGGGTTCGTGCCCGGTTTGGCGGATCTGGTCGTAAAAGAACGGGGCCGGAATCTGCACATGAATGCCCGCCCCGTCGCCCGTCTTGCCATCCGCATCGACAGCCCCGCGATGCCAGACGGCTTTCAGCGCGTCAATTCCGGCCGCAACTACCCGGCGGCTGGGCTTGCCGGAAATCGCGACCACCAGACCGACGCCGCACGACGAATGTTCATCCTCGGCACGGTACAGCCCGTTTTCGGCCAGCCAGGCGCGCTTGGCTTCTTCGGCGGCAACCCAGGTTTGGTCAAAGGTTGTCATGGATCTGGGCCTTTCTGGATTGGGGAAGTTGCGACAACACCGGGTCGCAGCCGAACAGCGGTTCGGTCACGGCAAAGCCGGGTTCGCCGGGGAAGATGAACTGCATCGGACTGCCGTCCAGCGGCAGCCATTCATTGCCGTCCCACCACTCGGAAGGTCCGGAAAAGAACAGACGCCATTCAGGGTGAATGTATTCGCGGCCCCGCGACTGGCGCAGGATTTGGCCCGAGGGGTCGGTTTCCTCGTATTCGAACTCGGTCTCCGACAGGGTGATGCCGTCGATGACAAAGGTCTTGCCGGTCAGCGTGTCCTGCCCGCGCACCGAACTGTTCGTGCCATCATCGCGGGACAGATCGAAGATGAAACTGTCCCGCCCCGTGGCCAACAGGTCCGAAAACGACGCAGGGTCCAGCGCGCCTCGGTCCAGCGTCTGTTTGACGGTGGGGAACAGGTCAAAGCTTTCGACCCATTCCGCCTCGCGGTTGATCCGGCTTTGAAAATAGATGCCGTCCTGATCGAAATCCGCCCGCCACTGATCTCCGGGCGCATCGCCGGTACAGCGGTAATGGTTGCTGACCCGGCATTCGCGGGCCTGCACGGTCATGAATGTTTCACATTCCGCAGGCGCGGTCCACGTCCCAGCCGAGGCGGACAAGGGTGACAAGGTCACAAGCATCAACAAAAGAATGGCAGATTTCATCACAGTTTCCGCTTTCGTATAAAGGTCACCGTCACTGACCAATCCCATATCTGTCGCGGCCGGTCCGTCTGCACAGAAGGTGCACAGGGGGTGCACAGGCGGTGCGCGGCGGGCAGCCGTCCCTATTCTGCCGCCACCGCCGTCGGTTGGGCAAGATAGGTCATCATCGCCTCGGCAGCTTCGCGCCCGTCGCGGATCGCCCAGACCACCAGACTTGCCCCCCGCACGATGTCGCCCGCCGCATAAACGCCGGGCAGGCTGGTCGCGTGGGTGCGGAAATCGGCCTTGATCGTGCCCCAGCGGGTGACCGCCAATTCCGGCACGCCCCACAGGGTTTGCAAGGCTTCGGGTTCAAACCCCAGCGCCTGAATGACCAGATCGGCAGGCTCGATATAGTCGGCACCTTCAATGATCTCAGGGGCTTGGCGACCCGTGGCGTCGGGGTCGCCAAGACGCATCCGCTGCACCATCACACCGTCCACCGGGTTGCCGGTAAATCCCTTGGGGGCGGTCAGCCAGACGAACTCGACGCCTTCCTCCTCGGCGTTCTGCACTTCGCGCATCGACCCCGGCATGTTGGCTTTGTCGCGCCGATACAGGCACTTGACCGAAACCGCCCCTTGCCGGACGGCGGTGCGCACACAATCCATCGCCGTATCGCCGCCGCCGATGACCACCACCCGCTTGCCTTCGGCATTCAGGCTGCCGTTGTCGAACGCCTCGACCTCGTCGCCAAAGGATTTGCGGTTGCTGGCCGTCAGAAATTCCAATGCAGGGACAATGCCTTGCGCGCCAACGCCGGGGGCTGCGATGTCGCGCGATTTATAAACTCCGGTCGCGATCAGCACTGCGTCGTGCTGGCCGCGAATGGCGTCGAACGACAGATCCTCGCCGACCCGGCAGTTCAGCACCATCTGCACGCCCCCATCCTCCAACTGGGCTATCCGTTGCATTACAACGGGTTTTTCCAGTTTGAAGCCGGGGATGCCATAGGTCATCAATCCGCCCGCGCGGTCATAGCGGTCATAGACCGTGACCTGCACCCCCTTGCGCCGCAGCACATCCGCCGCCGACAACCCGCCCGGCCCTGCGCCAATGATTCCAACGCTTTCACCGCGTTCTGCATAGGGGCGGATCGGTTTGACCCAGCCGTTTTCCCAAGCGGTATCGGTGATGTATTTCTCGACCGCTCCAATGGTCACGGTGCCGTGGCCCGAGTGTTCGATGACGCAGTTGCCTTCGCACAGCCGGTCCTGCGGGCAGATGCGGCCGCAGATTTCGGGAAAGGTGTTGGTGGCCTGGCTCAGCTCATAGGCTTCCTGCAGCCGCCCCTCGGCGGTCAGTCGCAACCAGTCGGGGATGTTGTTGTGCAGCGGGCAATGGGTCTGGCAATAAGGCACGCCGCACTGGCTGCACCGGCTGGATTGCTCGGCGGCCTTCTGCGCTGCGAACTCGCGGTAAATTTCGTGGAAATCGTTTGCGCGCAGGGTCGGGGGGCGCTTCTCGGGCGTTTCCTTGTCCAGGGTCACGAATTTCAGCATGCGTTGCGTGGCCATACCTACGCCTCCCGATCGGGTTCCTAGGAGGTCTTCTTACTTTGGGTCAGGCTGGAATAAAAGGCAGTATGGCTGACCTATATTCGGGTTTTCCCGGATGAATGGTATGCTTTGGGAAAAATTCTGCCAGATTTAGGTCAGCAATCATTCCCTAAATACTCAATATCCCAGCCAAAGCGCACCCAAAGCCACCGATCCGACGATGATTCGCCACCAGCCGAACAACGCGTAACCCTGTCGGCTGACGTAGCCCAGCACCCAGCGGACCACAAAGACCGCCGTGACGAACGCCATGACAAACCCGACCGCAATGTCGGATAATGCAGAGAAATCCAGCACATCGCGGTTCTTGAACAGATCATAGGCAAAGGCGGCGCCCATGGTCGGCATCGACAGAAAGAACGAAAACTCTGCCGCCGCGCGTTTCTCGACCCCCAAGAGCAACGCGCCAACGATCGTTGCGCCCGACCGGCTGACCCCCGGCACCATGGCGAGGCATTGTGCCACCCCGATGGTCAGCGCCTTGCGGAACGGGATCGCCATCGCGTCTGTGTGCTGTGGAACGGGGGCCAATCGGTCCACCACCAACAGAACCACGCCGCCGACGATCAGCATTACTGCAATCAGGCGCGGCGATTCAAACAGGACGGTCTTGATGAAGTCATGCGCCAGAACGCCCACAACGGCGGCGGGCAGAAAGGCAAGCAGGACCGACACGATGAACCGCATCGCCGCCGGATCGCGCCCTGCGGTGGAAAACACCGTCCAAAGCCGCGTGAAATACAGGGTCAGGATCGCCAGAACCGCACCAAGCTGGATCACGACCTCGAAGGTTTTCCCTGCACTTTCAAAGCCGAGAAAGTGCCCCGCGAGCAAAAGATGCCCGGTGGACGACACGGGAATGAACTCGGTCAGCCCTTCCAGCAGGCCCAGAACGGCGGCAATCAGTGTCTGATCGCCCACGGATCAGGACTTGCGCAGGTTCTTGGCCGAATCCTTGATGGCGGCATACTGGCCCGATGGCCGATAGCGCCAAAGGTATTCAGGCAGTACCGCCTCCATCGCAGTGGGGGTGATGCCAAGATCGGCGAACCCCTTGGCCCCTTGGGAAACCACGTTGTCGACCCGCAGGGATTTGACCTGATCGGCGGTGATCATCCCGTTCTTGACCAGCCCGCCGGTCAGCTTCGACCCAAGGTCAAGCCCCCACCCCATGAGCCCGGCCGCCCAGAACGGCAGGTTCATGATGATCTTGCGGCGCTGGATGACCCGCAGCATCCGCATCATGAGCCCCCGGAATGTATCGACCTCCGGGCCGCCAAGCTCATAGATCCCCTGCGCCTGCCCCAGAACGCCCATCACCGCCGCCTGCGCCACGTCATCGACGAACACCGGCTGGAATTTGGTGTCACTGCCGACCACCGGCAGGACCGGCCCCATTCGGCTCATCCCGGCAAAGCGGTTGAAGAACGCGTCCTCGTTGCCGAAAATCACCGAAGGCCGCAGGATCAGCGCGCCCGGCATCGACGCCAGCACGGCAGCCTCGCCCTTGGCCTTGCTGACCGAATAGGCGCTGGCCGAAGTGACCGACGCCCCGATGGCCGAGATATGGACCATCCGGCCTACACCACACTCTGCCGCGATCCGGGCGATCCGCGCCGCGCCTTCGGCCTGAACGGCGGTAAAGCTGTTGCGCCCCGCCTTGTCGAACGTGCCGACACAGTTGACTACGGCATCCGCGCCCAGGGTCGCCGCGCGAACGCTGACATCGTCGCGGATGTTGCAAAGCATCGGTTCGACCTGCCCCGGCGTGCCGTAGGGGCGCACGAACAGCGCCTCGTTGGGGCGGCGCACCGCAACCCGCACCCGCCATCCCTCTTTCGCCAACCGGCGCGCGATGTAGCGTCCGACAAACCCCGAGCCGCCAAAGATCGTGACCAGTCTGCTCATGGAAAACCCCTTTGCCGCTTGGCGTATACGTCCTGAATAACTTTCACGCCGCCCGCCAGCAAGCGGCAATCATGCCGTCGATGCTGTGACAAAATTCCTGCACACCCGTTGACAGTGCCAGACCAGCGGTCTAAATCGCCCCAACTGCCCGGATGGCGGAATTGGTAGACGCGCTGGTTTCAGGTACCAGTGTTGCAAGACGTGGAGGTTCGAGTCCTCTTCCGGGCACCAGCATACCAAAAAAAACCCGGCAATCTTAATCGGTTGCGGGGTTTTTTATTGTCTGATCCCCCGGTTTATCCTTCTTAGAATGCTTGAACCTCCCGCGCGTGTCGTAGCGACCGATCCGTTGCCGATCATTGTTCATTATCACGATCCAGAGGGCTGGCACCGAAGGGATGGCCCGAGACAGGCGCAGATCAAAGATCGACATCAGCAACGGGCTGGCGTGCCGCGCCAGCAAGGCATCTGGAAATCCAAGGGCACCTCATTCCTTCTGGTGTGGATGCAAGGCGCGAGAAAGTTGAGTTTACTTTGCATGCGTCGGCGTTTGCGCGTTGCTCTTGCGGTCAAGACGCGCAAATCTGACAGTCAGGCGATCTTGCACCTGCCTGTTGAAAGCCGCTGAGCAGGGCCGGATCAACCATGATTCTGCAAGATGGACATGAGAGGGAAGCGCATGCGATTTGCCAGACCTGCAACGGCCTCGGAAGCGGCGGAGATGATGGCGCAGGAGCCGGGTTTGACCCGTATCCTGTCCGGCGGCACCGATGTCATGGTGCAACTCAAGGCTGGCAACGTCGACCCGACCCTGATCGTCGACATCAAGCATATCCCCGGTCTGCGAGCGATTACGCCCGAGGCGGGCGGATTCCGGATCGGTGCGGCTGTGTCGGGCGCGGAACTTGCTGAAAGCGCGGGCGTTCGCGTGCTTTGGCCGGGCGTGGTCGAGGGAGTGGAGTTGATCGGATCGACCCAGGTGCAGGGCCGCGCCACGATGGCGGGAAATCTGTGCAATGGCTCGCCGGCCGCCGATGCGGTGCCGGGACTGGTGACGGCAAAGGCGGTGGCGCGGATCGTGGGGCCAAGGGGCGAACGGGATTGCCTCGTCGCAGACATCCCCGCGGGCCCCGGCAAGACCACTCTGGCCAAGGGCGAATTCGTGACC